>JAGXIP010000281.1 GCA_024635585.1 Saccharicrinis sp. | reverse complement strand
GGTAACCACCACATTTTGTGCCCAGCTATTCTCTATGCTTTTATAGCGTATAGCCTGCCAAGCATGATTTTCGTCTTCACCCCCAGCCGTTTCAATATCTATTCTGAAATTCTCTAAACCTATTTGCTTGTATATGCCTGATGCACTAAAATGGGAAATTGTGCTCTGAGCCAAGGATCGGTTTAGCACATAAAACAAAGGCGCATCTACCGTAATAGTATTACCACTAACTTGTGTTACATAACGGTTGTACACAATGGGCAATTGATTTACAGTCCATCGCTCAGCAACATCGGGTACGCCACCATAGTTTACCGCCTCTATCCACGCTTTGGTGCAAGGATGGGTGATAACAACCTGATCGCCCACAGTAAAGCTACCAGCATTGTCTACTGCAAATGAAGTAGCACCGGAAGGCACTATGTCTGTGGTAATATTTTGAAGGTTACTTATTCCCTTATCCCAATAGTTTTTCATCAGGTTACCCGCTACCAATACATCGCGTTGGTGGGGCGTGTTGCCCTTGGCCTTCAAGACGGTGGAATTTACAGTAGAAGTACTGTTACCAACACCACGCAGTACTACCCCACTCACACCAACATGTAAGGTGCCCCATATTTCGTACAATCCGGCATTGAGCAGCAAAGCCCCCCGTATGCCCTGCGCATTTATCGGGAAACTAGCCATACTGTTAATAGCTGCTTGAATATGCGCCGTATTATCACCTGCTATGGGCGATATGGCTTTAATAACCGGCACTGTAGGAATATCGATACCTCCGCCCATGTATCCTGCATGGCTAAAATCAGGCAGTACAAAACCATTGGCATCGGCATGATACAACAAGCTATTATCATTTTGCACCTTCAACAATTCAGATTGCCACTGTGCATAAGCCGAAGATATGCTCATTGCCAAACTAATCCCTATGAGTAAAATTTTTAGCATTAAAATTTTTATTGAAAAAATTAAACTCAACCCTTATTTAAAAAAACAAGAGTTGAGTTTGAGATGGGGAATTTATTTTTGGAAATAACAATTAAAGGTAACTACGGCCTTCTTGCCTTCGTTAGGATCTACTGTAAAATCAGGTATGGAGTAATCTGTAACATGTATAAAGCCAGTTTCCACAACTTCCTCTGCTAAAAATCGCTGGAACATAACAACATCACCAATCACAATTTCGTTACTTCCAGGGGCAGTGGGTGATGGGTAAAAACGAGGGGTATTGACTGAACTCTGCGGCACACCAGCCCATGTTTCATCGGTAATTTCTAGTATTTCTTTGTTAATCACTTTGTTTTTTAGAGCCAGTTGAGTTTCATCGGTAGCATCCAAAATTCTGAACTTAACAATATTGGGTAGCAACTCTGTGGGCAGGTTTGCACCTTCGCACTTAAAGTTTTTGGCCTGGTTGGCACTGTTGTTCGGATTGTTGAGCTGGATGTACTTACTGCTTCCGCTCCAAGTTACATAAAAGTAAATATTATCGCGGTTGGCCTCGTACTCACATGGCGCGTATGAGTAACCTATTTTAGGGTTAAAAAACACGCTCTCGGCATCATCTACTTGGCATTGAATAGTGCGAGCCTCCCAAAACAATACTTTGGCAATTTCGCCTACCACCACGCTAAACGAAGTAGATATAACAACTTCCTGACCACCATAAAAAACCACCTTTAATGGCACCGAAGCAGAAGCTTCAAATTCACCTGGCACAATAAAAGTAATAGCATTATTGGTGCGGGTAACAATTTGGGCTTGATATTGACCCACCATCACTTTATCCACAACCGTTAAGTTTTCACCTTTAAGTTCTACGGTAGTGTTTACCTGTGCTTCTGCTGGCGAATTAGTGACGGAAGGAATGGGTTTTGACAAAGAAAAATCATTATCCGACACAACGGTTTGCGCCTCGGATCCCTTAAGGTACGAAAGTACAATCTTTGCATTTTCGCCACTAAAATAGGGAACTTCAACAATCAGCTCGTCCACTCTTTGATAAAGAATAGTTGCTTCAACATCTGTACCACCGGCTTCACGAAAATAGACCTTATGCACAGCATTCAATTTTGTACCGCGCAACTCTATTTCATCGTTCACCCTAGCTATTGCAGGAATAGTGCTCAAAGTAGGCACCGCATACTCCATGGTAAAAACTTCCGAGCTTTCTGTCCATCCGCTGGAATTACGCAAGACAACAGTACCTGTTTTACATTCGGGAAGAACATTAACAATAAGTTCGTTTTTTGATACCCGATATTTTATTTGGGCCAATACGCCGCCAATTTTAACCGAGTCCACATCCGTAAGAAAGTCGCCCATGATAGTTAAATCAGTACCGGCAGCTCCTTCCATAGGACTAAAAGATGATACAACAGGAGGCATTGATTTTTGCTCGAATACAGATACCTCTTCGTTACATCCACCCAGTAACAAAGCAACCAACACCAGCATAAACAAGCCTCCTTGCGTGAAGATAGCTGTTGGGTGAAAATCCAATTTTGTTCTATATAAACTCATATCTTATAATTTTAAAATGTGCTTTATTATTTTTTTATCTATGGTAATTTTTTTAAACCAATATTAGTACCCTCGGATCCGGCCTTTAACAAAGGGGATTTTTCGGATAAGTGATAACTTCCTTTTTCAAATTTTGGATTTACATCCATTATTCCGGAAATCTGTGCACCTGCTTTGGCAGATACCTGACCACTCCTAAAAACACAGCAATTGTTTATAAATTGATTTGGCCCAACCAAAACAATGGGATTTTTGGCCAAAGAATAAACAAAAATGGAGTTGGTAACTGATACAGAATCAATGCCTTTGGTACGCAGAATCACTTGTCCTTCAAAACTGTTTACATCATCGAAAACGCAATGGTCAATCGTAAGCTTCCCTTTGAAAGATTCAATCATTTCGCTACCTGTATAGTACTCGAGACCCCATTGCTTAACTGATTTAAAAACAGTGTTATAAAAGGCAATATGCTCGGCATTATAGCCACCCGGGTTATCCTTATCTGCGGACAGGGCAAAGCCACGGTAACAATCGCGAACGATGCAATTATCAAGTACAATACTGTCGGCCAATGATCCGGGATAGGCTTTAAAAACACCTCCGCCGTCCTCGTTTGTAAATCCGTATATTTCACAATTTCGCAGCACTAAGCTATACTTCACCATACTTTCTTTATAGGTAGTAAAGCCATATTTGGCAGCATAGTCGCTTTGAGCGTTGCCGTCCAAATCTACATTGTCAAGTGTTAGCAAGGCACCATCTTTCAGCTCAACCATTGAAATGGTAGATGATGTTTGTGAAAAACGCAGTACTGGTTTACTTTTTGCACTGGCCGAGGCCTTGATAGTAATTTTTTTATCCAGAGATAGCTTTTTACTGAGTTTGTGCACTCCTTCGAGTAACTCAAACACATCGCCATCCACCGCTGTTTTAAGTGCTTTGAGTAAGGCATCCTCTTCGGCTGGGACCTCTATTACCGAAGCACTTTCTGCCTGGGGTTGTTTCTTTATTTGAGGTTGATACCATAAAGGGCCACAATTATCAGCTGCAGGCACAAACACATCGGCTTTAGTCTGCTTAGAACCAAAAGCTCCAACAGCATTTGCATCGCTTCGCAACCGTCCGGTTATATCATGTTCTACCGAGCTATTTTGCACAGAAGCTACATCGGCCACCGGCACAAACCAACTCTTAAAAGGTATCTGAGTAAAATGAGCAGGCACAAAACCATCGCTTTGGTAAAGTCCATTGGCCAACCATGCCACATTATTAAGCATTTTTATGCCCGAAGCATCGCCCAGCACTTGGGTAACAGCTTGTTGTTTAGTAGAAAAAACAAGGTTATTGGTCAATAAAGTATTCTCCGGTGATTCTACCCTATTGCGCGACTCAATGCCGCCGTTAAACAGCCATGGCTCGGTACAATCAAAAAAAGTATTGTTGCCAACTACAACATCTTTAACCCTAGCGTAACCATTTAAGGGCGAGTTTGGGATACCGTTTAAAATAGAAAGGGGTGCCCTAAATCCAGTACCTGCCAATTTATAAAACAAGTTATTAGTGATTTGATGTCCCTCATTAATTATCCGAACTCCACCAGTAAGTGCTTTGTGATTACCAATAAAAAAGTTCCCATCAATATGGTTGCGGTGCCCATGGCGCAAAGTTACAGTACCCTGACACTCAAAAAATGTGTTGGACTGAATAAGGTTTTCGCACGATTTAATGGATATGATCTCTATTTCGCCGTTGCAGTGTTCAAAATAATTTTGCTCCACACGGGTAGCAGACACTTTTTGTGAGTGATCACTCGTGCCTATACGCATCGTTTCACCACCATTATTGCCTAAATCGTCGCGATAGCCAAAATAGTTACGATAAATATGGTGATGGTTATCCGTGCTACTTGAGTCGTTGGGCCAAACAATAAAAGTAGGCCCTTGATTGGTTTTACCACCAAAGTAGCAATATTCTACCGTATTGTTTTTACCCCACAAGCTAAGCCAAGTATCCTGATCGGCGGAGTTGGGTTGGTTGTAATTGTCCACCACGCAATGGCTCACCCTACAATTATTGGCCAGTTTGCTCCCCGATTTAAACTCGATAACAAATTTGGTGTCGGTATATCCATTTACAAACACCAAGCCTGACACATGGAGGTACTCGCCATGTATTTTGAGCGACGATTTCCCTTGGAGGGTCACTTGACCTTTACTTTCAACAGTAAGCGTAATTGGTTCTTGTGCCGTGCCCACCCCAGTAAAAACCAAGGAAGCATCCATCCACTTGCCATTGGTCAGGATTACCGTATCGCCTGGCACAAGCTTACCCATCAAAACGTTATATTCCTGCACGTTCGACACCTTATAACTTTTTGCCGAAGCCAAGCCATTTACTGCCAAGAGGATAAAAACAAGACCTATATATCTTAATAATCTATTCATCTCATGATTTTAATTTTATTTTTCATCACGGGTAATTGTCCTATTTTTTTTTATCAAACCCAAACCAATTAATATCCAAAGTTTTGTGTAATGGTCGGATTGATGTCAATAACATTTTGTGGGATGGGTAACAACAATTGCCATTTTTGAACCTGTGCTATGGGGTAGGTATATTCAGAGTAGAAAGCCTCGGTTAACAAGTGATTATTTATTCTATCTACGGCAATATCCCAGCGTAAAAGGTCGAACCAACGCTCATTTTCAAAGGCCAGTTCTAAGCGGCGCTCCTTTTCAATTGCATTCCTGAATGCCTGTTTGTGCGGAAAGTCGGAAATATTATAGTTGACCAATCCGGCACGTGTGCGCACCATGTTCAGGTATTCAAGTCCTGCAGAGGGACCATTTAGCTCATTCAATACTTCTGCATACATTAAAATACAGTCGCTAAGACGCAACACAGGCCAGTCGTTTTCGCTATCGTATTTAGAACTTGTGGACGACAGGTATTTAGTTACATAAGGATCGTATATATTAGGTTCTGTTTTGCCTGGATCGTAATATGTTTCGGACAATGTTGCCGTTTTGCGAACATCGTCACTTGCAAATAAGTTAATTAGTTCGGTAGTAGGATGATTGAATCCGTCACCATCGCCATTGATAACATTTAAGCCACTATTTTTGGGTGCAAAATAGTTTCCAAAAGGTGAGCCTAAACCTTTATCGCCGGAAAGAAAACGGATGGCAAAAAGAATATCCTTATTCAATTCATTTCCAATATCAAACACCTGATCAAAGGCAATCAAATCGGTACCATAATCAGTCAGTAGATTCCCTAATACTGTAGATGCCTCGGTGTTACGATGCAAGGTCAACAACAATTTGCCGTAAAGAGCTCTGGCCGCAAAGCTGGTAACCCTGCCCTTGTCATTGTCATCATAGGATGATGGCAATAAATCGATGGCCTCTAACAGGTCTTTTTCTATTTGCTCATAAACCTCATCTACGGCTATGCGATCTTTTGTCTTAGCTTCCTGGGCACTAATATTATCTGTAATCAAAAACACAGGCCCAAACAGTCGTACCATGTTAAAATAGTGGTACGAACGGATAAACAGTGCCTCGCCCTTAAATTGGTCGTGCTTGACTGGGTCAGTCACCACGGCCAGATAATCAGGACGTAATACGGTATTACAGCGCGATATGTTATGGTACACGGCGTTCCAATATTCCTCAACATTGCTGTTGTTAGGGCTTACCAACAATTGGTCCAACTGCACCAGTAGCAGGTTGGTAGCCGAGCTGGTGGCGGCGTTATACAAACGAGCATTGTCGCTGCGTACCTCAGTGAGCGCCCACTCTTTGCTAATTGTACCGTGTAAACCGTTATAGCAGGCTATCACAGCCAGGTTCATCTCCTCTTGGTTTTTGTAGAAAGATTCTTCACCAATCTCGGATATGGGGTTTAAATCGAGGCATGATGTACTGAGCCCCATCAACACCACCATAGAAATTATATAATTGAGTACCTTTTTCATTGCAGTATATTTATTTTTAAGTAACATGTTATATCTCCTTTACAAACAGGTTAAAAACTAATTTCTATTCCACCCGTAACGGTAGATTGAATGGGGAAACCACCCCGCTGGTATCCATCGATAAGTGGCGATGTATAGGCCCCATAAGTATAACGTGCTTCCGGGTTTACGCCACGGTAATCATCGCTCCATATATAAAACAGGTTTTGACCCGACAGATACAAGCGCAAACCACTCAAGCCCATTTTAGTAGCAGCACGTTTAGGCAAGGTATATCCCAAAACAACATCACGGAGCGCCACATACGAACCATCTTCAATCATATAATCTGTTTCTTGCCATAGGATACCATTGTTCTCGTAAGGCGTTTTGCCATCGCCCGGATTCTCAGCATTAATCCACCGATTGCTTACGTAATTTAAATTGATACGTTTAGATTCCACATAATATCCGTCACCATTAAATATATCCAATCCTTGTACCCCTTGTATCATTACCGATAAATCAAAGGCTTTGTAGCTTAATCGGTTCGAAAAGCCCCAGGTATAATCAGGGAATGGATTACCTAATGCAGTGCGATCCTTATCGTTAATCACACCGTCTTTGTAAAGGTCGGCAACTCTAAGTCCTCCGGGTTTATCCGAAATATGGCTTGCATTATTGTTAATCTCCTCCTGAGAGTTCCAAACTCCAATAGTTTTATAACCAAAATACTGTATGGCCGGATTACCCACTTGAGCCAAATATTGTTCGCTTCGTTCACCTTTGTTGATAAACCGTTCTTCGCCACCAATCTCTAATATCCTATTCTGGTTGGCAGCAATGTTAAATGAAGTAGTCCATTCGAATTGTTTGTTTTTAATGTTGTAGGTTGTTAACTCAAATTCTAATCCCCTGTTACGTACTTTTCCAATATTATTCCAGTACTCGGTATATCCAGTAAATGAGAGTGCTGGTTGCTTGAACAATAATTTACGGGTAACAGAATAATAGTATTCGGCAGAGATATTTATCCTGCTGTTCAAAACATTCAAATCCATACCAAAGTTGTATTCATCCGTCTGTTCCCAGGTAATGCCCTTATTGGCCAAGGTTGAACTAACGTTAGCTAAGCCAGGCTGCACACTGCCGTTGTTAGCACCAAACGGATAATTGGCGGGATTAAGTTTGTTTTGATGGGCATAATTCGGAATGTCATTGTTACCTGTAACGCCATAGCTAGCTCTTAGCTTAAGTTGATCCACCCAAGAGAACTGCTCCATAAAGCCCTCCTCCGATACGCGCCAACCTAAAGATACCGCAGGAAACCAACCCCATCGGTTCTCAGGGCCAAACAAAGAGCTCCCATCCGTACGTAGACTCGCCGACATAAGATATTTGTCATCATAACTATACGTAAGCCGTCCCAATACCGACATCAAGCCAATCTCCTCCCGGAATGTTTGCGACTCCGTTAGTTCAATCGTGGAGGCGGCATTCAATGTGGGTACATAGTCGGTAGGAAAATTAAGCCCTACCATATTGGCTGATTTAATTTTTGTTTTTTGTGCGGTAAAACCAGCCAGCGCGGTGATACCATGTAAGCCAAAGGATTTGTTGTAATCAAAGGTATTTTCAGTTAACAAATCCAAAAACAACTCGTTACCATAAACACCTCTATTAGGCTCGCCGTCTTTTTTAGCGGCTAGGTTACGGTATTCCTCCACCTCATTATACTTAAAATAAAAGCCATTTGATGTTTTAAATTCCAAATCATCCGTTATTTTCACACTCAAATAAGCGTTGGTCTGCAATCTGTAATCGTATCTAAAACGTTTTTCGTTATCCATTATTGAACGTGGGTTGTTATTGGAAGTAGACCAAGGCCTAGCTGTAAACTCGCCATTTTCGTCGGTAAAAGTTTGGTTGTTAAAATCGCGTCCATGAGCATATTCGCCAATGGCTTTGCCAGTAATCGCCGATGTTTGTGCATTATGCTTCACAGGCAACCAGCCATAACTACGATAAAAATCGATATAATTGGTAGCCGGACGCTGACGCTTGGAATAGGTTGGTGTCAGGTTAATACCCATCTTTATTTTTGGAGATAGTGTGGCATCCATTTTGGCGCGCACGCTAAATTTCTCGTAATCATTATCAATCATGATACCCTCATCCTTTAGGTAACTTGATGATATATAGTAACGCAGCTCCTTTTTACCACCCGATACGCTAAACTGCGCATTGTAAATGGAAGCTGGCTCATTAAGTCCTTCGCGTTGCCAGTCTGTTTCATTCTCAAAGGTACCCCAGGAACGTTCCATGCTGCCAACAGTTTCACCTCCCAACGCCTCTTCGTTACGCCGCATTGTTAGGTATTCATCCGTAGTCATGATAGGATGTAACTGATAAGCATATTTTAATCCACCAAAGGCTTTGATAGCATATTTAGGTTTGTTTATATTACCTGATTTGGTGGTGATTAATATTACTCCATTTGCAGCACGAGAGCCATAAATAGCACCGGAAGCGGCATCTTTAAGAACCTCAACAGATTCAACGTCGCCCAAATCCACCATGGATAGCCCATCGGATGTTGGATATCCATCCACCACAACCAGTGGTTCGCTGCTGGCACTTATAGAACCCATACCCCGTATGCGTATCTGTGGTGCTTCGCCTACTTCGGATGTGGTGTTTTGTATGGTTACACCTGCCAGCTTGCCCTGCAAGGCCTGGTCGATGCTCGATACCGGCAACTCCGCCATGCTCTCACTCTTCACTTTAGAGACAGCTCCGGTAAGATGCGACTTTTTTTGTACACCATAACCTACCACAAATACCTCATCGAGATTCATAAAACTCTCCTTTAGGATAATCTTATTCTCCTGACCATTGACTATTTCAATCTCTTGGTTCTCATAACCAAGATAAGAAATTTGCAAAGTAGGATTCTGCGTGCTTACACTTAGGTTAAAACGACCGTTAATATCGGTAATGGTACCGTAGGTGGTACCTTTCTCCACCACATTTACACCGATAAGAGATTCACCATTAACATCTTGTACTGACCCTGTTATTGTTTGGTGCGTTTGTGCAATAGATACCTGTACAGATATTAAAACGATTGCCAGCAAAAAATAACCCCGACAAATAAATTGATTTACTTTTTTCATAGTATATGAATGATAAATTTTACAAAATATGCTTATAAATGAGCCTAACTATTATATTAAAATAACACTTACATTTATTCGACCCTAATGGTGTTAAAAACTGTTGCAATGTATAGTTAAACACTAAAAAACAATATAATAAATGTAACATATTCTATAACTTTTGAGTGATATAGTGGTTTCTGAAGAAGTACTGAGTATAATTTAGTGGCTTATTTTTGAGTTGGAGTAAAATTGGTGTTAGTAGCAAATTAAAAAAAAGAGCGGACACCAGATAGAATTAAAAATGTATGAACACAATTTTACGAACGCCAAGAGGTTATCAATAGGCTTGAAGGTATGGCATAAAAAAACAAAGGAGGACATCTAAAAATTAATGCGAGAGTGTATGTAAGAAGTAGTTTCAAATATCACTTAAAACACGTTCAGTTGGATAGCTCTGTTTCAGCAAATACAATTGCGCTCCCGCTTCCTCCTTTGAACGTAAAAATGTAGCAAAAAATGGTTAAACCGATTATCACCCAACTACAAATAAGTGGATAGAATTGAGTTATTTCATTTATGTGATAGTTAATTATTGCATCAACTTTTAAGAAATAATTTTGATTACTTTATTGATACCGATATTTTAAGTGCCCAAATTCGCCTAATTTACCCAGCACTCACCCTACCTTTTTAAAGCAAACAACTTATCCTTGTGCACAACATAAACATATTCATCGTTAACGGCGGGGGTATAAGCATGGCTAATCAGCTCTATTATACCTCCTGTATTATTTGAATACTTATGCAGCTGTTTTTCCCAAATCAAAGCACCCGACTCGGCATCCAAAACATGCAAATACTCGGTATCGCCGACAAACAAATGACCGTCCTTCAAGGTTGGCCTAAATGCAAGATTTCTTTTAATTGAATAAGTCCACACCTCTTGTTTACTTTTTTTGTCGAAAGCAGATAACTTATCATCTTTTGCCATAAAAAAGTATTTTGAAGAAGCGAGCTGCAACCTACCCTCCGTAAATCCAGTATTTAGTTCGTACGCCATCGCTCCTGTAGAAATATCCAAACCTTTGATATTGACTCCTTCTTTGATATAAACAAAATTAACATCTGACAAAAGGTAAAAGCTAAGCTGATTGGAAGCTTCATAATCCCAAACCTTATTGCCTGTAGCATCATCGAAAGCAACTACACTGTAATGCCAATCACATCTGTTCACTACAATTATTTTGTCTACGTTCCACAAGATTTCCGAGCCTGGACTGCACCAAACCCTGTTCTCCCAATCCAGTTGACCAGTTGATGTATCGATGGCAATAAGCTTACCCGAATACCCCACAACGTAAAGCATTCCGTTGTGATATACTGGGGGCACCATGAACGATTCATGGTTCATGCCTGTTTCCATAAAATCGATAGATGCCTCGTACTTCCATATTTGCTCACCGCTGTTTATATCGATAGCATATACATTGCCCCAAGCCATGGCCCAATAAACTATGTCATCATTAATTAGAGGTGCCCTGTGCGAAATGGTTGGGTCTCCTTCCCCATTTTTTAAACCTTGGAACTGCCATACTGTTTCACCGCTTTTGCCGTCAACAGCTATAAGCACACTGCCTTGTTCAATAATCACAATGTCATCGGTGGCTATAGGCTGCCCGGATATAGATATACCGTTATCCATGATCCATGACACTTCACCCGATTTTTCTGTTGGTGCATTTTCGTCGTCTTTGCAGGCAGTGAAAAGAAATGCTGAAAGTAACACTACAGCAATTAGGGGTGTTTTAGTACATTTCATATATATTATTATTAGCTGTCTGCGACAAATTTACTTTTAAAAAATTCAAGCGATCGCATGTTTGTTTCGAACCAATTATAATAAAAAATACTCAATATAAAACACTATTTAACCTTCTAAAAATAGTGTTTTCCGCTAAAAATTGAACATATAGTACAGTTACAATCTGATCCAAGGATTCCCATTTGTAGCCTAGCCGAGGGTTTCGCTTGAAGCGAAGCCCTCGGTAGATAACGACTAACGCTAAATGGAATAGATAATGATATATTTAGCTCCAAGCAAAGCCGCCATTGCCCACAAAAAAACCGATGACTTACGCCATCGGTTATAAAAAATTGTGTACGACAATTGCAGCACCAATTAATAATTAAATTTTGCTTAACCTGCTATAGATGCACTGATCATAAATGCAGCAGCGAAACCAAGGATGGCATAAAGCTCGGGGAATACAGCAAGTATAAGCGTGTTACCAAAGACATCGTGTCCTGATCCGATACCGGCAATACCATTGGCACAAACCTGCCCCTGACGGATGGCCGAAAATAAACCTACCAAACCAAGTGCGATACCAGCACCAAAAACGGCGGATGCTTGCACCCAGGTAATATCAGCTGTTAAAATTCCTGTGTTCATAAAAATAAAGAAAGCTCCAAAACCATACAGTCCTTGTGTACCCGGAAGGGCACTTAGCACAAGGTAATTACCAAATGCATCGGCATTCTTTTTCATGGCTCCAATGGCAGCATTACCACCAATAGACACTCCGTAGGCACTTCCAATACCGGTAAGTGAAATCATCAATCCAATTCCAATGTAAGCTAAAACAATAGCGCTCATAATCTTATTTTTAAAATGGTTATTTACTTATTTTACTAAATGGTTTGTACTCTTTACCACCGCCGGCAAACCCAGCATTTTTATAAAACTCTACAAATGTAAGCCTCATGGGATGCACAACTGCGCCCAATGAAGCCATAAAAATATTTAATCCATGACCAAAAACCAATATTATTAAGGTTATTATCCAACCTAAAACAGGTATGTCGGGAGCCAAATCAAAAGCCAAGGAGTTAAAGACAAGGCCTAATATGGCACTTGACAATCCCAAGGCAAACAAACGGATGTACGACAAAAGGTCGCCGGCGAAACCGGTTACCATGTTATAAGTATCCCAGAGACCTACGCCTATGTTCATAAAAACATTCCGTTTAGGGTTATTGAGTACGAATATACCCAGACCCGAGATGCTGATTAAAATGATATGCGGAAGACTCCACAACCATTTCTCTTCTCCTCCTACGGCATCTAACAATACCATAATAGCAGTTGAAATAAAGAACAAGAACCATCCAGCTGCCGATAGCGAATATTTCCAGCCGTTTTGCTTTACCTCATTGGCAACTTTAATGGCCATTCCAAAGAGTATCTGTACAAAACCAAAGCCCAATGCCAGGTTAAACATTTGCTGATCGTCGAGGAACGTTTCCCTTAAATTAGTAAAGAAAGGAATGTTTACCTCCATCAACTTTATTCCGAAAAAAGTTCCGGTTACAATGCCAAACAAAATAGTAGCTCCACCTAACCATTGCACCAGTGATAACAAAGGTTTAATATCCTTTTTCACTTTAAACTTGGCTAGTCCCGCGCCAATAAGGAGCAATAAACCGTAGCCCGCATCGCCAAGGCAAAAGCCAAAGAACAAGAAAAAGAAAGGAGCAAAAAAGGCCGTTAAATCCAACTCGGCATACGCCGGCAAAGAGAATAACTTACCTATGGGCTCAAATAACTTTGTAAACGCACCATTTTTGAGCAACACAGGCGGCCTATCCTCTTTGGTAGATAAGGTACGAATGTAATACACGGATTGGGTTTTGATGTAATTTTCAAACTCCTCGTCCAATGATTGAGGCACCCATCCTTCTACAATTCTAATTTTACCCTCGGCTTCATTTCCCGAATTTATCAAAAAATTGGCATCGTTTAGCTCGTCCTGAATTTCCTGCTCAAACGCATCCAATAGGGGCAAGCCGTCTTGGGCAATGGCATCCAATTCCTTATCCAAACGCTCAATTTGTTGATTAACAGATGTCAATTGATTTTGCAGATCGCTAAGCGACTTCTCCGGAATCTTTATTTCATCCACATCTAAATCAATCGTTTGATCTTCGGCATCGTAAAAAACAAAATAAACAAAGCCTCGATCCTCCGAAATTTTTGCAATACTATATTGCTCTTCCCACTTGGCATCGTATCTTTTTGCCGTAGCATAAAAAAATCTGACTCTTATACCTTGCTCACTTAAACTCCGGATAGTATCCCAGCTAAAATTGCCCCAGGGTTTAAGTGCTTCCACATCCTTATTAACCTGTTGCTGCTGATGGTGGAGAGCATCTAAATCTGCACTTTTATTTTTTATCAACTCAATCAGTTCGCTACCGTTTTGCGGTATTTTAACCGATACGCTGTTCTCATCCACCTTCCTACCTGCCAAGCTAAGCTTGTATCGCTTCACTTCGTTTATTTGCTGAAGGTTTTCTAGCACTTCAGCCCCAGGATCAATATTCCTTTCCATGACATGCAACACACCTTTCTCCTTTAACTTTTCTTTAAAGGGAATAAAGTCTGCATGGTACACCAAAAACGAATATTTGTACATCGGTATTATCATAACTGCACCTCCATTTCTTCCTGACGAGTTTTTACGATTTTCTGTGCCGATTTGGAAAGGTTTTCCTCATCCTCCAGGAATCGTTTTATTTTTCGTATGGCATCTTTATATCCAGGTATCTGAACTTTTTCGTACAAGTTAACCTTTTGCGTTGTTTTCTTACGGGCTCTGTCAAGCAGTTCCATTTTGCGTATAAACACTTCGCGTTCGATACCTATTTTTGCCAAACTCTCCACAATCTTAACACCATCTAAAAACCATACGGGTTTACTAAACAGTGCAAATGGCTCCTTTTTAAATATAACATCCACTAAAATGGGCGTTTGCACTCCGGCAATCCTTTTGCTTTCGAGCACCACATCTTCCACCGTAATGGCATTCATGTCGAACTCGCCCCATAAACGTGATATCTTATCTAAATCTGCCAATTTTGCTTCAAGTTCCTTTTCGAGCTCTTCGGCCCGTGTTTTTGCTTTTTTTACCTCTATACGCAACGCTGCTTCCTTGTTTTGCAAGGTGGGTAAGGCGCGCTCACGTACTTTGAGCTGCTTATTCAACAGCTGCTGCGAGGTTTTATTATATTGAAACTTTATGGCCATATTTTTTTGAGATTTGAGATTAGAGTTTAGAAGTTAGAGATTAGAGGCTAGAAATAACCTGCTTGTAAAAGACAGGGAGTCTTTAAAAATGTCTTCCGTCAAAAAATCCTTTGATTCATAATCCCATCATTTAATCTAATTTCTATCGTCTAACATCTAACAGTCTGACTACTATTTCCAGTATTTATCTACAAACTCCTGACGCACTACCACTTCTTCGCGGCTAAAATTATCTTTAAACAATTGCCAAGTTCTATCGAGCATTTCCACTGTATCAATATTGAGATCCACGGCCAACAATTGCACGGCATATTCTTTTGCAAACTTAATGGTACGCTCATCGTAATCTGTTAAATCAAAACCGTTATCCTGCTTTGTTTTGGCGTTGGCAGCATCGGCATACAAACGTATGGCGGCGTTCATTACCTGCGGATGGTCTTCACGCGTTTGGGTACCTATTACTAACTGCTTTAATCTGGAGAGGCTTCGGAAAGGATCCACGATAACCTTACCCACATCCGAATCCATACGTAAAAACAACTGTCCTTCGGTAATATAACCTGTATTATCGGGTATGGCGTGTGTTATATCACCACCATTAAGCGTTGTAACGGCAATAATAGTGATTGAACCGCCATGGGGAAACTGCACCGCCTTTTCGTAGATACGTGCCAAGTCGGAATAAAGCGAACCAGGCATACTGTCCTTCGAAGGTATCTGATCCATACGATTTGATACAATAGATAAGGCATCGGCAAACAATGTCATGTCCGTTAACAGCACCAATACTTTTTCTTGCTTTTCGTGGGCAAAATATTCGGCTGCGGTAAGGGCCATATCCGGAATCAAAAGTCGTTCTACCGGCGGATCTTCCGTGGTATTCACAAAACTCACGATACGATCGAGCGCACCTGCATTATCGAATACATTTTTAAAATACAGGTAATCATCGTTGGAGAGTCCCATCCCACCGAGAATAATTTTATCGGCCTCTGCACGCAGTGCTACATTGGCCATTACTTGGTTATACGGTTGGTCGGGGTCGGCAAAAAAGGGTATCTTTTGTCCGGTAACCAAGGAGTTATTCAAATCGATACCAGCAATACCAGTGGCAATAAGCTGCGAAGGCTGCGCACGGCGCACGGGGTTTACTGAAGGGCCTCCGGTGTCAACAATCTTACCTTCAACTTCGGGACCTCCGTCAATGGGGTCACCAAAGGCATTAAAAAATCGTCCGGCGAGCTGATCGCTCACTTTAAGCTGTGGCGGGCGACCCAAAAACACCACTTCGGCATTGGTGGGTATGCCCTCTGTACCTCCAAATATCTGAAGAACAACGTTATCGCCCATTATTTTTACCACCTGCCCTATCCTGCCATGTACCAGCGCCATCTCATCGTAACCTACGTCGGTAGCTTTTAACATGATGGTAGCCTTGGTCAGGTTACTAATTTTGGTATATATCTTTTGAAATGCTTGCGTTTCCATGCATATAAATTTTTCAGAATTAATTTAAGCGTTCTTTCATCATATCCTCTAGCTCGGCTTCATAGTTCCTAAACTTATCCGAATCCCACTCAGCATAGTTCATCTGCTTTAAATGGTTGATGATACGCTTGAAGAACCCGCTCAAGTCCTCGAAGGTTTCAAAGGTGAACTTTTTATCCGTTATGTCAAGTACTTTTTCGAGCATATACTTTTGGCGAGGCATTGGACAGTTGGCATCTACATCGTCAAATGAGTCTTGCTGAAGTATGACCGCATCAATCAGTTCCGAGTTCCAAAAACGCTCATGAAATTCCATTGGCACCCCATCATCACCCAAAATATTGATTTGTTCCATGGCTTCGCGCCCGCGCAAGAGCAAAGTTTTTGTTTTTGCCACTTTATCTAACCAACCTTCACCAATACGCTCAAGCAAATAACTTTGTACCTCGGGATATTCCAGGTACTTGGAATAACTATCAATTGGATCGATAGCTGGATAGCGCTTACTATCGGCACGGTCCTGATTTAAACCATAAAAACAGCGTGCTGCCTTACGGGTAGATTCAGTTACCGGCTCCTTTAGGTTACCACCAGCTGGCGATACCGTTCCGATAAAAGTAATGGAACCCGACTCGCCATTGTTTAGATAAACAAAACCTGCACGGGCATAAAAACTACTGATAATGGCGGTAAGATCCATGGGGAAGGCATCCGGTCCGGGAAGTTCCTCCAAACGGTTACTCATCTCACGTAAAGCCTGTGCCCAACGCGATGTGGAGTCGGCCATCAGTAGCACCTTAAGCCCCATAGAGCGATAATACTCTCCAAGAGTCATGGCGGTGTAAACCGAAGCCTCACGAGCCGCCACAGGCATATTGGAGGTATTGGCAATAATGATGGTTCGCTCAATCAACTTGCGCCCGGTACGGGGATCTTCAAGTTCAGGGAACTCCGTAAAAATTTCTACCACCTCGTTGGCACGCTCACCACAAGCTGCAATGATTACGATATCTGCCTCAGCATATTTAGATATGGCGTGCTGTAATACGGTTTTTCCGGTTCCAAAGGGTCCGGGTATAAATCCGGTACCGCCCTCAACAATAGGATTTAATGTATCCATGGTTCGGATACCTGTTTCCAGTAGTTTAAAAGGACGCGGTTTGTTATCGTAAGCTTTAATAGCCACTTTAACAGGCCATTTTTGTACCATGGTCAACTGGATGTCATTTCCTTCGGCATCACTCACAGTGGCTATTACGTCATCCACGATATAGCTACCTGCCTCCACGATGTTTTTAACCGTATAAACACCTTCCATTTTAAAGGGCACCATAATACGATGAGGATTACCGTTTTCGGGGACTTCGCCCAACCAACTGCCGGCTGATACCTTATCACCTTTTTTAGCGATGGGTGTCCAGTCCCATTTCTTTTCGCGATCCAAGGGGTCGGTATAATCACCCCTTTTCAGGAAAACACCTTCCATCTTGTCCAAATCGTTCTGCAGGCCGTCATAGTTACGGGATAGGATACCAGGCCCAAGGGTCACCTCTAAAAGGTGATTCTCGAACTCAACTTTAGCGCCTATCTTTAGTCCACGGGTACTTTCAAACACCTGCACAAACACGTTGTCGCCTGTAATTTTTATTACCTCAGCCATCAATTTATTTTCGGGATGGTAGATAAACCCAATTTCGTTTTGGGCAACAGGGCCATCAACCTTAACAATAACAAGGTTTGCAATAATCCCGGCTACCGTTCCTGTAGTTTTATTTTTTCTTTCCATGTTGTATTTTATATTCTTCCGGAAATTCGAAGCTATTTTTTAATTCGCTCAATAATTGTTGAAACATTCGTTTGCCCTCTTCTACATCCAGCTCAACCCATCGTTCAATCATGAGTAGCTTATAAACAAAGGCCAATACCCTTTCGATGGTAAAATAATTAAAAAAAGTACTATCGTCGAGATAGTTCCATTTTAAACGGTCTATTTTAAGCTCACGTTCCAATATGTTATCGTCTTCGTAAATTTGAATCAAAGACTCGATATAATCAATTTCGTTGGCCAAGCCAAAATCTCTTGATCTGCTTTTTACCAAGGCCTCAACTATTTCACCTTCCCCAATCAATTCGTTTTCGTAATCCAATTGATACTTGCGTCCGGCAAGGGCAGCAAATATATTTTTTTGGTTTATTTCGAATAGTAGAAACTTTTGTAGAAATGTGTTTGAAAACCCATTGAGGTAATTTACATACATTTTAAAAAGCAGCACTTCGGCGCTTACCCTTTCTATCTCCTCATCGCCAAAAAGTATGGATTTGGCAAAATCGACCAGATAGTCCGGGAAATCGCTTTTCTCCAGGGTTTCCAATTCCTTTTTATTGGTCAGAAGCTCTAATTCAATGAGGCTAAAATTTCCTCTTTCATCGAAAGGCTTATCTCTTTTATACAATAAATTGATGAGGTTGTTATGATCAAAAGGCAAATACAGGGCTTGCACCATGCTAAAGTCACGTTCCGTGAGTTCCTCGGCAAGCATATCGCGCAAGCCAATAGAAGAGTACGGTACTTTTTTATCGCCCAATAAAATATCAGGCAAGCCGGCAACCAAACAGTAATAATTTTTTGCCATAGTTTTTACTCTTCAAATAATAATTGATTGGTTTTGGGACGGAGGAAAGATTTAAAGAAATTACCAAAATCGGCTTCGGTAAAGCTAATTTTATAGCTGCCATCTTTGGGGCCAACTTTAAAACCGGATTTTATGGTAGCGTCAAATTCAAAAGATAATCCTTTATTTATTTCACTTGCAAAGCTACTTTTTACCATCTTATCCATTTCGGCTTTATCGGCTTCCGGAAGCACAATATTCATATCAAAGTTACCCGTTTTGCTCCAACCCTCAACTACTTTCGAAATAAGGCCTTGTATATATTTTTTATCGGTAAAAACCTCTTTTAAAGTAGGCTCAACCACACTTACAGTTAAACTATTACCTATTTTTTGGCGTAAAGTTGCAATAGCTTGTTGCGACGCCAACTTTATTTCGGCTTCCACATTCCGCTGCGTTTCAGCGGCTTGCTTATCAGCCTCTTCCAACTGCTTATCAGCCTTCTGTTTTGCCTCGTTCACAATTTTTTCGGCCTCTTGGCGAGCTTTATCTATGATGAGCTCAGCTTCCTGGTTGGCCTTTTGAACCCCCTCGGAATATAGTTTATCCGTTAGTTCCTGAAGTTTTGATTGCATGATACCTATTTAAAGTTTACTTTGATTTAAATACTTTCGCAAAATAGAATTTCTTTTATAAAAAACCATTTAAAATTACAGTTCTCTTGTTTTTTTAAGAGAATGCACAATGTATAAAATTAAAAACAATCCATGTTGCTTAAATATGAATTTTCTATATCCAATGGCTAAAATTAATTCTATAAAGTGAGTTACCTAATTGAATAAGGATGAAACGTACATTTTTAAACATCAAATAGAGGTTGGGATGATTGGATTCAAATCTGGAAAGAAAAACCTATGGGTGAGGTAAGGTGTGCGTTGCATGGAATCCGTGAATCCCATAGAGTCTAAAAATGTCCTTCGAAACTATTTTTCTCACCCCTCCTATCTACCTTATAATAACTAATTGAAAAAGAAATGAGATACCAGCCTCGGTAGGAATGTTTTTAGAAATGTTTAACTCTTCGTTTGAATGAACTCTTTTTCAGGAGCAAATGTTTTTGCTTTGGTCTTTATTTGGCCAACAGGTAACGAAAAATTAAATTTGCAGCCATCGGAGCACTCTTCATCCACCCAAATTTTACCATCCATTTTTTCCACAAATTCTTTACAAAGTATCAGGCCAAGGCCACTGCCTTTGTTACCTGAGTTTCCTTCGTTAACAAAAAACTCTTCTTTCTTTTCAAATATGGTAGCAATTTCTTTACGCGACATACCTTCGCCAGCATCTTTTACGCTAATTATCACGCAATTACTTTTTTGTTCTGCATGTATTTGAATTGTCCCAAATTGCGAAGAGAATTTAATGGCATTGGAAATTAAATTACGAAGCACTACGCGAAGTAAATTATGATCGGCCTGAACATTTAAGTTTGAAGGTATTATTGTGTTAATTGTAATGTGTTTGGAATAAGAGGAGTAGTGAAGTACTTGTGTGGTATTGTCAATAATTTCTTTAACATTTACAGTCTCAGTGTTAACTAAAATGTCTCCTCGTTGCGTGTTGGCCCAACTCAAAAGGTTCTCTAACAGGTGATATGTTGAGGAGGATGATTCTCGAACTGCCGATAGTAAAGTTTTAATTTCTTCTTGATCAAATTGATCCATCTCAATATATAAATCTAAAAGTTCTTTTAAGCCGCCAACAGGTCCTCTTAAATCGTGGGCAATGATCGAGAGCAATTTTTCGCGGGCTTTATTGCTAATGTGCAAATTGCTATTGGCAATGGCAAGTTTTTTTCTGCTTTTGGTAATTGTCTTATTCGATTTTCGGAGTTGTTTCCTTTGTACCGCCAAAAAACTACCCAAAACAAGTAAAACAAAGGCAAATGCGCCAATGGAGTAAATTGCAGTATTGCGACTTTTAAGCTTGGCGGCATTTAGCTCTTGTTGCACTTGTAACAATTCTATCTCCTTGTCTTTTTCCTTGCTCTTAAATTCGGCTTCGTACATTAGAAGTTCTTCGGATAAGGCTATCTCTGCAAGGCTGTCGGATATATACATGTATTTTTCGGCATATTGCCATGCCGAGTCCGGTTTTAATAGAAAGGTGTAAGCTTGGTTAAGATCTGAATAAATACTTCTTTTTAAAGTCGGGTCAGTATTAAGTTGTAAACTCTTATTGGCATAAATTAGAGCTAATTCGTAAGATCCTTTTTGTATGTAGTTTACTGATAGGTTCCTGTAATTTTTTGCAAGACTATTTAGATTATTGGTTTCTTTATTGATGTCAATAGCAAGTTTTAAATATTTTTCGGCAGTTGCAAAATCGCCAAGTTTTGTATAACAATAAGAAATGCTGTTGTATAGAAATTCTTTTTGTGATGTATTTCTTGTTTTCGAATATTTGTTTTCAAGATCGCCAAAGACATTTAGAGCTTTTTCATATTCCTCCTTTCTAAGTAAAATATTGCCTAAATTAAACTCATAAGGAGTGGTGTATTTTGAATAATTTTGGCTGTTCTTACAAAGGGCAAAAGCTTGCTCAAATTTTTCTTCAGCAAGTATTAGATTTCCGCTTTGAGAAAAAATCTTGCCAATATTATTAAAACACTCTGCCATACCAAGTGTGTCTTTATTCGTAAGAAAAGTATTTAATGCCAAAGAAGTGTGTTCCTTTGCTAAGATTGAATTTCTACTACAATGATAAATGCCTAAAAACAAACGGCAATATGCTATGCCAATTGAGTCTTTGAGTGTTTTAAGGATAGAAATCGAATGATTTACCAAGCTGTCGATTTCGATTACTAAGACATGATTTTTACGTATACTGGCTAGTCTGTAGCAGGTTATTGCTTCAAGTTTTGGAATGTTATATGTGTGGCTTTCGTTAATTAAAACGCTGAGTAAAGAATCGTGTAATTCTTTTGGATATGAACCTATAAAGGATTTAAGTTGATTATTACCATCAAGAAAAGAAAGGGAGTCTGATTTAAATTTTTGCGTAATATTTTCTTGGGAATAACAGAAGTTGCAAAAAAGAAAAAATCCGATAATAATGCTATTTTGTATTGTTTTCATGCTATCGGATTTTTCATGCTATTTAAATCTCATTGTAGCCATAATCTATGGATAAAGAGTCCGCTTGTGGCCCTTTTAGTATAGCTGCATCAGAAGATTCTAATGATACTTTAACACCTCTTTCCATTAGCCCGACTTCATTGGGAGTAACCACGATTTTTTTTGCGAATATTTTATACTCCTCGCTGGTTCCTGCATAAGAGAAAGTAACCGCTCTGTACAATTGCGACTGATTCTCAATGATGCCCCCACCAGTTAATTTAGGATTACTATCTGCCGGTAGTTTGGCTGCGACTCTAATTTCAATGTTTTCAATTTCTGATTTTCCTTTTTTTACTGTTGCAACATTTACATAAGGAATTAATTTTTTCATTTTGTTTTTTGTTTATGTCGCTATAAATCAAGGATTCCAAAAGTATAAAAAAAATGAATATCCTCCCAAAACAATCTGTGTTTTTATATTTATAGCTACAGATTAATAAATATGATTCCTGTAAAAGTAAAAAATAAAACTATTATTTAGCTTTTCGGGTGATGGAATATTGATGAGTGCTTTACAAGTTTACATTAGAAACAGGCTGTAAATTATAAACTTACCAAACGGATAAAAACTGCAGTTTATGGAAATACCTGTTTTGGAGAAAGAGAAAAAACAAGTTGCACGCTTTATGCGTCGCTGAACTGAATATAAGCTCAATTAAAAGTATGGACTTAAAATAAAAAAGCACCTTGGTATATGCTGCCATACGCCAAGGTGCTAAATTCAAAATGTGTGGTTTTGTATATTATATGAAGGTATTTATATCTTCAAAAATTTCACTACTTTTTTCGATACTAAATCTTCCAATACGATTTGATACATACCATTGTTCAGGTCCGATAAATCGTAGTTTGACTCTATTCCTCCGGATAATTGTAATGTTTTTACAACGGCTCCAGTAACACTCATGACGGTTACGGTAACCATTTCCGAATCAAAGGCTCGCAAATCAATGGTTACAGGCCCTTGCGATGGATTAGGATAAACGCCTATACTCAATTCTTCCGATTCGGGAATTCCGGTTGCATAACTTCCAGCTTTTAAATTCCATGCATATTGCTGAGGCTCGAAAATATCATCCCATTTAATATAATACGCTTTGTTAGCTTTTACATTTAGCACAAGCTCTGACTGCATACCTGAAGCATCATCGTTAAAGGCAACACGTTGTTTGCCACAACCATCATAAACTTCCAAATAGGTATCTTGATTGGTAAGCCCTGCTGCCGAAATAGTTATTTCACCATCTTCAAAAGCAATAAAACGATACCATTTATCTGTTCCCGATTGGTGGTTGATGGGTGCACTATTTATATTAGCCACGTCAATCGCATCAATACAGCGCTCTCCTGCTTGCCAGTCTCCTTCTGTGATTTTAAAGTTTACAGCCGTTTTTGTTCCTGCGTTAAACAAAGCTATAAGATATGTTTCTCCAGCCACCCCTTCAAATGCAGTTTTGTTTGGATTCCAGTTCTCATCGTTATTCAATGAGCTAGTGTAACTACAATCCTTGAAAATAGCCACTTTACAGTCGGGAACTGCCTCAACGGTAATTTTACCATTGCGACTGGCGGTAAAAGCGTACCATTTATACTGGTTTACAGGAACTGTAATATCTGAGCTACCAGCACCTACGGTAATAGGTGCGCTACAAAACTCCCCCTCTATGCTTGGCGATTCCATCAAAAACCATTCAAAATTTTTGCTTGTAAAACGAGCGCTCCAACGTATTTGATAAGTTAACCCGGCTATTACCTCAAAAGAAACTTCCGATTGCTTGTCGCAATAATCGTTACTAAAAGTAAAAGCCTCCTGGTTGCAACCATCAAAAATATCAACATAAGTATCAGCTGTAGTTTGTCCGCAGGACGAAACTGTAACCTTACCATTAGTAGCAGCGGTATATTTAAACCACTGATCCCCTAAAGAATTGTCGGTAATATTTAAACCTTGTTGAGCCGTAACAGAATTGTCACAAGACTGGCCTCCTTGGGCCCATGTAGTTTGCATCGCTATTCCCCAAACAATTAGCGAAAATAAAGTGAATTTTAGCATATCAAAGTGTGTGTTGTGTTGTTGTGTTGTTAAAAATATTAATCCTTCTTTCTGTGCATATTAACGTACGTTGTGGCTGCCGTCATAATCAATTTTCCCCAAAACTAATTTAACATTTTACTGTTGCAACCTCGTCGGCTCCCTTTCCTTTCGCTCATTTAAAAATTGTTCATCCTATAAAATCATCCATTCACAATTTATATACGCGCTTTTGTCAACTATTAACGATGAGAAAAAATAAAAGTTACAATTCGATTAAATTTCTTTTACTTTTGTACCTTCTGAATGCTATGCTTATTTTAGCAACATGCTACTTACCAATACCTTGCGAATCTATCTTTTTTTCGTCAAAACATCTTCCCCCTTAGAAAATACGAAATCGCTGTAAAAATTAATTGATAAACGCTAAATGCAAGATTAACACAGCATTGAATCCATTATAGTGTTATTGCACTTTTAGCAATTATTAAATGTGAAGTAGGCGCTGCAAAAATAAAAAACTTTTTTTTTTTTGAAACACCTACTAGTACTCATATGTTTTCATTAACATTTTTTAATCTTTCGTTTTGTTTCTTAACTTCGCTGTGTAAACTATACCTCCTCAAGCCCTCCTATTTTTATACATTTGTACAAATAAAATACTGAAGCATTGAAAACAAAAGTACTGCTGATTACGCCACCATTCACCCAGCTTAATACACCATATCCCGCCACTCCATACTTAAAAGGATATCTGAACACGCAAAACATCAATTCCTTTCAATTAGACTTAGGGTTGGAGGTTATTTTAGCCATTTTCTCAAAAAATGGATTAACAAAAATATTTGAAACCAATGTAAACACCATTCCAAATTTATCGACAAACGGTCAGCGTATATATGCACTCAGGTTTGATTACATCAATGTCATTGACGATTTAATCTCCTTTTTGCAAGGAGACAATGACATGCTGGCTCATCGTATTTGTTCGGATTGGTTTTTGCCGCGCGCATCACGCTTTGACCAAGTGGAAGATCTGGAATGGAGTTTTGGTAACATGGGCATTCGCGATAAAGCAAGGCACCTGACCACCTTATTGCTCGAAGATATATCTGACTATATTGTAGAGTGCATTGATCCTCATTTTGGATTTAGTCGCTACGCCGAAAGATTGAGCTCTTCGGCCTATACCTTTGACGACATTTATAAGCAATTGCGCTTGGATCATTCCCTCATCATAAATTTTGAGTTGGAGATTTTAAAAAAATATCTGCATCGCGAAAAACCGAATATGATTGCACTTTCTGTTCCATTTCCTGGCAACTTATTCTCAGCGCTAAAATGTGGTCAGTATATCAAAGCATTTCATCCAGAAATAACCGTGTGTATGGGAGGAGGATATGCCAATACCGAGCTGCGTTCATTAAGTGATGCCCGTGTTTTTGAGTTTATTGATTTTATCACACTCGACGATGGCGAAGCTCCCCTGTTAAACCTGATTGAATATATAGAAGGTGAAAGGAATGTGGAGGACTTGAAAAGAACTTTTACTTGCATCGGCAACCAAGTGAAATATATGAACGGTTCGCAAACCAAAGATATTTCGTTCAGGGAACCAATATGCCCTGATTACACCGACCTTACGCCTCATAAATACCTATCTTTTATAGAGATAACCAATCCTATGCACCGACTTTGGAGTGATGGCTTTTGGAACAAGCTGACCATGGCTCACGGCTGCTACTGGAAACGATGCACCTTTTGCGACACAACCTTAGACTATATTGGACGTTTTGAACCTGCTACAGCTAAGTTACTGTGCGATAAAATGGAAACAATTACAAATCAGAATGGGCAAAGTGGTTTTCACTTTGTGGATGAAGCCGCACCTCCTGCCCTAATGATAGCATTAGCAAAAGAAATTTTGAAACGAAAACTAAATGTTTCTTGGTGGACAAACATACGTTTTGAAACAAGCTTTACAGCCGATGTTTGCCAATTGCTGAAAAAATCGGGCTGTATTGCTGTATCAGGAGGGCTAGAAGTAGCATCCGACCGAATACTATCACTTATTAATAAAGGGGTTAGCGTAGATAAAGTAGCCAAGGTGTGCAAAAATTTTACCGATGCCGGCATTTTAACGCATGCCTATCTTATGTACGGTTTCCCCACCCAAACCGAACAAGAAACTATCGACTCGCTGGAAGTGGTGAAGCAACTTTTTGAGCATCAAATTGTACACTCCGGCTTTTGGCACCAATTTGCCCTAACAGCTCATAGTCCCATCGGAAAAAATCCCGATAAATTTAACGTTGAGATTATTAACCCAAACATTAATCCATTCGCCAACAACGAGTTAGAACATAACGATCCAACAGGAGCCGACCATTATAAATTTAGCGAAGGGCTAAAAAAGTCGCTATATAATTATTTACACGATGTAGGCTTTGATTTACCACTTCAAAAATGGTTCGACTTTAAAATTCCCTCACCAAAAATACCCTATGATTTTATTCATCGTGCCTTAAAAGAGTCTGGAAATGCCGAACCCTTGCCTAATAGTAAGTTTATTTGGATAGAGTACTTGCCTGAAGTCTTATTTTACGATAAAAAAAAGAAAGGGAAAAATACGCAAATGTGTGAATTAACGTTTTACATGAAACACCAAACTACTGAGCTAAAGATAAAAGCGAATCTAGGCACTTGGATAGTGGAATTATTAAACAAATGCACTGTTCATCAAGTAAATCAGCCTACTTATAATCAAATAAAAGAAAGTTTTATAGAGAACAACTTGGGCGATTTTGATATCTTTTGGCAAAGTTATACACTTCAGCAGCTCAAACGATTAGGACTACTCAACATTTAATATAACTGCATGTTTATGAGAATTATAACCATAATATTTCACTTGCTTTTAACCGGGCAAATGGTAATTGGACAGCAAGTAAGTGATTATTTAATGCCGATGCCCCAGCATATTGAAATAAACAAAGGGCATTTGAATCACCCTTACAAATTTGCGTTTAATAACGACAAGTTTACTAGAGCCATAGAAAATATAGCACCATTCAATATTAAGGGTGTGTTACAGATATATAGTTCGCCCCTTTTAAACAACACACTTAAACTTGCCGTTGATAGCAGCCTACAAAGAAAGCAGGAATACAAATTAACCATTGATTCGGGTGTAATTACCATTACAGGTAACAATGATGCTGCACTGTTTTATGGCAAGAAAACTTTACTACAAATAATTAAATACAGTAAAGATACTGGTCTCCCTATCCCATGTTTAACCATTGCTGACTGGCCTGATTTTGAGCGAAGAGGTTATATGTTAGATATAAGTAGAGACAAAGTTCCTACTATGGCGACATTGTATCGTATAATTGATTTGTTAGCAATGTGGAAAGTGAATGAGTTCCAATTATATACCGAACATACTTTTGCCTATAAAAACCATCCAAAAGTTTGGGAAAATGCCAGTCCAATTACTGCCGAAGAAATTCAAATATTAGACTCATATTGCAAAGCGCGATTCATAGATCTAGTGCCCAATCAAAACTCTTTTGGCCACATGGAAAATTGGTTAATGCACGATGAGTACCTCCATTTAGCCGAATGTCCCACTGATTGCAACACGGCATGGGGCAAGCGAAGCAGGCACAGCTTAAACCCTGTAAACCCACAATCGTTTGAACTGATGCAAGAACTGTATAACGAATTGCTGCCCAATTTTAGCAGCGCCTATTTTAATATTGGGTGCGACGAAACAATTGAGTTGGGGCATGGCCTATCAAAAGAAGCCTGCGACAAAAATGGTAAAGGCAATGTATATCTTGACTTCATGAAAAAACTAAACACCGAAGTAAATACTCATGGAAAAAAAGCGCAGTTTTGGGGCGACATTATTCTAAACCATCCTGAACTAATTCCTTCCGTTCCACAAAATATGACGGCTTTGGTATGGGGTTACGAAAGTAATTTTCCGTTTGAAAAACGACTACCCAAGTTTAAACAAAGTGGATTAGATTTCTATGTATGCCCAGGAACGTCAACCTGGCGATCGTTAATTGGACGCAACAAAGATGCCTTTGCCAATTTGCGACGCGCCGCCAATTACGGCAAGCAATATGGAGCTAAAGGCTATCTGAATACCAACTGGGGCGATTGGGGTCATTGGCAACCTTTATCCGTTTGTTACGCACCAATGGCAGTGGGAGCCGCTTACGCCTGGAACGCTAGCACTGACCCTAGCCAAAACCTAAACACTGCCATAAGTACATTTATAATGAACGATTCCACAGGTAAAGTATCAGAAGCCTTGTTAAAACTCGGAAATGCCTATCTTTTATGCCAATTACCAGAAGGGAATTCCAATGCATTTCACCTTATGCTTAGGCGGTACGAGTGGTCTCTGAAAGCACACTACCAAACCAAAATGCTCCGAGAAGATAATTTAATACGAGCGGAAGCAGAAATTAATGCCGCACTTAAATTATTGCAAGCTTCTGCACCAAAATGTGAGGATGCATCTATTGTAATTAAAGAAATAGTACATGCCGCAAACATGGCTTTACATGGCATTCATTTGGGTATAGCGCGACTTGAAGCCAAAAACTTTGACACCAAGAATATTAATCCGGCTAAAAAAATACTACTTTCAAAGGAATTAGAAGAGATAATAAAAACTCACGGTGAACTTTGGACACTTCGAAACCGAGATGGGGGTCTAAAACAATCGGTTTTAAAACTTAGCGATTTATTAGATTATTATAAGTAGATTTTAAACAATAAAAAAGTCCGTTGTAAAGTTGCGGTTTACAACGGACTTGGATCTTGATTGTGTTAATCGACTCGATAAATGCGACAATTTGGGAATCTATTGCAAAAACAAAATGAGCACGCCAACTATACAAGATTACTGTTTACTTAATATTTCATTAAACGTCATGTAAAAACTAATTTTCTTTCTCAATCCATTAATACCTTAACCATCGACAAGCAGCACTCCGAGTAGAAAAAACCTTTAGATTATATTTATCGGAGCTTATTAAGTTTTGGTAAACCATGCATATCGCAGTATATACGGGATCATTAAGAATAATGGCCACTTTCAGTATTTCAAATCTATCGCACAACATCTTGTTACTATGCTTCAGCTTGCCTAGATCGCTCAAACTGATATTACTTCGACACCTGGTTGCATCGATTGCCAGTAATTGTATATTTGAGATTCCATCAACTTCCTCAACATACTTATCTATGTTTTCTATTACATCATCTATTGTGATGAATCTTGATATATCCACCTCTACTATACCCTCCGAAACTGTAACATTTCCCATATTGTATCCTCCTTTAATTCCACAGTAAAAGTTTACTCATTAGCAGTTTGTAAAATTCAGATCATGCTTTACAAAAACCAATATTAAAAATCAAACACTTAATTATTAAACTATTACATGATAACAATTGAATCCTAATCAATCTTACTACCTATAATTATAATCGGATCTTCCTTAACAATCTTACTACCTATAATTATAATCGGATCTTCCTTAACTAACTTACTGCCTATAATTACAATTGGATCTTCCTTAACAATCTTACTACCTATTATTACAATTGGATCTTCTTTTTCCATAGCAGATAAACCACCAGTAAAAACGAATAACATAAGGAAAGAAAAAAGTACGGAAATTAGCTTTGAAGTTTTCATGATAACGAGTTTTTAAATTTGTTATCACAAATATCAATGAACATGCTAAAAAATAGCGAATTTTAGGCGTGACAAAAACGTGACAAAGTTCACCACGCTGAAAAACAGAAGCTTATAAAGGCAAAGTAAACTGATTAAAAATCACCGTACTTACCATATGTTTAGTTACAATTATATTAATGTCCGAAAACGAACACTTTTTTAAGAAAAAAGAAACATTATTGAATTCGAAAAACTAATGGGCAAGATTTGAAATTAGATTTTCGAGGTGCTTTTGCAGAAAAACATCCAAATTGTCGTCTATATTTAATTTGGTGCGTATGCGTTGCTTTGCTTTACGTATGGATGCAGGTTGAACATTTTGTACTTTTGAGATTATCTCCATAGGAAGTTTTAGGCATATCATTACAGCATAGCGCACCTCCGTTCTGGTTAGCTCTGGAAAAGCACCTGTCAGTAATCCAATGGTTTCCATATAGCAACTATCAAAATTATCACTTAACTCATCTTCTCCCAAGCCATTCGTATTAAACATTTTTGTTCCAAACGAATTGACCTTTATTTTATTTTGAGAAGGTGCATTTAATCTATGTTCCAGCAATTGTTTTTCCCCAATACCTATAAGTAGATTATGGAATTCCTTGTTTAATTCTTCAATTTTGGCTTTTTTACTTTTCTGATATAAATAAACATATATACCCACCCCTAGTAAAACAACTGTAGTAATCAACAATACGAGATATAACATAAACTCACTTGCCTTTTTCTCAACTTTCAATTGAGCCAACTGACCTTTCATCATTTCCACTTTATTATTGATCTCCAACACTTTAGCCAACCTAACTTTTTCAGACGATGAAGTTTTCTCTACCAAATCGATATATTTATGCAAGTTTTTAAAGGCTTTTTTGAAATTATTCTGCGCTTCATCTATCTTGTATAAATAGTTATAAGTATACAACATTCTATTAGGCTGGTTATATTGTGCATATAAATCGAGTGATTTACCAAAATAGACCTCCGCAATATTATACTTTTCCTGTTTATAGTATAACATTCCTTTAAACTGGTACAAAGCCGGCAAAATTAACTTTCCCACGTGGTATGTTTCACTAATATCAATTGCCTTATCGCAATAGTAGTGAGCTGAGTCGTATTGTTGTTGGGCATGATAACTACTTGCAACAATTTTATATACACTCACTGCCCAATCGTACAATTGTTTTTCAATATATTTATTGGCAATGGAGTTCAATTTATTAGGCGCATCCGGCTCCACAAGCCTAAAGTACTGTTCCATAAAATCAGCATAAAGATGTTCCTCCTTTTTTCTACTTCTTCTTAGAATACTAACTCCTCTTTCCATATCCTCCTTATAATCCTCAGAGAGTGTCATTTTGCACCTTGCCAAAGCAATATAAGCTGCACCAACTCTTGTTTCGTCCACCCCTTCACTAAGCTTAATCGACTCGTAATAATTAATCTTTGCTTGTTCGTACAATCCTGTTGTTTCAGCAATTTTACCTAGCAAAAACTGACTTCGTGACAACCATACCATATCCTCTTTAGCTGTAAAATAGGTTATGGCATCTTCAACATAGTGTAAAGAGGAATCAATCTCCATTTGAACATAGAACAACTGTGCCTCAATGTATTCTGTATAGCCTTTATACAATAATAGCTCATCACGTGTAAAGGTTTTTATAATAGAATCTAATTGCTCACGGGCTGTTGCGGGATAGTAAATCGTATTAAAATCAATCTCTGTAAATATTTTTTGGATAGATTCTTCATTTTGCTGCTGGCTATATGCGGTTAATCTATTGATAAATAAAAAACCAATTATTAACAGAAACAATAGACAGCGAGATCTAATAACGGAAATAAACATTATTATCGATATAAATAATTCTTACTATACCTTCTGTTTTGACTTAAAACGTTCAAATAAAGGCAATCTTTCGTTGGGGAAACGATTGGCATATTCTCCCCAAAAACTATTTACCTCCTGCTTCATTTCTTTGTGAAGAACAAAGATACCTATTAAGTTGGGGATGGTCATGAGGGCGATGGTAATACCTGAAAAAGTCCAGATAATGGTTGTATCTGTAAACGAAGCGATAAAAAAGGCTACAACATATATAAATCTGTAATACTTTAGCCCCCTAACGCCAACTAAAAAGATAATTGCCCTACCTCCATAATACGACCAAGTAATAGAGGTGGAAAAAGCAAACAATAGTAAACCGATTGAAACGATATATTTTCCAAAATCGCCAAACCAACTTTTGGTAAAAGCTAATGTTGTTAGTGGAGCACTATGTATAAGCGACTTACCTTCGAAACCGATTTTATTATCGGCCAAAACCATACCCTTCTTTACCTTTAGGTTTCCCGAATACACCTCTTTATTGCTGAAAACCCTGACATGCTCGGCGAGAGAACGGGAATGTATCAGAGAAACTTCATCCACTATTTCACCATTATCAACTGTTAATTCACCAGTAAATAAGGGTAGTTCGCTAACCATATTAACATGCTCGCTAAGCGTTTTTCGCTCTTCATCCGAAACATCGCTATAAACCCCCGAAAGAAACTGCATATCAGCTCTTTGAAATTCATTTTGGTGTTTTTGCGACCACACCCCTGACGACAATAGCGTTATTCCCGTAACCGAACAGATAATAATTGTATCAATAAAAGGTTCGAGCAGAGCCACTAATCCTTCCGAAACAGGCTCATGAGCCCTTGCTGCAGAGTGTGCAATGGGGGCTGAACCCTGCCCTGCCTCGTTGGAAAACAAACCACGATTTACCCCTCGATTAAACGCAAAAGCAATTGTAGCACCCAAAAAGCCGCCAGTAGCAGCTGATCCGGTAAACACATCGGCAAAAACTGAAATTATGGAAGGTATTACATTTTGATAATTATATAAAATAACGGCTATTGCTCCTATAAAGTAAATAACAGCCATTGTAGGCACCAAGCGTGAAGTTACTAAAGCTATCCGTTTGATACCTCCTATAATAATAGTTCCCAACAGTATAGCGAGCACCAAACCAGTTAGCATGTGCGGAATACCGAAGGTAGTGCTCATGGAATTTGAGATACTGTTTATCTGGGGCAGACTTCCTGTTCCAAAGGAGGATAGCACAGTAGCCACAGCAAATAAAACAGCCATTATTTTGCCTGTTTTCAGCACCTTACCGGATGGTAGCTTTATATTGAGGCGTTTTTTCATGTAGTACATCGGGCCGCCAGATATAGTGCCATCTTCAGCTTTTTCCCGGTACTTGTGCGATAGAGTAACCTCAACAAACTTTGTGGTCATACCTAACATAGCCGTTACCAACATCCAAAAAAGAGCGGCAGGCCCACCCAGATACAGCGCATAGGCAACTCCAGCGATATTACCTGTACCAACAGTGCCCGACAATGCCGTTGCCAATGCTTGAAAGTGCGATGTATCACCAACATCATCCTCTTTGTCGAACTTACCCCTGACTATTTTAAGGGCATAACGGATGTATCTTAATTGTGGAAAACCAAGGTAAAGGGTAAAGAAAACTCCTACTCCCAATAATAAATAAACAAACCATGCACTACTACCAATGTAAGAATCAATCAGCAACAGAATATCATTGAATTTCTGCATAAGAATTTTTTCGTGTCTTTTTTATTATGAATCTTACAAATATAAAAAAATTCTCACCCAATAAAAGTAGCGGAGATTGTGTTTGCTTCAATTTAAAACATATCCAAGCTATGATGATTTTAAATCCTCCGATGCCCAAAGTTCAGCTACGCTATTTTTAATATTCTCACCATATAATTTATCCAGCGTGTATGCACCTACTTCAATAATTAATTGTCCGTTTTCGCTTATTGTTTTTTCGATAATGGGTGTTTGCGAAACAGCCGCCCATGGGGTATTTAATATCTGTCGTTTTAAGATGGGCGTAATATAATTTACCTTGGTCGTCTCGGGAAAAGAGAAGCGTAGTACCACTTTTGCCAAATTTTGGTTGGTACTGTTTTGCGATATTATTTTTGATCGGATATTATTATAAGGTATAGAATTGATATTACCACGATCATCCTCAATATCCAATCGTAAATAACCCGCTCTTTTTATACGCCCTTTTATTTCTTCTATTTCAATAAAAACACCTTCGCTTACCTTATTCTGTATTTTTAAAATATTGCCCACAACAAAGTCTCTTAATATCGCATACAGTGGAATACTCAAGATTAATAATATGCTTCCTGCTGCAATTAGGGTAAAATAATTTTGCGCTAAATAAATAAGACGAGCTGCCCATATCACAAAACCTAACCATATAAACAATTCGACAAAAGGCAGCATATAAGCCAAATGCCTTTTTATTTTTATAGATATACCTACCCTGTTTTTTACAAAAAACACGAGTCTGAACGCAATGAAAATCATCAACGCTACTATTAATATTTTGGCTATCATCCTATTTTAGTTTAAATTATGCCCTTTTCTATACATACCTCAACCAATAAAGGCTCGATATTTCGGCCAATGGTAAATACATCTTTTTGCTTGCTCACGATAAGTCCTGCGTTTTTAAGCTTAAACAGGTAGTTTTCGCACGTTTCGTTTTCGAGACCAGTTATTCGCATTAGCTTTTCAATATCCATTTTTTTATGCTGAATAAAAAGTGCAATAATCACCAGCCAATCGTGCTGTAGGCTGTAAAGTATTTCAAAGCCCGGTTTTCTTGGTTTTTTAATTCGCAACGAATCCTGCTTGGCTTCAGTAATATTCGCTTTCCAAGTATTTAATGCAACGCCGGGAATACCTTGCGAAAAATTAAAGTAGGTATTAAAAAGCATAGAATAACTTAACTGAGGAATGCTCTCCTCTGACTTTCCTTTATATACAAGTGTTAGACTGCTCGACTTATGTCGGCTCATAATTAATTGTTGCAATTGGTTTGAGGTAAAAGGCTGACAATCAACAACAGCCAAGCTGTTATCCTCAAGTGGAAACAATTGGCTTAAAAGATTAAAAGCATGCACATTGCAATTGAGTATAAAAAACACTTTACTGCCATACATCCTAATCAGTTCCAACACTTTATTTATTACCTCACCACCTCCGGGTCTTCTTTCCCACCAAAGCTCCAAATCGTTAAAAACCACTACACTTTCGTATGGCATATTATTCAGCACTGAACTAAAATCGCCAAATCCGCCAGCCTGTTTTTTTAATTCAGCCAGTAAATCTTCGGTATTTGTAGAGCCATTTTCCGGGGCGTCAATCCAAAATACATTAGTTTTTTTGAATAGATGAGTAGCTGCATATCTGCTCAAAACTGTTTTTCCGGCACCATGAACTCCCTTTAAAATAACTGCTCCTCCTAACCCTGCTTTATGCCTTTTGAGTGCCTCTTTAATTATTTTCATTTCGTTGATACGTGGAACCATCAACTCCTCATTTATTTTTGAAGTACTGCTCATTAAGTTTCGATAAAATACAGGAATCGAATTATACACCTTAAGCTCTGGCAGCAACTTATCCACCAAATCGAGTACTTGTTTTG
>JAGXIP010000280.1 GCA_024635585.1 Saccharicrinis sp. | reverse complement strand
GTATTAAATAATTGAAAACCAATCTTGAAAAAACTCACATAAACTCCATCTCCTTTGTGAAGCGTGTAATAGTTGCCTTGTTTATCTTCAAATAGATCTACAACGCCTAGTCGAAGGGAGCTGGGAATTTCGGGATAGTTGTAGTAAGCTGTAAAACTATCCTTATCAGGATGGTACAGTTTTAATCCACTATGATCTATTAACCACAAATTACTACGTTTATCTACGGCTACATTTATTACATTAAGCTTGTGTGTATCATAGGTATAATGTTTTTTTATTCGTTTTGAAACAGGATCAACAACCACAACGCCATCATCACCTAAGGCACACCAAACCTCACCCTCAAACATGATCATCTTCAATACAGAGGTAGATTCAGAGACTCCATCAAAATGATTATCTGGAGCTATCAAATCGAAAGATGAAAAATAATCTATTCCATATCCATCAAAATACCCCAGCCAAAAACCATTATTTTCATCAAATAGAATAGAAGAAATAAGTAAGTTACCTGAATCAAATAGGAGTTCAAAACGCTCATCAACCTCACTATACGCATATATTCCAGATCCTGATACTACTATAATACCACCAAGTGAATCTTCCAAAATACAGCGAATATCAACAACTTCAAGTCCATTTGTTTTAGTGGTGGATGCAATAACTCTAAATAGATCGTACTCCTTGTCGTAACGCGAAATGCCAACAGGTGTGCCTACCCACAAACGATCCTGAGAGTCAATAAACAATTCATTAATTTGATCTGAAACAAGCCCTGTACTAGCAAGTCCTTCATCATATGCCTTATAAACAACAATCTCATGACCGTCGAATCGATTCACCCCATTGTCTGTTGCAATCCATAAAAACCCTATTGAATCCTGAACCATTTTGCTCGCAAATTGACTACTCAAACTTGAATAAGCAGTCAAACGACTACACTGGAAGTCGACGGACTGAGCAAATCCAGTTTGCACAATCCAAAAGAAAAAAAACAATAATAGTTTATTCTTAACTACAATTTTCTTCACAAAACTGGTATATCGCATTTCGCCTGTATACCCTAAAAACACTAAAAAGGTTACGAAAAAACAAGACCCAGATACAGGCAAAATATAAGTAATCTGTTAATCTTATTTCCATGTCATCCAATAATCCTTTAATTATTCATTCTATAATTATTAATCTTTTCTATTAGCATGTCAATTTGGCCCCATTGGATATTTCCAACGATTGAATGATAAGGCTGTTACCCAAATATTAAAAATGAGTAAATAATATAATCGTCAAGCCAGTATTTTAACTGAGGGAAGTAAAAACAAAAGTTATACGAATAAGCATTTGTTGAGCTTAGGTATGATTTTTGCATTACTGTTTGGCATCCTAAAAAACTTATGTATGTTAATCAGAAAATTCCTTATGCTTCTTCTTGTAATTGTGCTCACATCATGCTCAAGTTATGAGATAATAAACATCGACGTATTAAAACCAGCCAAATATACGTTTCAGCCCGAAATAAAATCGATTGTATTGGTGGATAACTCAATACCGTATAGAGGTAAGGACGTACACAAAGTAAATACATTAAACAGTAAATTTTCGGTGGATACGATTTATGCCGATAATTTTTCGACATTAAGCTTAAAAGCCCTTAAAGAAGAACTACAAGTGCGTATGTTTTTCGATTCCGTTTATCTTCATCCCGATATAATAAAAAAAGACGACAGATTGATTAACAGAGCATTAAGCGGGCAACAAGTGGATGATTTATGCAAACAATACAATGCCCAAGCTGTTATCGCCTTCGAAAAAGATATTTACAGCACAAAAATTCAAGTGAATCGAACTTATGTTTACAATGGTAACCTTTATGCCTATTTAGATGCCTCGGGGGCTATATTATGGCGGGCGTACAATAATTTAAATCGGGAACTTATCTACAAGGAAACACAATTGGATACCATATCATGGGATGCCTTAGGTTTTAAAATAGAGGATATTGCACGTGAGCTACCAACCATTAAGGCAAGCTTAGAAGAACTGGCCATTTATATGGGATCGAAAGCTGCAGATTATGCAACACCCCTATGGGAATCGCAGCGTAGAGGATACTATGCCACAGGAAATTTTCATTTTTTACAGGCCACTGAGTTTGTACGAAAGCAAGAATGGGGCGAAGCCGTGAAGATTTGGAAGTATGTTTATGACAATTATAAAAAAAAGACCAAAGTGCGTGCAGCCTACAATTTAGCATTGGCATCTGAAATGTTAGACGATTATGAATCGGCACAATATTGGCTGGCTCAAGGAACCGAAGTTATAGGCTCTATTTCAGGTGCATCCGCATCTGTGGATAAAAAAAGAATAATATCCTACTCATTTTACATGAACAAAAGAACAAAAGAAATGAAGGAGCTCAAGCAACAGATTGGAGGCGTGATAGAATGAAAACCTTACTCTTCACCTTCATGCTTTCACTTATGTATATTACTACCGTTGGGCAATTTCAACTTAGTGATAAAGGAGCCATAACAAGCCTTAAAGTACAAGAAATAGCAAGTGCTGAAATCATTGCATCGCACAACGAAGACTTACGCTTAACACCTGCATCTTTAACCAAAATAGTAACCACTGCAAGCGCATTAGAGCTGCTGGGTCCTGATTTCACCTATAAAACCAATTTTTATTTTTTAGGTAAGATAAAAAAAGGCCGACTACTGGGTAATCTGCTTATAAAATCAAACGGCGATCCCACCTTGGGTTCAAAATATTTTGATCAAACCACGCCCGAACTCATTTACAGCAAAATAGCTGAGGAGCTTAGGATGGCTGGAGTAAAATATATTGATGGAGTAATTGTGATTGAATCTGATACCATAAGCTATTCATCTTCAAGATTATGGGAGGATATGGGCAACTATTATGGCGCCTCACCTCAAGGATTTAACTGGAGCGACAACACCACCGAACTTACCTTATGCTCCGCCGAAGCAGGAAGAACTGCAGAAGTAGTTTCTATCGAACCTAAAATTACACCCTATACCATAAAGTGCCAAGCTGTAGCTGCCACTCACAACAACGATAGCGCCTATGTATATGGTATTAAAAATATTAATGATTGGTGGATAGAAGGCTCCATACCACAAAATCGAAATAAATTCAAAATTAAGGCAGCTATGCCCGATCCGGAACAAACTTTTAAAAATGGTTTAGAGGTCTTTCTGATTGATCATGGCATTTCTGTTGACCATAACGAACACTTAAATAGCAACTTTGAAAGAACTGTCCTGTTTACCTATCACTCGCCCACTTTGTCCGAGATTATTAAAAACATCAACCATGTGAGCAACAACCTTTTTGCCGATCAAGTTTTATTAACCCTTGGCAAAGAGTACAAAGGTGTCTCATCATGGGATAACGGAAACAAAGTGATTGAGGAATTTTGGAGTAGCAAAATAAATTTTGAAAATAATTTTCGCTTGCACGATGGAAGCGGTCTTTCGCCCAAAAATCTTATTTCGGCAAATGGTATGGTTCAACTGCTCACTTGGATGCAGAAAAATAGTATAAACTACGAAGTTTTTGAACAATCCCTTGCAAAAGGAGGAGAGTCGGGCACCTTGCGATCTGTATTTAAAAATCCCCTTTTAAAAGGGAAAATTATGGGCAAAAGTGGATCGATGGAAGGGGTACTAGGCTATTGTGGCTATCTATCAACACTTGCCGGGAAAGAGGCCGCCTTTTGCGTAATTGCCAACAATTATATAGTTCCCACGAAGAAGATACGTCAGGAGATGGATGAACTACTCACTAATTTAATACTTGAAAAGTAGCCTGTTTTAAATAAAACGTTGACACAAAATAAATTCCCTAATGCATTATGAAGTTTAAAATCGCAATCGTTCAAACCAACATTATTTGGGAAGATACTACAAGCAATTTAAAAAACTTGGATGGTTTAATCCGAGAGATAGACCGCAATGTTGATCTAATTATTTTGCCCGAGATGTTTGCCTCAGGTTTTTCAATGAACAGCAAAAAAATTGCACAAGGTATGGATGGTGAAGTTGTTTTGTGGCTTAAACAAAAAACCAAAGAAACTGGAGCTGCCATCATGGGTTCTCAGGCCATCACCGATTCCGAAAAAATATATAACAGAGCCTTATTTGCCTTGCCCAACCAACAAATACTGCATTACGATAAACGCCATTTGTTTAGTCCAGGTAACGAAAATATAAGTTACTCACCAGGATACGAACGCAAGGTTTTCGATTACAAAGGGATTCGTATTTTACCTCAGATATGTTACGATTTACGATTTCCGGTTTGGAGTCGTAACAGAAACGATTACGATTTGGCCATCTATATAGCCAATTGGCCTGCCGCCCGACAAAACGTTTGGAACACACTGATTAAAGCACGTGCCATCGAAAACCAATGCTATGTATGTGCTGTAAATCGGGTAGGCTCAGGAGCCGGAATAGATTATACTGGCGAATCGCAAATTATTGATTTTAAAGGTGAAGTAATATGTAATTTACAAAATAGCGCGGATGTGATTGGTTATGGTAATGTTGACCTTACAAATCTTAAATCATTTAATGATAAATTTGCCGTGCATAACGATGCCGATGATTTTAACTTGATAACAGGATAATTTTAATATGTATTCCTTGCAAACTAACAATTTTATCGTTAAATTTAAAACAATTATTTTTCGATTAATTATGTATAATTAAGCTACTGGAAATGAAAAATTATAAAATACAAATAGAAGACAGCGAAGTTTTGTTTTTCAGGAAACTGATGGACAAACTTAGCTTTGTAAAATACGAGGAAATACCTACGATTAGTGAGCCTAGAATATACCCTGGTGCCAATTTTGCGATACACGGAAGTAAGAACCAGCCTGAGAAAAAGGTTGATAGCACATCCGAAAAAAAGCCTCTGGATATAACTTCTGATCCGAAAAAAGTTAGAAAAGATGCTATGACGGATATTAGAGACATCATGTTGAAGATTGACCAAATGAGAAATAGATAAATCTGTATTCATAAAACAAGTTAACTTTATTTTTTTTGCAGTATTGGTCTATCATTCTACAATCGCACAGTTTAATTACATAAAAAAAAGCCCTCCTCGGGCTTTTTTTTATGTAACAAATGCGGTTAAGGCATAACTTTTGTTTAACAAGTACAAAACAACCATAATATTAACAAGATGAAAAAGTTACTATCTACAATCGTGCTTGCAGCCATTTTTATGTTGGGATTTTCGCAATTAGCAGATGGCCAGTCCAAAGAAGTGCCATCAGAAAAAGTTTACGAAACAGTAAGTAAAGTGCCTGTTTTTACTAAAAACGGTGGCAATGTGCAAAAATATTTGGCCAAAAACCTACAATACCCTGTGGATGCATTGGCCAAAGAAGTTGAAGGAAAAGTTTTGGTATCCTTCGTGGTAGGAAGCGATGGTGCACTTAAAAATCTAAATTTGGAAAAAAGTCTAAGTCCAAGCACTGATAAAGAGGCCTTAAGAGTGGTTGCCACAATGGAAAAGTGGAAACCTGCCAAATTGGATGGACAAGAAGTAGCAACCAAAGTAACTATCCCTGTGCATTTTTATTTATCTCAGAAAAACAAAGATCTCGCTCAAAAGATAAAACCATTTTATGTGGATAACAAACCACCATTATTTGTGATTGACAAGAAAAAAGTAATGGGTCTAACCACTTTATATGATTACAATATCAAATCTATCCGGGTTATAAAAGGTGAAAAAGCGATAAGTCTTTACGGCGAAGATGCTAAATATGGCGTATTGGTGGTTGAAACCAAACGAGGGACACCAAGAGATTACCAAAGATATTAAATCACAACACCTAACAGGTTTTGAAAACCTGTTAGGTGTTCTAGTTTTCATCTCTCCATCGACTCTTCGCCTCCAAGTCCATCATCGCCAGCTAAATTCTTTTTAAAAGGCTTGTAGTTATTAAAGCGGTAAGTAAAAACAAAGGTGAGAACGGGGGTATGTATTTTCTGAAAATAATAATCGCTAAACCCAATTCCATCGTTGACATTTTTGCGGTTATTGGTCGAGAACACATCACGCACTTCCATTACAGCAGTCATCTTTCTATTTTTAAAATCTTTACGCAAAGCAATATCAAAAGTATAAACTGGTTGGTAAATTCCTTGCGATGTAATCCTTTTGCTGTAATAACGCCAGTTTCCTTGGACCTGTGTAAGCGAATTTATCTTAAACGTTTGATTTATTCTATAGTTCCAAGTAAGCCTCTGCTCGTTAAAGCTATAATCACTCCAGTTACCTTTTACCTTATAATTATACAAGCTACCCGACAAATCTATTTTCCACCATTTTAGCAAATCAAAGCTATAGGTTGCATCCATTCCCAAATAATAATCCCTACCAACGTTTTCGGGGAAACGCTCAATAATATTATTACGATAAACGCTCCTTACCCACTCTATTTTGTTATGGGTAATGCTGTAATAGGTTTCGAACGAAAAATATGATCCTCCCATTTTCCGCAAATAATTCAATTCGTACGAATCAATATATTCAGGCAGCAACGAACTATTACCACGGCTTACATTAAAAGCATCTTCCCAGGTGTAAAAAGGCTCAAAATGATAACTCCGGACACGCTCAATCCTTCTGGAATAGCTAAGCATCAACTCTTGGTTGGCAGGTAACGTATAAGATACATGCGCCGATGGGAAAAAATCATATCTATCTGAACTTACACTATCATCGCCTAAAAAAGCATTAGAACCTTTAACACCAATATAAACCTCCCGTTTAGAGTACTCGCCACGTATACCAAACTGATAGCTTAATTTAGACAGCTGATTACCAAACATAAAGTAAAGTGCATGAATATCTTGGCTATAGTGTATCCTGTTTTTAAACTGTCCATTTTCCGCATAAGTTCCAGAGCCATTGTCATCTTCTAAAAATCCGGTTACATCCTCATCTTTATCAAAAATACTTTGGTAACCGGCCTCCAGGTTCCCTTTCTCTCCCAATGGCAGGGTGTAGTCCAGTTTGGTTTGCCAACGCTCCAAAGGTCCTTGCTCAGTATTTTTATGGCCTCTCAAAACTTCGTGGCTCTCACTTTTCAAAATATTTTTGTTATACTCTTCCGTATCTCTGTTACTATACGAAATCATTGCGCTTAATGTATGCTTTGGAGTATTGAATTTTTGTAAATACAGCGCATTGCCCGAAAAACCTGAATTGCCCTGATAAGCATCATCATCACTATAATAGTTTTTAATGTCGGGGCTGAAATTATTAAAATCAGAATATCTTAAATCAGAATAATTGTGGCTATACCTGCCACCATAACTTAGATCAACACTAACTGACTTTAGCGTATCTATTTTAAACTCGATACCACCGCGAAGGTTGTATGTATCCCATTTATAGCGTATTGAACCGTCATGTTCTGCCATAAAAACGGCGGTATCACCGTTAAACGTTTTACGATAACCATTTTTATCGCCCTTATAATCGCCATAATTGTAATCGGCACCTAAAAAGCCTTTCCACCTATTCGCCTGTAAACTCAATTGAAAATCTGCACCCAAATTATTGGTTCCAGTTTTCGTGTTAAAAACACCACTTAGGCCACTTAAACTATTTTTTTTGAGCACTACATTGATGATTCCAGAAGTTCCATCAGGGTTATATTTTGCCGAGGGATTGGTAATTATTTCAATGGTTTGGATGGTTGAAGCTGGAATTTGTCGCAAGGCATCCGATGGCTCCAAAAGCGAGGGGACTCCATCAACTAACACCGTAAATCCTGCGCTTCCTCGCAGTAAAACGTTGCCTTCTATGTCCACCGTTACGGAAGGTACATTTTCGAGAACATTGACAGCCGAACCCGACATTGCTGTATAATGCTCACTCACATTCACCACTTTCCTGTCCAGCTTAAACTCAAGCGCAGCTCTTTCTGCCACTACTTCCACTTCATCCAACTCTTGAGCATCTTCACCAATCATCAATAAACCTAAGTTTAAATGCTGATTTTTTGTGTCGATAACAACATCTTCAACCCGTTTATTTTGGTATCCCACAAAGCTTAGTTCCAGATAATAATTTCCAGGTAGCAGCCCTTCAATTATAAAATCACCCGCTGCATTGGTCATAATTCCATCTACTAATTCTCCTGTTTTGGTGCGGTAAACGGCAACACTCACATACTGAATACCAACGCTACCCTGAGCCGAGACTACCTGACCATGTAAAGTGCCCATTTCACCTACATTATCAATTGCATTTAGTTTAAAGATGCAAAAAAAAAGCACAGCTATTAAAAGGACTAATCTGTGAATACAAGAAAGATTATATGTAAAAAAAGCATCCAATACCCTAATTTTGTAGTTAAAAAAATAATTAACCAAAAATAACAGAAATTATTGAATACCTTGAGGTATGACCAGCGTATTCTTTAAATAATAAAAGGGTACCTTACTCGCTAATAGCATTCTTTTTAAAATACCGCTTTTCAGGGCGATAATTATGCAGCTTATCTAATTCTAACTTGTTTTCGGGGGTTGCCAATACGTATTGCATACAAGTATCGGAACAGGCACCATGATACTTATTGGCGCAGCTTTTACATTGAATAAACAACAAATTACAACGTACATTAGCGCAATTTATATGCATATCACATAGCGCACCACATTGATGACAATGGCTAATCACCTCTTCGCTAATGCGTTCGCCCAGTCTATTATCGAAAACAAAGTTTTTTCCTTGAAATTTATTTTGCTCGTCTTTTTGAGTAATTTGCCGTTTATAATCGATGATGCCACCCAATAATTGATTCACATCCTTAAAACCATGATGCTTAAGATAGGCACTGGTCTTTTCGCATCTCACACCACCCGTGCAATAAAGCAACACTTTTTGCTCTTCCTTACCTTTCAGCATATCTAGCACTTGTGGTAGTTCCTCTGCAAAAGTCTCTGCTTGAGGGGTTATGGCACCCTGGAATTTACCAATCTCACTTTCGTAATAATTACGCATGTCCACCACAATAGCTCCATCGTCCATTGCACGGTTCCATTTACTCGAATCTAAATGTCTTCCTACATTGGTAACATCAAATTCATCGTCGGACAATCCATCAGCCACAATTTTATTCCGTACTTTAATCTGAAGCTTCAAAAACGATTTACCATCGTCTTCAATAGCAATCTTAAATGGAATATCTTTTAGATATTGATTGGTGTTGATATTTTCCACAAACGCATCCCAATGATGTTCCGGCACGTTCATCTGTGCATTGATGCCTTCATTGGCAACATATATTCTACCCAAACAGTCCAATTGTTTCCATTGGATAAACAGTTGATTTCTTAATTCCTGAGGATTATCAATAAGTACATATCGATAAAACGAAAGCGTGATGCGTTTAAAAGTTTCTTTATCGAGCTTCTGTCGAAGCTGCTCAGGCCCTAATCTGTTTATTAAATCGGTTTTACCTTTATTTGGATCCATTGCATTTTAGTTTTTTGCAAATATAATAAAGATATTAAGATGTTTTAGTATGAAAAGAGCGAGGGGCAGGGGCATGGAGCATGGGGCTTGGGGCAGAAAGGGAACAACGTAAAGCGGAGAGCGTAATGAAAAGATAAGATAAGGTGGAATATTTGAATACTGAATACTCAAATAAATCTGATGGAACTTTGTTAATTACTAAATTCTAATTACCAACACACAGATCACTGTACACCGAACTATCGACACACCGAATTACCGAAGACTGCTCAATAAATCTCTTTCTTTGCTGCTTTTAAGGTGTTTTGCAAAAGGGATGCAATGGTCATGGGACCTACGCCTCCGGGCACCGGAGTAATCCAACTGCATTTTGGAGCTACTTGGTCGTAGGCTACGTCGCCTTTGAGTTTCCATCCGGATTTTGTGGTATCGCTTTTAATGCGTGTGGTGCCTACATCAATCACAACGGCTCCTTGTTTAACCATATCGGCTTTAACAAACTCTGGGGAGCCAATGGCTGCGATAATGATATCTGCTTGCAAGCAAACCTCTTTTAGGTTTGCGGTGCGACTATGACACACAGTAACCGTGGCATCGCCGGGATAACCCTTCTGAGAAAGCAATATGCTCATGGGGCGACCAACAATATTACTTCGTCCGATAATTACTACGTGTTTTCCTGAAGTTTCAATTTTGTAGCGTTTGATGAGTTCCATAATACCTTGCGGTGTCGCGGAAATAAAGGCTGGAGAGCCTATGCTCATTCTGCCTACATTTTGCGGATGAAACCCGTCCACATCTTTACGGTAATCCACTGCGTCGGTTACTTTTTGTTCCGAAATGTGCTTTGGTAAGGGAAGTTGCACAATAAAACCATCAATATCATTATCATCATTCAATTCCTGCACCTTAGCCAACAATTCGTCTTCGCTTACATCATCCTTAAAACGTACTAGCGACGATTTAAAACCTACATATTCGCAAGCCTTAATTTTTGCGGCAACATAGGTTTCGCTGCCACCATCGTTACCCACCAAAATAGCAGCCAAATGTGGTGTTTTTCCACCCTTGGCTTTCATCTGAGTAACTTCTGCAGCTATCTCATCCTTAACTTTTTGCGAAGTGGCTTTTCCGTCTATAATTTGCATGAGTGGTACGTTTTTTTTAAGTATCAAGTTGTTAGTCATAAGCTATCGGATATCAGCTATCGGCCATTAGCTATCAGCCAACTACCTTTTCCCGAAAGGCATATTTTGCATCATGCGGCCCATGTTTTTTCCTTGGGTCATCATGCGCATCACTTTACGGGTATCATCAAATTGTTTTATCAATCTATTTACTTCCTGAATATTGGTTCCGCTTCCGACGGCTATCCGTTTACGACGACTACCATTTAAAACGGCAGGATTTTCGCGTTCATCGGGAGTCATTGAATAAATAATGGCCTCTATTCCTTTAAAAGCATCATCATCAAAATCCATATTCTTAAGCGCTTTGCCCATTCCAGGTATCATGCCTGCCAAATCCTTGAGGTTACCCATCTTTTTTATTTGCTGAATCTGGCTCAGAAAATCGTTAAAGCTGAACTGGTTTTTGGCTATTTTCTTTTGAAGCTTGCGGGCTTCGTCCACATCATATTGCTCCTGGGCACGTTCTACCAGCGATACAATATCACCCATACCCAAAATACGGTCGGCCATACGGCTGGGGTGGAAAACGTCTAACGCTTCCATCTTTTCGCCCATACCCACAAACTTAATGGGTTTTTCCACCACGCTACGTATCGAAAGTGCAGCACCACCTCGGGTATCACCATCGAGCTTGGTAAGTATTACCCCGTCAAAGTTCAGTCGGTCGTTAAACTCCTTGGCGGTATTAACAGCATCTTGCCCGGTCATGGAGTCCACCACAAACAAAATTTCATCGGGAGTAACTGCCTTTTTAATGGCTGCTATCTCGTTCATCATTTGCTCGTCGATGGCTAAGCGACCTGCGGTATCCACAATTACTATATCGTGTCCGTTGGCCTTGGCATGTTTAACACCATCCTTGGCCAACTTAACGGGGTCGTTGTTGCCCTCCTCGGTATAAACATCAACTCCTATCTGCTCGCCCAGTACCTGAAGCTGTTTAATGGCCGCAGGGCGGTACACGTCGCCAGCTACCAATAATGGTTTTTTCCCCTTCTTGTTTTTTAACAGGTAGGCCAATTTACCGGCATGTGTTGTTTTACCTGAACCTTGCAAACCCGCCATTAATATGATGGCCGGATTACCTTTGGTATTGATATCCACCGATTCGCCGCCCATCAACTGAGCCAGCTCGTCGTGCACAATTTTCACCATCATTTGCCCGGGTTGAACGGCGTTGAGTACATCCTCGCCTAAGGCCTTGGCTTTTACACCTTCGGTAAATGTTTTGGCCGTTTTATAGTTAACATCAGCGTCCAGGAGCGCCCTGCGAACATCCTTTAAGGTTTCGGCAATATTAATTTCGGTAATTTTACCTTGCCCTTTTAAGAGTTTAAAGGAACGCTCAAGTTTTTCTGACAGATTATCGAACATGTTTATATATTTTAATTTTCAGGGTACAAAAATATAAAAATTATTGGTTACACTGAAAGTTCTCTCAACTTCGTTTCTTTGAAATTTTACACTAATTTCTATCGCTAATAAAAAGCTCCTTATAATATTCGATGGTATTGTTAATATAATCCTGTTTTTCCTCTTCGGTCGCTATCATTATTTTAGGATAGAAAAAGTGCTGCATTACCTCCATATCGCAAAAGCCAAATATTTCATGCCCTTGTATGGCGGTAAAGTTAGGCAACAAATTTTCCTCATCATCTTTTGTAATCCCATTGCCCATTGAGGTGTGCATAACCACACTGCGGCCAGTCAGTTGACCTTCGATGCCATCGGGCCCTGATGAATAGGCAAAACCGTAGGAAAAAACTCTATCGATATATCCTTTTAGGATGGCAGGAAAAGAAGCCCACCATAATGGATATACGAAAGAAATAATATCGGCCTCTTCGAGATACTCTTGTTCCAGTTCTACATCACTTGCTAAAATACTATTTTTTAAGTTCTCCAATTCTGCTTTGGTCAAAATTGGGTTAAAGTCGATGGCGTACAAATCGCGCACAATCACCGTGTTAAGTGTTTCGGAATACTTTTTTATACTATCCACCAATCGCCTCGAAAAACTATCGGGAGATGGATGGGCATATACAATTAGATGTGTCATTCGTTATTTTTAAATACTTGTATGATAAAATAAATTAGTCTTTTTACTTAAACTGATTAACGTGAATGTGTACAATAAGTTTTTGCAATACGCTACTTTCCGATAAATCGTCAATCATCCAACAAAAATAGAAGTATTAAAATAAAATGGCAGCAATTATCAAATTATTCCGTGCAAGCTATTAATTTTACCCTCTTGTTTTAACCTCTCGTAAAAAAAAGGGAAGCTTTTGAATGGAAAAATTTATTGTTGTTTTAACTGAAAACAGGCACTTGGGAATGCTCGCAATTCCTTATTTTGCAGAAGATATAAAGGATTCATCATCTTTAACTTTAAACGAACAAGTGAACACTGGTGATCCTTTGGTTCACGGATACAATTTTTCGGCTAAGGAACTAGAGCTAATAAAATTATTGAACAAACTAAGCGACAGGTATCTGTTCAAAATATTTTCGAAAGATGACAGTATCAAAGCATTCTATGACAATTTGGATCAAAAGAAATTTGAAAAGCTAATATGGCCTCATATCGAAAAATACATGGCTTCCTGTTTCGATACGCTGGCCAAGTGCCCCCAAATAGCCATCTATTTTAGAGAAAGCGGATATAGTAACGTGTACAAATCGGATGTTATTTCGATATACGAAAAAGAAGTGGAACCGGTTTTTTATTTCGACTTGAGTGGGGATGGCCTCGATTATTCCTTGCGACTTAAACTAGAGAACAGCGATTTATCCCTTACCCATAAAAAGCCAATTGTAATAACTCATTCGCCTTGCACCTTGCTCATTCGCGAAAAGTTATACCGCATACCCGGAACCGATAGCAAAAAGTTTTTACCATTTTTCGAGAAACAACATATTAAAGTTGAGTGGCGCAGCGTGCCCAAATACATGGAAACTTTTGTGACCAATGCCATAAAAAATAACCATGTAGTGGCTTCTGGATTTACCATTAACGAAGACAAAACTGAACCTACGGCATCGCTTTGGTTGGAGCGGGATATTACGCACTTAACAGTTTTGGTACTGAAATTTAAATATGCACAAAAGGAATACCTGGCCAATAGTAACTCTAGTGTTGCGGTACAGTTAATGGATAGTAAAAACAACCTTGGGTTTAACTACTACGTATTTACCAAATACAAAAGAAATATTGCCTGGGAAAACAGCATCATAAATATACTTACAACTCTGGGACTGAAAGCCTGGAACGGCGCCCAGTTTGTGCCTTACGATAGCACTGAGGTAGAAGCAGCTACCGTTTCGATAGTGAACTGGTTACAGAAAAACAGTGCTACGCTGCACAAAAATGGCGTTACCGTTGTACAAAAAAACCTGGATAACATATACTATATAGGTGAATTCAGTTGCAGCTTTGAAGCGGTAAAAGGAAGCGATTGGTTTGATTTACAGATGCGTGTGCAAGTGGGCGAGTTTGATATTCCGTTTATTAAGCTGCGCAAATGTATTATCAAGGGCATTAATGAATACCTTTTGCCCGATGGCCAAATATTTATCATACCTCAGGAGTGGTTTGCCAAATATGGCGACATACTTACCTACGCCGAGGAGAAGGACGGAAAAATTAGGCTTAGCCGCATGCGTCAAGGACTCCTTGACAAACCCACGGATCAAAAATATAACGACATCAAAAGCATCCCTGCCGAAACGGGTATTGAAGTACCTACATCGCTCAAAGCTACCCTGCGCAGCTACCAACAACAAGGCTATAATTGGATGCACTATTTACAAGAGAACAACTTTGGTGGCATTTTAGCCGATGATATGGGATTGGGAAAGACTTTACAGACCATCACTTTATTGCTAAAAATTTACGAAAACCACGGGTTAAAATCGGATGAAGCACGCGCTCCCGTGCAAATGAACCTGTTTGAGCCCTCTACCATTGACGGGTTTAATACCAGTAGTGTACCAACGAGCCTAATCGCCATGCCCACTTCGCTGATACACAATTGGCTGAATGAGTTCCGTAAATTTGCTCCCTCGTTGAAAATATATATTTATACGGGGGCCAACAGGCTAAAGTCGAAGGAATTAGGTCGTATTATCCGCCATTACCATGTGGTGCTCACGTCGTACGGGATTGTACGTAACGATATTGAGTACCTACAACATTTCAAATTCCATTATTTTATTTTAGATGAGAGCCAATACATCAAAAACCCTAGTTCTAAAATCTATCAAGCCATAGCGCAAGTTGATTGTTCTAAAAAAATAGCCCTTACAGGTACGCCCATCGAAAACTCACTAACCGACTTATGGGCTCAGATGAATTTTGTGAACAAAGGGTTATTAGGTAGCCTAGGCTTTTTTAAACGCCAATTTATAACGCCCATTTCTAAACCGGACAGCGAAGAACAGGAAGAGAAGCTGCAAAGACTTATTTCTCCCTTTATATTGCGGCGCACCAAAGATAAAGTGGCTACAGAACTTCCGCCAATTACCGAACAGGTGGTGTATTGCGACATGACAAAAGAGCAACAAAAAATATATGAATCTGAAAAATCCGGCATACGCAACGAACTACTAAAAACCTTTGAACATAGCGGCTCCGATCAATCTACTTTTTTGGCATTGCAAGGACTTACCCGTTTACGACAAATATCTAACCATCCTAAGCTGGTTGATCCTGATTACGAGGGTGAATCGGGTAAATTCAATCTTATTTTAAGCAATCTGAAGAGTATTGTCCAGGAAAAACACAAAGTGCTTGTATTTTCCTCATTTGTAAAAGATTTGGAACTGATAGAAGAAGTGCTGTTGAAGCGAAAAATAACCTATAGTAAACTTACCGGCAGCACAAAAAACCGCCAAGAGGTAGTAGATCATTTTGAAAAAACAGACGACTGCCGTATATTCCTTATCTCGCTTAAAGCAGGAGGTGTAGGTTTAAACCTAATAAGTGCGGATTACGTATTCATGCTAAACCCATGGTGGAATCCGGCTGCAGAATCGCAGGCCATAAACAGGGCGCATAGGATTGGGCAGACGAAAAATGTTTTTGTATATCGATTTATTTCTACTGATACGATTGAAGAAAAAATTAAGAAGATGCAGGAACACAAATCGGAGCTGGCCGACACGTTTATCAACTCCAACAATCCGTTTAAAAACCTAAGCGAAACCGAAATTAAGGACTTGTTTTTATAACAAAATTTTACCTGGTACAAATTTTGATAAGATAGTCCAAGTTAATGCAGTTAAAGTTATAAGAAAGTATTATATTAAAATCATAAAATTCAACAAACCAAAAAAGATGAAAAAGATATTTTTAGCCTTGGTTCTTTTTGGAACCCTCACCGCTGCCATTGCACAAGACAAAAAAAGTGAACAGCGCAGCATAGGTACATTTAATGAGCTTGATGCGGATAAAGGCATTAACGTTACGCTAATTGAGGGCGACCGTGAAAAACTAACAGTAGAAATAGTAAACGCCGACCTAAGCGACGTAATTACCGAACTGAAGGGGCGTACCCTTGAAATAAAACTCAAAACAAAGATTTACAAAGATGTGGCCGTGCAAGTGTATGTAACCTACAAATCCCTAAAGTCTATAAAAACCGGTAAAGGTGCTTTTGTTGACGCCGAGGGCGTTTTACATGCTGAGAACCTCGATTTAAAGGCCGGAACCGGTTCTACCATTATACTGGATATTGATACCAAATCCGTATCATCGCACCTGTCATCGTCGAAAATAGAGCTTGTGGGGAAGACAGAATTTCAGGACGTAACCACCAACACTGGAGGGAAGTATATTGCCAATAATTTGATAAGCAAAGAAACATTTGTAAAAGCATCCACGGGAGGTAATGCATGGGTAAACGCCACAGATAAACTGGAAGCCAAAACCTCAACCGGCGGAAGAGTGACCTATAAGGGAGAACCGGAGAAGCTGATTCTTGACGGAAATGTTGAGAAGGAAGAGTAGGTAACAAATGCGGATAGCTAATAGCCCCAGAGCTCTCAGCAGCTTCAGTCCTTGATAGATATTCGGTAATCGGTATGTGGGTATTTAAATCCCTGAGTGCAACTTAAAACAAGCTGTAAACGTTGCGCCCCAAGTATTTTTACAATACAAATTAAAATAAAAAAACCTCCATCACATTGAAACGATGGAGGTTTTTTTATTTTTCACTTGTAAAACTGCTCTCAGCCTCTAGCTATTAGCTACAGGCCATCAGCCAACTGCCATCTGGAGCGAAGCGACATCCCGCCACCTAAGATTTAATTAGGCAGGAAGCCATCCGCTATCCGACAAAATCAATTTTTCGCATCCTTCACCATTACATCGTGAGCGCCGCCTTCGATAATGCTTGTGGATGAAACCAAAGTAAGTTTGGCTTCACGTTGCAATTGCTTTAAAGAGCTAACGCCGCAACTGCACATGGTTGATTTAATTTTACCGAGGGTAACGTCGATATTATCCTTTAACTTACCTGCAAAGGAACATAACTATCCACACCTTCTTCAAATTTAAGGCTATTACTATTGTCTTTGCCGCCCATATCGTAGCGCTGCCAGTTGCGGGCTCTGTTTGAACCTTCGCCCCAATATTCCTTTACGTAATTACCGCCAATTAATAACTTACGTGTAGGGCTCTCGTCGAAACGAGCAAAATATCGTCCCATCATTAAAAAGTCAGCACCCATGGCTAAGGCTAAAGTCATGTGGTAATCCTGAACGATACCGCCATCGGAACAAATTGGGATGTACTCTCCCGTAGCCTTGAAATACTCATCGCGTGCTTCCGCCACTTCAATCAGCGCGGTGGCCTGTCCTCTACCAATTCCTTTTTGCTCACGGGTGATGCATATAGAACCACCACCTACACCAACTTTAACAAAATCGGCACCTGCCTCTACTAAGTACAGAAAGCCCTCTTTATCTACCACGTTACCGGCTCCTACCAGTACATGTTTTCCTATTTCTTTTTTAACATACTCAATGGTTCCCTTTTGCCATTCGGAATGCCCGTCGGATGAATCGATACATAGCACATCTACTCCAGCTTCAACCAATGCGGGAACTCTTTCTTTATAATCTCTGGAATTGATACCTGCACCTACTACCAGCCTTTTGTTTACGTCGGAAAGTTCGTTGGGATTTAACTTGTGGCTATCATAATCCTTGCGGAATACAAAATATACCAAACGCTGGTTTTCGTCGAGAATGGGTAGGGTGTTCAGTTTATGATCCCAAACAATATCGTTAGCCTCGGTTAAAGTAATGCCGTTATTGGCATAGATAAGGTCGTTTATGGGCGTCATAAAATCCTTTACTTTTTTGTTGAGGGGGTCTCTATTCTCCCTATAGTCGCGTCCTGTAATCAATCCACAAAAAACACCGGTAGCAGTTCCATCTTCTGTAACGCCAATAGTTGAGAAGCCGGTTTTTTGTTTTAATGCGATAACATCTTTTAGAGTTGATTCGGGGGTAATGTTTGCTCTGCTTTCTACAAAACCCGCTTTGTAATTTTTAACCTCACGCACCATCCTACATTGATCCTCGATAGACTGGGAGCCAAAAATGAAAGATACACCCCCCTCTTTTGCCAATGCTTTGGCCATACCACTATCTGATACCGACTGCATAATTGATGATACAAAGGGTATATTTAAAGTGATAGCAGGTTTTTCGCCATTTTTAAACCGCACCATTGGAGCCTGCATATTTACGCTGTCAGGGGTATGCAGTTTGGATGTTAAGCCTGGAATAATCAGGTATTCGTTAAAAGTTCTTGAAACTTCGTTAAGTATAATTGCCATAGCTATTCAAATGAAAAATTGTTCAAAGATACATAAAATATCCCTTTAGGGTAAAATAATATTGAGGTGAATATTATAATTGCACTAAAAACATGGATTTTTATACCACTCATGATAATTACACTGTGGCAAGGTACAACCACCCCGTCTGATATTTCGTACCTCACGCTGTCGCTATAGCTTTTCGCGAGTGCATAAGCTTCTCTGCGGAGGCGCTAGCGTACGCGTCATATCATCCACCCCGCCTTTTTAAGGCGGGGAATCGTTGTAACTAGTATTGCTACAAACAAGTTAAACTCATATCGCTGTATATTAACACTTTACACCCTCACTTCGATTGAAATCCATTATAAATATTTGCAATCAGCAAAGCCCAGCCTACAATCAAAAGCAATCCGCCCAAGGGTGTTATCGGCCCCAGCCATGCTACCTGATAATTCCATGTTTTACCCAAAGCCAAAAAATAAATACTCACCGAGAATAAAAAAGTACCAAGGATAAATGCCCAGGCCATATAGTTTTCAATTTTAGACGAAAACGTAAAATAAAATCCCACCATCAGCAAAACCAAGGCGTGATACATTTGATATTTAACGCCGGTCTCAAAACTTTGCAAAGCTTCGGCACTCATTATCTTTTTTAGGGCGTGAGCGCCAAAAGCGCCCAACACCACAGAAAGTAAACCATATGAGGCTCCTACCAACAAAACTATTTTCTTCATCTAGGAATGCTATTTAATGGTTTCTTTAAAGGAAGAAATGATCGCACTGGCTTTCTCAAAATTTGATTCATCCACATACAAATCGGCATTGCCCGGCAATCCGGAGCCAAAACCTGCACGCGAAGCTTCTTCAAATTCATTTTTAATTAAACATTCAATACCCGCTTTAAAGAGGAGATCCTTATAAATCTGGATATCGACGATGTGTCCGTAAATTAACTTTTTCATAGTACATTTATTTATGATGATTGAATAATTAAATTATGATAATATTGGTGTTACTATTAGGATAATATGATCTGCGAATAATAGAAATCACCTTTTGTAATAACAACAATTTGTAAATTAAGTTATGCCATTTTTACAACATACGCAAAAGCTTTGTACTTTTGAGCTTATTTTAGTTATAACGCCTGATGTATCTATATCATACCATTGAAAATTGTTTTACCTATTTTGCCGAAAATATCGACCACATTCATCTACCGCAAAAATTTACCTATCCGTTTTATTATGAGCCTCATCCACTATGCGTTTTAGCTGCCAATCAACTTCAGCGTCATTTATTATCGCAAACAGCTTGGCAGCACGATTTTGGTATAGATCATTATGTAGAAGGTACCAATATAGGCAAGATGTTTGGGGTGCTGGTGGTTCAGAAACAGAACGGGGAGTTGGGTTTTCTTTCGGCTTTCAGCGGCAAATTAGGCGAAACGAACCATCTTCCTGGCTTTGTTCCTCCTATTTATGATTTATTGAACAAAGATGGTTTTTTTAAGATAGAAGAAGACCTAATCAGCAACATCAATCGGCAGATTGAAACTTTGGAAAATGAGACTGCTTATTTTCTGTGCATGAAACGGTGTGCAGAGGACAATAGCCGGTCGGAAAAGGAACTCAAAGCATACCGGCAATTTATGAAAGCTGCCAAAGACCAACGTAAACTGCGGCGAAACAAAGCGCTCCAAGAACTGGCACAGGCTGATTTCGATACTTTAACGGAAGAACTCAAACAAGAGAGCCTTAAGCATCAGTATGATTATAAAGTTTTGCGCAAACAATGGGACTATAAACTTGATATTAACCAAAAAGAGCTTAATTGCTTTGTGCAAAAAATAGAAGCATTAAAACAGGAGCGCAAAACACGTTCGGCAGCATTGCAGCAAAAGCTGTTTGACAAATATCAGTTTTTAAATAAAGATGGGGAATTGATGGGTGTAAGCGAAATATTTGCCCACACTGCCGAAAAGATTCCTCCGGCCGGTGCGGGCGAATGTGCGGCACCCAAGCTTTTTCAATTTGCGTTTATGCACAAGCTCAAGCCTATTGCAATGGCCGAATTTTGGTGGGGACAGTCGCCTAAATCTGAAATTAGGCGACACAAGAATTTTTATCCCTCATGCCGTGGGAAGTGCCAGCCCATACTAGGCCACATGCTTGCCGGAATACCCATGGACGAAAATCCCATACAAACGCCAACCGCCGAAGACGATGAGCTGAAAATAATATTTGAGGACGAGGATATCGTAGTCATAAATAAACCTGCCGAATTTTTATCGGTGCCCGGAAAAGAAACGGAAGATTCGGTTTATTTGCGCATGAAGCAGAAATACCCCAATGCCACGGGGCCGTTGCTGGTGCATCGGTTAGATATGTCCACATCGGGATTACTATTGATTGCTAAGAACAAGGATGCACATAAGAATTTGCAGCGGCAGTTTTTGCACAGAACGATTCAAAAACGATATGTGGCATTGTTGGATGGTATTATTGCAGAAGACGAAGGTATCATTGATTTACCACTGCGCGTTGACTTGGACGATAGACCCCGCCAGCTAGTTTGTTATGAGCATGGTAAAGCGGCGAAAACAAAATTCAAAGTTATAGCGCGCCAAAATGGAAGAACAAAGGTACACTTTTACCCCATCACCGGACGCACACACCAGTTGAGGGTTCATGCGGCACATCCACAAGGACTAAACTGCCCTATCGTGGGCGATGATTTGTATGGTGTAAAAAGTACGCGCTTACATTTACATGCAGAGTTTTTAGAGTTTAAGCATCCACAAACAGGTAAGCCAATAAAAGTGAGTGTAGAGGCTGAGTTTTAAACCTTCGAGTTGAATAATATTTTTAGCATTTGATGACGGTGCAGGTATGCTCCATCCTACCTTATTTGACTATCAATTTTCGCGTTATCGTTTTATATTGCTCCGTGGCAATTTTCATCAGGTATATGCCTGGAGATAAATCCTGTACATCTATTACCAACGTGTTTTGTGTTAAGTTTTTACCTGTGGATTTAACCAGCAACCCTAGGGAATTGTAGATTTCAACTTTTGTAAGGGATACATTTTCCAGATTTCCAACCATGACCTTTCCATTAATTACCGGATTGGGATATACGCTTATGTTATTGCCCCCGGATAAGTTATCAAGCTTAGTGGCAGAAACCAATGTAATGCTTAAGGTGCCCATTTTATTCCCATTGATTGGCAATCCGTTTATCATGGATATAGACTGAAAAGGGCTGGTTACCATATTGGTCGACGTGTAATCCGTACCACTATCCGTTCCTGCATCATAAGCAAACATATCTAAAGTGACGGATGTTTTCCATTTACCTGCGGCATCCAGTAAATTATAGCCATTAAGTGCAATAACCCAATCGGGACTGGGTGCAATCATCGAAACTAAAGTCAGCAACGGAAAATCTTTGTTTACCTCCATATTAGGTATTAAAATATCTCCAGTAGCACTTCCTAGGCTAGGCCCATCGATGTATTTATCCGCTTCGCCAGTAGAAACGGCTGTTGCCACTTCGTCATTAAAAATATCATTGTTTCCTGTTTCGGCAATATTCTTTATTCCGGTAGTGGCCAAATTGCCAACTTGTAAAAAAACATGGGCTGTTTTATGTGTAGCACCAACCAATTTTGACCAGTGCGCATTTCCGGGCACACTGGTATGATCGTTGGTATTCCAAACACTAGTAAATTTAATATCGTAAAAGACTGTAGATTGCCCCACGCAAAGGGTTATCGGAAACATTACCAGCCACACAATCAAGAGTACAATTCTATTCATAACAAGTTTTTACTAAATTGAAAATCGACAACCTATCTCTCATTCTTTATGGATTTTAAACAAATTCTATACCGAACGTAATAATACCAGAGCGGGTAGTACATTGTTTCACAAAAAAGACAGCACCTTACGATTAATAGAGAATGCAGCTCATTATCTGGGTTAACAATTAAACTCCTTTATTGGTTGTATCAAAACTTCGCGGGTCACGTCCATTAGTTTGCGCATATCGCCTTTGTATTTTTTAGTATCGATGCAAGGACTGATCGTGAGACTTACTTTACCCGGGTGCACATTAACTGGCCCATTCCAATATACTTTATGGGTATCTTTTATGGTAACGGGCAAAATGGGTAGGCCAATTTCTTCGGCAATTTTAAAGGCGCCGCTTTTAAAACGTTGTACCGTGTTAGAACCACTTCTTGTTCCTTCGGGGAAGATGACCACCGATGTTCCTTGTGTGAGTTTTTCCTTGGCTAATTTGATAGATTCGTAGGCAGCCTTAGGCGAGGAGCGGTCGATAAAGATATGACCTACCATAGCACTGGCTGGACCTATTCCAAAGGCGTGGCGCAGTTCCTTTTTCATTACCCACCTAAAATCGATACCCAAAAATCCGTAGAGGGCAAAAATATCATAGCCGCTCTGGTGATTGGCTACAATGACGTACGACTGTCCTTTTTTAATATTTTCTTTGCCATAAACCTTTACCCGCATGGGTGTAACAAAAGCGACGGTTCTGGCCCAAATTACGCCACTCAAGCTGCCTACACGTGGGGAAATTAAAAAAGCCAATAAGGCAGCAAATAAGGAAAAAACAACACTAGCAACTGCGAAAACCGGGATTACAACAATCCATTTATAGACTTGATAAAAAAGATTTCCAACAGCCTTCATATCTTAACTTATTTGCGGGAGAATTTGGGCAAAAATACATAATAACTTTGAAGATAGGATTAGAATACAAGCAAAACATGTAGGAGTAAACGATGTGATACATATATTTGCAATTAATTCTAACGTTTAAACGCCACCAAATGCAATTCCCGACAACGCTAATTCCCGGAAAACTGATAAGACGCTACAAACGGTTTTTGGCTGATGTGGAGTTAAACGACGGAACAGTGGTGTTGGCACATTGCACCAATTCGGGCAGTATGAAGAGCTGCATAGAGGCTGGTGCCCCCGTTTATCTTTCTCCGGCCAACGATCCTAAGCGTAAAACCCAATTTACTTGGGAAATGATTTTCATCAACCACAATTGGGTGGGTATTAATACGAGCATGCCAAACCTACTTGTTTTTGAAGCTGTGAGGGATGGAAAAATACCAGGTTTGAACCAATATAAACACGTTCAACGCGAAGTTACTTTTAGTGATAGCAGGTTTGATGTGTTTGCACAAAACAACCAAGAGCAATGCTTTATTGAGGTTAAAAATGTGACCATGAAAGTGGGCGACGAAGCTTTGTTTCCAGATGCGGCAACTATAAGAGGGTTAAAACATTTGCGCACGCTTATGGAAGTTAAAAAAGCGGGAATACGAGCCGTAATGTTTTATGTGATTCAACGACGGGACATCACTTCTTTTGGGCCAGCTAAAGATATTGACCCGGCTTATGCCGCAGCACTTAAAGAAGCTATTGAAAGTGGAGTAGAAGTATTTGCTTACATGGCAGAGGTAAACCCTACAGGTATTGAACTAAGCAAAAAATTACCCATTAAAATCTAACAGAATCAGGAAACGATGGCTGATGAAAAAATAAACTTCCTCAAATCGCTATTTTTAAAATTTAAAAAACCGACTGCTTGGAATTTTTTTAGCTCTATCATTCAATATTAGATAAATGAAGCAATAAAATTTACTGGAAAACTTTTATACCAAGAAAAAGTACTCCTTGCTTCGACATAAAAGTAGAAGCCTTGCTCGGTTTCAACCCATATGGTTTCGGAATTGGCTTACAATGGCAGAATTCAAACACAAAGTAATCCGCCCCACCGCCGTAAGTTGCCACCCCAAGGTTACCTATACTATATTCCATACCATTTGTTACGATACAATCATTATAGATTATTTAACCGTAATGGTTCCTTTCATCGTTGCCCAATGTCCCGGGAAACTACATATAAAATCGTAAACACCCGGAGTGTCAAGTTGGAAGGTAATCGTATCACTTTCGCCAGGCCCTAATAGTTTTGTATGAGCAATGATGGAAGATGATAAACTGGCAGGAATATAATCATCGTCTTTTGCATTGATTGCAGCCGCTCCAAAATCAGCTAAATCTGTTCCTGGAGTTAAGATTACTACATTATGACCCATTGTTTCCATTGGTAATTCACCCACATTTTTCAAGGTTAAGGTAATTTCTTGTCCTGCATTTACGTTAACCTCGGTATCGCCTGAGTAGGTCATATTATCATGTCCCTCTAATTCGATGGTTATTGGTTCCGAAACTTCAAGAGCATCCATGGTTGCCGATTCAGCAACTTCACGGTTATCCTTTTTTTGATTGCCACTACATGCAGCTAAAATCATAAATACAAGGGCTGGAGCTAAGAATAGTTTTTTCATTTTCATTTTTTTAGATATTTAGTTTTTATAAGGTAAACGCATCATTCGTATTAAACATTTAGAGGTGTTTTCTAAATAAACGAATTGAATGATAGATTTCTAAATTATAAAACAGACGACCACTAAAATTGTTTTTCGTGTTCAAAATGAATGCTATAGGTACTATTACTATATACCATATAAACTCACGCCATAATATGCCTTTTTTTACCTAAATCTAGTTAACAAGGATACTTATTAATTTTTTAACCACCCTGCTATACTTTTTCGCTCCCGAGTAGCTGAAGGTTTAACTTCATGCTCCATTTCATCGCTTCTAAAAAATACCATTCGACCTTCAATTGGTAAAATATTTACTTGCTCAGCCATTTTTGGGTATAAGGCCAGCATACCACCGTCATCTTGCTTCCAATCCTGATTCAAGTACAAAACAACCGAATATTTTCGTCCCTTTTCAGTTTTAAACTGGTCGATATGCCTCTTGTAAAAATTCCCTACTCCGTAACTGGCATAATGACTTTCAAAATTTTTTATGGAAGCGAAGCACGTATTATTCAAATAATGAATAAACCGCCATATTTTACTTAGATATACTTTTTCGTGGGTATTTGCGCTGTCTTGCTCAATCCAGTTCATCTTATCGCTACGGACTAAGTTATCCTCATGAAACACCATTTTATTGCCGACACCCGCCTGTTTCAGTTTTCCCAAAGCATTCAATCGTTCCATGTTAGCTCGGAGCCCTGCCATAGTTTTTGGCAGTAAAAAATCATCACAGCACCCATAGCCACGATCAATAAGGCCTTGAATTAGTTGTTCAAACTGCTTAAATTCTTCAATCTCATCATCATCATTCATACATATCGTTATAAACTTAAAACCATGAAACAAAATCACTCTGAATATTTTGTGCAATGGATATGGTCTTTGTATTCATCTAAAGCATCAAGCCAAATATTCTTTTCTTTTGTATTTTCAGATATAATCAAAAACCGCATTACGCAATTCACTTGAATTTAAAAAATGGAGTTTTGTTTTTAGTTGAAAAAAACCGATGAACCCATATTCGTAACCAACTCATAACACTTTAATTTTAAAAACTATAGTATTGGCATTAGATTTTCTTTTATTGCTACTAGCATGGCCCACAAATTGATCATGATGTAGTTTAGCCGAGACTAATCGCTGAGACTTATAGACAGCTCACTGCCCAATTAATTGGCGTAATTCTTAAATCGTTTTTCCTATTCCCCGTTTTCGGCAGGAGAAATGTTGTTTCCGTCTCTTATTTCTGTATGTCTTATTTCTCCCCCTGTTGTTCCTGTTTCTTTACCGAAAAACAGAACCACAAGAGCAAATACTAAAATAATGATATTCAAAACATCTGAAAATGACTTCTTTTTAAAACTTGCCCACAAGCCAAATAGCGAAAGTCCTCCTAAAATGTAGGATAAAATAGAAAAAGTTTCAGCCGATTCTTCGTGCGTTTCAATGTAGCTTTCAGATATGCCACCAATTTTTTCTACTACGTCTTCTGCTCCTTCACCTGTATTCATTGCCGCAATAGCTGTTAATGCACCAATAATGAAAATTAGAAATGAGGTTCGTTTTACTGCCTCTGATTTAGAAACAATTCCTGTAACCATTACAATTACTCCAACAATGGGAAAAATGATTGGTAAGTGATTAACCAATAAATGCCAATGAGCTTCGTTCATATCTTTTAATATTAAAAATTATACGTTTACGCCAAAAAAATAGCCTACCAATGCTGACAGTCCCATGGCAATGGTACCCCAAATAGTTATTCGTAAGATAGCTTTTTTTATGCTAGAACCTCCTGTATTAGCCGATGCTATTCCCAGGATAACGAGGAAAACAATAGTGAATCCATACAACCAATATTCCAATCCGTTTACAGGCGCAAAAAGGACGGTTAGCAAAGGCATGATACCACCAATAGTAAAAGCTGCGCCGGATGCCAGTGCTGCTTGTATTGGATTTGCTTTACTAATTTCGTTTATGCCCAATTCATCTCTTACGTGCGCTTCCAATGCATCTTTTTCGGTAAATTCGATGGCTACTTGCATAGCCGTTTCTGCTTTGAGTCCTCGTTTCTCATAGATTTGAGCCAAAATTTTCATCTCTTCTTCTGGCATTTCATTAAGTTCTATTATCTCTCTTTCAATATCTGCTTTTTCTGTGTCTGTTTGAGAACTTACAGATACATATTCACCTGCTGCCATAGATAACGCTCCCGCCACAAGACCCGCCACTGTAGCCAAAACAATAGGCTCTCTGGTAGAACTTGCTGCTGCAACTCCAATGGCAAGACTTGAAATAGAAATTATTCCATCATTAGCGCCTAAAACTGATGCCCTTAACCAATTACTTCGGTGGATGTAATGGTTGTCTAGGTAATTATCTATTGTTATGTTTTTCATATGTCTAAATTTGTTCTTTAATTGCCATATGGAACTCGCCAATTTTGTCATCCTCCTTTGTGAGAGGTACTCTCATGGCTCGTTTCATATCTTATCTGTTTTTAGTTTAACTTAGGCTCAATGGCTCTAATCAGAGAGCAATGATATCAAAAATTACCTCAAGCCTATGCGGATAATTTATTTTGGTATGCGTATGTGGCTAAAGCCTATAGCAACAACTCTGCTCCGTTGGCTAAAGCCAACGGCAATATTAGCTAAAGACAACTATAATGAGGGCTAAAGCCAACGGCAAATCATTCTTTTCCTGAAACATAACTCCAGCCATATTTCTCCATAAATTCATCAATCTCCTCTTTAATTAAACAGTGTTATACGGTGGCTAAAACTAACGCACCTTAAATCCAGAGTATAGGTCGGCTTTGGCCGTTTTATAATTATTCTTTTTGAACTCGCCTCCCTCACAAATTGAATTTTATTTTATCTTTGCTTCTTTTGGCCTAATTACCATTCTGTCGTAAACTATTAAAGCTAAAACAGTAACAACACCTATACCTACAATTACATACCAAATACTATTCGGATTATAATTATCCCAAATGTATTGTGTCATTTCATTTTCTGTCATTCCTAGTTTTTCTGAAGCAGAAGCGAAGTAATTGTTTTTTGTAAATTCTTGAGTTATTTCCGGCATAGCAATTCCTCTATTTGACATTTCAACTTGTAACAAAGTTAATTTATCAGACCATGCCTGGTAAAGATTACCTGAAACAAATGTTGTTAAGAAATTCCCTAAGAAAATTGGCAAGAAATAAGTTCCCATATATAAGGCTTCTTTTCCTTTTGGAGATATTAATGCTATAAATGAAGAGAAGGTTGGATTTGTCATCATTTCACCTATGGCAAAAATCATTATCCCCAATATAGTATATAAACCATTGCCTGTATAGAAAGTAATTCCAATACCTATTGCTGCAATAATAAATCCCGTAATCATTGCACTAACATGGCGCATCCTTAAAACAAAAAATGATACTATTAGCTGGAATAATATGATCGAACCTGCATCAAGGTTAATTAACATCTCAGGATTAACTGAGTCTCCTCCTCCACTCATTGCACTGGCAAGCCAAGGTGAAACTTGTGCTATTGAGTCGTGTAAAGCTTTTGTATTTACCCAATCTTCAATAAAGGTTGGGAGTGTATAGAAAAGTTGATTAAACATCGTCCAGAAACCAACCATTATAATTAGCAACACAGAAAGACGACTATCTTTAACTGCTTCCCAAATATTAACTAAAGAGCTTTTAATGGCTTCAGAAACTGATTCTGTATTTTTCTCTCTATCCGTTTCTTTATAAAAAAGCATTAGTATTACTAAGTTTATGGCAATAACAATAGCTGCTTGAAGAAATATTATTTTCCAACCAAATTGAGTACGTAATGTTGATGAAAAAGCTGGTCCAATAAACCCTCCAATATTTACCATCATATAAAAAATTCCGAAACCTAAAGTAGAATTAGACTCATCTGTGTTTTTGGTAACCATAGCAGAAGCTACGGGTTTAAACATAGCAGCACCTACAGCTACCCATAAAAACACGATAAATACCATACTGTAAGATTGCACCTCGCCCATTACATAGTACCCTGAAATTAATAATACATAAGCTATTATTAACGATAACTTGTAGCCAATTTTATCTGCAATAACCCCAGTAAATAATGGCAATAAATATAGAATTGCAGTTACAATTCCCATTATTTGCCCTTTTTCTGTATGTGAAAATCCAAGCCCGCCTTCATCTGTAGATCCAGTTAAGTAAAGGGCTAAAACTGCAAAAAGTCCATACCAAGCCCAACGCTCTAAAAGTTCCATAACACTAGCAACCCAAAATCCTTTATTGTAAGATTTCATTACGCTAAAAAAAGATTTTTTACCTGTACTCATTTCATTTAGTTTTTTATTGTTATTTCCTATATCTCAATGCTTTTGGCTTACGAAGAAGTTACCCTACAATTGGCCTTCTTCTCTTAGCGTACACAAAAAATTGTAAGTGGCGTGGCAGATTGCGTGTGATTATCTGTCCTCATACCCACAAAATTTGGTGCAGGTTTGACTGTTGGAATTTGCACTAAAACTGCCATGATCATTTACAAAATGTTAACGGCTTTATTTTCTATAAATTATATCTGTCTCAGTCAATTCATGTCTCAGGGATTCTATATATTCCTCATTTAATGGATTACTTGTAAGGTCAACCTGCCTTAGGTTTTTAAGCTCTTTTATGACACTAATATCCGTTATTTTATTCCCTCTTAGGAATAGAAATTGCAGGTTCTGCAAATCTTTTAGAGCAGATAAATCCAAAACTTTATTATGACTTATATCTAAACCAATTAATGCTTTACAAGAGCTTAACGGTGAAATGTCTGTGATCGAATTATTTTTTAATTCTATATACTTTAAGTTTTTAAGATTTGGTATATTTTCAATTTTGTCTAAAAGTTTATGAGATAAATCAGTCCAATCCTTTATCTTCATTCCTTTAACATTATTCCAGAATATCTCAAGGTAAAACTTATATGCTTGATCATAAACTTTAAAATCTACACGTTTAATTGAGTTTTTATTTTCTATTAATCTTTTTGCAATTAAATATTCAAGTATAGAACGATGTGCAAATTTGTAATAACCACTTGAATGTCTATTCAGAAGAGAACGAGACTTCATTTCAATATCTTTTAAACTAATCTTATTGCGTTTGGCGAAAATTAACATCTCTTCTGAGGTTATATATAGACCTCCTCGTTTTTCTCTATTTTTATAAATATCAACAGCAAGTTGATTTGAAAATTTACGTAGTTCTTTTTTGAAAGAATATTGCCTGTCTTTATCCAGTCTATTAGCTTCTCTTTCAATCCATTTGTTTATTAATGCTTCGTAACTTTGGGATGCATTTTTTATTTTGGAATTTGACGATAATAAATCCTCTATATACGAAAGAAGCATAGGTCTAACCATTAGGTTTTGGCAATTGGTTACGATTTTATAACCTTTCCTTCTTTTTTTGTATTTTAATATTGAAAATTTCCTTTTAAGGTATTTGTTAATGTCTTTATTATCAAACGGAGAAATATAAATTTTCTGAAAAGAATGAAATCCTTTATCCCCACCAAACTTCATTATATTTGTTTTCGATAACTGAACATCTTCATTCGTAAAGAATTGTGTTCTACTTGTAATTACAACAAATCTAAAATCCCAAACAAGATTCACAATATCATTGAGTCTTTGCTTACAATCTTGACTAGCACGAACATCTTCATCGAAAGCATCCAATAGTAAGATTGTTTGTCTTTTTTCATCTGTACTTATTCTTTTGATTTCTGAATCTATATTTTTATAACCAAGAGGAAAAAGTTTTATTTTGAAGTCGTTTTTATTTTTATTTGAATATTTTATAAATAGATTAATTAGAAAAGTCGTTTTACCCATTCCTGAATCAGAGAGTACAAAATAAAATCTGTTGTCATTATTTATTTTGAATGTAAATACTTTTTTAAGAAAAAAAGATAATAATTTATCTTGAACTGCAACTGCATGATTACTTATAAGCTCTTCTACATCTGATGGAGGAACATTCTGACATTTAGTATTAATGTAAAAATCTGTCGCTGCTTTAACTTCATTCGGCAAATAAAATGGATGTAAATCTTTGATTGCTTTTTTCTGTTTGAAAAATTTTAATATTTTTTTTGTGTAATTATAAACTGTTGGAATTATCGAAGTGATTAATATCGTTAAAAAGAAAAGATATAAACCAATATTTTCTGATGCTTTTTCAAATCCATGCTCAATTAAATATTCCTTTAAAAAAAGTTTTAAATCATCCATTTTTGGTTATTGTTGTTTTAGCTACATGTCTTGTTAATATTGCCGTTAACGGTGATTATAATTTATCGGGGCGGATTGCGGGTGATTTCCTGTCCGCATACGGACAAGGGAAACATGCGGAAATCCGCCGTTGGCGTACCACTGAGACCGCCATGGAATTTATAAAAGTTAGCAGCTGTAATTATTTAATAGGATTTATGTAGGTTTTCTAGACCATTTTTGCATACTCTGATAATATCAGTATCGTTGGTGTATTTTGCGAGGCAGATTGTGTAAATAAGTATACTTGTTTTGTCTGGAGTATTAACAATCTCAGATAATTTACTGAAAATTATTTTCTTATCCGGAGTTTCAGATTCCAGTAGAACTAACAATTCATTTTTAATCGTTTCTGCTCTGTAATTTGTAACATAAGCGTGAAATTGAATTTCATTCTGCTCTTTTATTTCTTTAAAGATCCCTTCCTTTTCTTTTTCAAACAGCAGAATTTTTTTTTCATATTGTGTACTTACTTTGTTAATTTTTTCTAATTCTTTTTTTGAATCACGTAGTAACTTGCCGTTTGATATTAATTGAATGGCAACAAACAAACCAAATATTGCAAATGAGATTGAAACAAAAATATTTAACCTTTTTAAATAATCACTATATGGTTCTATTATATAGGTTTTATTTGAGTTCTCGGGAAAGTCAATTTTCTCTTTACTATTTGACTCATTAACAACCGTGCTATCTGCATCGTTTAAAGGGTTTGCAGATAAATAGAATGATATAGTAATTAATTGTAGGTTACAGCTCAGGTTCTTTTATGGAATGTATAATATGACCTATTTATTAGCAAGGTAGTATTTTTTTTGCGTGTCCAATTGAATGGCAAAGCTAAGGCTATGGAATATATTGGCTTCTCTTTTAATCCAAGTGTCGATAG
>JAGXIP010000279.1 GCA_024635585.1 Saccharicrinis sp. | reverse complement strand
GAAGATATTTATCTAAAGAAGCGCTCTCGCGATTGGTAATTGATTTTGTTATTTTAAGTTGTCTCATATCCTATATGCAAAATGTGGCGCAAAATTATACTTTTTTAATCAAATATCCAACTATTAAAATTAATGCGCAACACAAATGAAGCTTTAATTAATCTTCGAGATTAATAGCGTAGTAAGTTACTTGTCCGTTTGGATAAATACCTGTAATAAAAAGGCCTCCATCGGTAGTTGCTATCACATCTTTTAAATCCGATATATTTCTTACGGGTTGCCTGTTGGCTTTAAAAATGATAAAGCCCTCGCGTATGCCACTTTGTTTAAATTTACCAGCGGTAAGTTTTACAACTTCCATGCCGTAATCTACACCGAATCTGGCTTTTTCTTGATTTGTCAGTTCACGCAATTCGGCGCCCAATAAATCCGATATGCCTTCTTTTTGTTGAACTATTTCGGTTGAGCCATAGCTATTACGTAGAACTACGGTAAATTGTTTTGTTTTTCCATCTCTTTTTACTGATAAATCTACTTTATCTCCGGGGCGGTGTTTGCTAACCTGACCTATTAACTCTGAATTGGTGTTAACAAGGGTACCATTGATGCTTAAAATAACATCTCCTTTTTTAACTCCGGCCGCATTTGCACCACCGTTGGCGGTAACTTCATCCACATAAACGCCTTCTATATTGTCCAAATTTAGCTCTTTGGCCAGTTCGGCATTTACATCTCTAATCTGTACGCCTATAAAACCTCTTTGTACCTCTCCAAACTCCTTCAAATCGGTGACTACTTTTTTGGCTATTGCTTCAGGCACAGCAAATGAATAACCAGCATATGATCCGGTTTGAGAGGCAATGGCTGTATTAATACCAACAAGCTCGCCAAATATATTTACCAAAGCTCCACCACTGTTCCCGGGGTTAACTGCCGCATCGGTCTGTATAAACGATTCAATACCCATGGGTTGGTTTCTGTTGGCCAATATATTTATACTGCGAGCCTTGGCACTTACAATCCCTGCGGTAACAGTAGAGGTGAGGTTAAAAGGATTACCCACGGCCAGCACCCATTCGCCTATCCGTAAGTCGTCGGAATTGCCATAGGTGAGAAACTTGAGATCATTTTCCTCAATTTTCAACAAAGCAATGTCGGTTGTAGGGTCGGTGCCCACCAAAGTTGCTTTGTACGATCTTCTGTCGTTGAGCACCACCTGAATTTCATCGGCTTTATCAATCACATGGTGGGTGGTGATGATATAGCCATCCGCTGAGATGATGACCCCTGATCCAGAGCCCATCACGGGGCTTCTATCGGGTGACATTCCACCGCGAGGACCATAAAAAAATTCGTAAAACGGGTTGCCTTGCGAATAACCCTTATCTGAAACCGTAGCTTTGGTCATTACGTGAACTACTGCTTCCACTGACTTTTCGGCGGCTACTGTAAAATCGGGTATGCCAACCGGAACCGACGAAGCAATAGATGCATATCGGGCTGCAGGAACCATCTGTTTTTCAACAGTCAAAATTTGTTGTTCGGGTTTTGCTATCAAAACAAAAGCATATACACCCACAATTGCACCAAGCACGGCGGTTAAAAACACAAAAAAATACTTTTTTACATTCATAGCTAAAAATTTTTAATTTAAAATACCTTATCGGTACTGCATATTTTGTTATAAAATCATAAGGTTGAAAAGATCTTCAACAGCTTTTTATATCTTACCTGTAAATTAGGAAGAGAAATAATGACTTCAAAAATGTCAAATTATATGCCTTAATGGTGCGGATTACTATGTGTTAACCTAACTTTAACTGATTTTTACTTAGCTTTGTTCATTGTGTTAGCTATAAATTTCGTGCAAATATTACTATAAATCAACTACTTTAATATATAAATGATGCTAATTGACTTTTATAAATACCAAGGTACTGGTAACGACTTTGTTATCATTGACAATAGGGATGGAAATTTTGACAGCAATAATGTGGAGCTTGTCAGCTTTTTATGCGACCGGAGGATGGGTATTGGTGCCGACGGACTGATGCTATTGGAAAATCATGCTGAGGCAGAGGTTGATTTTACAATGCGTTATTATAATAGCGATGGTAAGCCAGCTTCGATGTGTGGCAATGGCGGTAGATGCATAGCTGCTTTTGCTGTGCGTATTGGCGCGGTAAAGAATGCTGCAGAATTTAATTTTGAAGCAGAGGACGGTATGCATATTGCCAAATATGAAAAGGGTATAGTAAGCCTTAAGATGACAGATGTAGCAAAGATAGATGCGGGTGAGAGCCATTACTTTTTAAATACAGGGGTGCCTCATTACGTCGCTCATAAAAATAATATAGATGCTATTGATATTGTAAAAAACGGAAGTGAAATAAGATACTCGGAAGAATACAAACCCAGTGGAACCAATGTAAATTATGTGGAAGAGTTGGGAGGTAACCGTATTAAAGTAAGAACCTACGAAAGAGGGGTTGAAGGGGAAACCTACTCCTGCGGAACGGGTGTTGTAGCCTCGTCCATAGCTACTTTTGTTAAGAATAAGCAGGCAAAATTATTTGATGTGGATGTGAAAGGTGGCAAACTGCAAGTTCATTTTGATGGAAACGATAAAACAGGTTTTAATAACATTTGGCTGATAGGCGCAGCTATTATGGTTTTTAAAGGGAGGATTGAGATTGGATGATAGCTGATGGCTTATGGCCGATGGCTAATAGCCAACTACCACTAGCCATTAGCTGCCCAATTCCCTAAGTTTATTTAATAGTGCGTTAATCATTTTGGCAATTACTGCGGCTTTAATTTCGGCTTCTTGCAATGTTTCGATGGATATCCATTTCCTTTTGAAAAATAGATGCAGTAAGGTAATTGTTTCGTAAAGCGAACCTCTTGAATAGGTAAGGGATTTAGCAAAGTCTTTGTCAGTTTGTCTTCCTTTGCCTTCGGCTATGTTTTGAGGTATGGAAGCAGAAGATGCTTCTATTTGCTCCAATAACCTTAAGTGGTTTCTATTGGTATTCAGATTTTCAGTAATTTCAATGACATAATCTGCAAAATCAAGGACTTTTGCCAAACCTCTAAGTTCTTAAAGTTAAAATCATTGTTCATACAGGTAAGTTTCAAGTGCGAAAAGTGTGATTTTTTTTGCCATCCCCAATCGTCATCAGCCAAAAGCCATCAGCTAAATGCCATCCGCCAATCGCTATCAGCTACAAGCCATCCGCCATTTTACCTTCTTATCCCTCTTTTATTCAGCTCAATTCGGTAACGGGCAGCGTTTAGGTTGTGTTGTGCCAGTGTTTTGGCAAAGTTGTGGTAGCCCGAAAAATCTTCTTTAGCACACATGTATAAATAGCTGTGAGGCTCGGCATTTAACACAGCATTTAAACCTGTAATGGAAGGTATGCGGATGGGACCGGGAGGCAATCCGGCGTATTTATAGGTGTTATAGGGTGATTCTATGTTTTTATCGTCATTTAACAAGCGTTTAATGGTAAAATCGCCCAAGGCATATTTTAGGGTAGGGTCGGCCTGCAGGCGCATTCCAATGTTTAATCGATTTAAATACAAGCCTGCCACCTTTGGTTTTTCATCTGCCTTTTGCGTTTCTTCATCTACAATGGAAGCTAATACAGATACTTGTGTAGGCGATAATCCTTTAGCTTCGGCTTTTTTAATTTTCTCATCGGTCCAAAAACTATCGTACTCCCGCTTCATTCTTTCGATAAAGCTTTTTGCATCTGTATTCCAGTAAATTTGGTAGGTATTCGGGATGAACATAGAAGGCAAAGTGCTTGAGTTAAATCCAAGTTCTGATATGTAATCTGTATTATTTAACAAGTCCATCAATGCGGCGGAGTCAAGCATCAGCTTCATACTCACCACCGAAGCCAGCTGTTCTAATTTTCGGATGTTGTTAAAGGTGAGATTTAAAGGCTCCTGACGGCCGCTGCGCAATAAATTTACCAGTCTGTTGTTCGACATTCTATCCACCAATTTGTATCTACCGCTAATTATTTTTTCGGGATAGTCCTTTTTTTGTGCTACCCATTCAAAACTACTCATGTCCTTAATGGCTCCCGATTCTATCAGAATAGCTTTAAGCTGGAAAAAATTGGTTCCGTTAGGTATAAGGATATAAGGTGATTCAACATTGGTCAAATCTACATTGGGCGCATTAATATAACGATAGAACCTTCCGCCTATCAATACGGCCAAAAGCAGTAAAATAAAAGTAAACAATCCCATCCTCTTAAATCGACGGGTCATTTTCCGTTTGGTATATCGTGCTTTGTTTTTCATCTAAATATCATCGTGTAATTGTTCAAATATAGCAGATTATTTTATTTTTTGAAGGTAATAGAATGTTTTCACTTAGTTCCACTGAAATTAATTCATTCTTTTGCAAAGAATGTTATATTTTTGAGGGAATTTAAAATAAGAAAACCTAAAAATGTTTGTGATGAATAAATTATTTCTATTAACCATCTTAACCCTTTCGGTGATTGGGTGCAGAGGATTGAAGGACTCAGGAAGTTCGAGCTTTAGCGATAGCGACTCGCCATACGTTAAGGAGGAGCCTAAAGTGAAACCGACTGTTGCACCTAAACCTATTGTAATTAAAGAGGAAAAGGTGAAGGTGATTGAATCCCCGGACGATGTTAGTTACAAGTATTATGTAATTATTGGTTCGTTTAAGGTGCTCGACAATGCCCGCACCTACAAAAACACCTTAATCAGCGAAGGCTTTACTCCGGTTATCCTGGAAAACGAAAATGGTCTTTATCGTGTTTCTGTTTCGGCTTATAATGTCGAAATGGCCGCTCGCAACAGAGTGGGTGATATACGGACAGACTATCCAAAGTACGATGATACCTGGTTGCTGATTCGTATGCGGTAAGCTTCATTCCATTAGTATCAAGTATCAAGATATAAGTATCAAGAATCAAGAAAGAAGTTGCAACTTTAGATTGACTGTAATATATTCAAAGCCTTCCTATTTTATTTAGGGAGGCTTTGGTATTTCTACACAGTACCATTGTCTTAATACTCATATCTTGATACTCATATCTCAAACTGTCTAAAGTCTTTCCAATTTAGATTTTACCTATCGATTGTTTTATTTACTTTTGCCAAACCAGGAATGTAAATAATAAATTAAATATATATGTACAAGCCAGTAAAATTGACTGACGACGTTTATTACGTTGGAGTGAACGACCGAAGAACCCATCTTTTTGAAAACATGTGGCCTATAGATCGTGGCGTGGCCTATAATTCTTACCTTATCGATGACGAAAAAGTGGCCTTGATTGACGCTGTGGAGATAGGTCAGGTAGAAAAATATCTGAAAAAAATAAGAGCAATTATTGGCGATCGCTCCATCGACTATCTTGTTGTAAATCATATGGAACCTGATCATGGAGGTTCAATCGACATCATAAAAAAAATGTATCCCAACATTCAAATTGTAGGTAATAAAAAAACATTGCCCATGTTGGAGGGATATTTTGGCATTTCGGACAATACAGTGGAGGTGAATGAGGGTGATACCCTAAATTTGGGTAAGCATACCTTGCAATTTTATATGGCCCCAATGGTACATTGGCCCGAAACCATGGTAACATACGAAGTAAGCGAAAAGATTGTATTTTCGGCAGATGCCTTTGGTACTTTTGGCACTTTAGATGGTGGTATTTTCGATGACGAATTTGATTTTGAAAATTACCGTGATGAGATGCGCAGGTATTACTCGAATATTGTAGGTAAATATGGTTCGCCGGTTCAAAAGGCACTCTCCAAGCTACAGGGACTCGATATTAAAATGATTGCATCTACTCATGGCCCAATTTGGAGAAATAATATCAAGGAGGTGATAGGCTTGTACGACCGCTGGAGCAAGTTCGAAACCGAAGAAGGGGTGGTTGTAGCCTATGCTTCGATGTACGGAAACACTGAAGAGATGGCCGAAGCGGTGGCTCGCGAAATGGCCGAAAATGGCATTAAGCATATCCGTTTGTACGATGTGTCAAAAACACATGCTTCGTATATTCTTTCCGATATATTTAAATACAAGGGCGTAATTTTAGCAAGCCCTACTTATTGTAATGAGCTACATCCCAATATGGAATCCCTCACCACCAAATTACGACATATGGGTGTTAAAGATCATTACCTAGGCATATTGGGCTCGTTTTCGTGGGCCGGAGCCTCTGTGAAAAAACTGACCGCCATTGGCGAAGAACTCAATTGGGAATTGGTAGGAGAGAGCGTGGAAGAAAAACATGCCCTTAAAGCCGATAAATACGAGGCTTGTCTTCGCTTGGGTAAGGCAATGGCCGATAGACTTAAAGCGGATAGGTAGGTTTTTAAGTTTTGAGCTTTTGAGCAAGGAAAGAGGAGGCATGGAGAAGATTGCCGACCGACGATTTTTATATTTTATCCCTATTTTTGTTTTGCTGGCTCTATTGCTTAGAAAACCAGAATAGGGATTTTTTATGTCTTTATTCTCACGTACAAATTCTCAATTCTTTATTTTCTATTCTTGATACTCATATCTTGCCACTTACGACTTTTAACCCTGATACAGGTGCGTATATCAAAAACATTGGTTGTAACCATAAAACTTGTGAGTAGGTGAGCTTTAGTTTGTAAAGAATTGTTAATTTTACTACCTAACTACTTTAATTGTACATTATATCCTTGTTATTGTGAGATATTTTTTAATTGTTTTAATATATTTTTCAGGTCTTAGTCTGCAAGGTCAAATCATCAGAGATGAGGTTAAGTTAATGGTTGATTCCATTGGCCCCAAAGTAGCCAGCATTGGTGCATTGGCCTCAATCTATAATCATAAGTTAGTCAGCGATTCTGATAGAATTGGGGCAGCTTATTATTGGATAGCTAAAAATATCGTTTACGATACGAAGAGTCACTTTTCTAAGAAAAAAAAGCCCATTTATAATTTCAGGTATAAAACGCAG
>JAGXIP010000278.1 GCA_024635585.1 Saccharicrinis sp. | reverse complement strand
CACCAGCCCCTCGCGTCATGCAGCACCATTGTTCGGAACAAGCCGTTTAAATTTCAGAGCCGAAAAATTACATTTGCAGTTTTATGCCAACTACCAGAGCCAGCGAAAACATGAGGATTTAGCTTTTGAGGAACAAGGTAAAAACGATATTTACGCCAAGGATAAAAATGGAAATACTTATTCGCCTGCATGGTGTGCTTTCAATGTGAAATCGCTGTATGATTTGTCGGATAGTTTTACCATTAGTGCAGGTTTAGAAAATCTAAGCGACCAACGGTACCGTCCATATAGTTCAGGTATTTCTGCCCCTGGGAGGAATTTTATCCTGTCGTTCATCGCAAACTTTTAACCTGCCTTATTCGTAAATTTTATGAATAGGGCACCAAAGGGTTAACCCTCGAAAAAGTTTACTTAAACTTTTTCGGCTTTCCGCCTATGATAGCGGAAAGTGAAAAATGCGTGCATTTTTCAGGTTAAAAAAGAAGTGTCAATTGTGGCAGTTTTTATAACTTGCGCCAAAATTAACGAGAAGCTGTTATAAGAATGCAATTATATAAAAATTACCTGGCACAACCCGAGTTCGAATCACTCCACGACTTTCAAAATAATTTCAAGATTACTGTCCCCCAAAATTTTAACTTTGGATACGATATTGTTGACGAATATGCCCGTACAGAGCCGGATAAGCATGCCATACTTTGGGTGAATGATGAAGGGGAAGAAAAAGAAATAAGCTATCGTGACCTAAAAGAGAATACCGACCAAACCGCGTCCTATTTCCAAACCCTGGGATTAGGGCATGGCGACAAGGTAATGCTAATTCTTATGCGCAGGATTGAGTTTTGGTATTCCATTATTGCACTCCATAAAATAGGTGCAGTAACTATACCTGCAACTCATCTCCTTACCGAGAAAGATATTTCGTACCGGTGCAAAGCTGCCGGGATAAAAGCCATTGTTGCCGTAGGCGAGGAAAATGTGGTTAATCATATCAATGCAGCCATACCCCAATGTCACTCACTAAAAACAGTGATTTCAACCGGCCCAATATTTCCTGAAGAATGGGGTAACTTTTCTGAAGGGATTGACCAAGCTCCTGCGTTTAATGGACCCAACCAAATGTCGGAACTCAACGATATATCTTTGCTCTATTTTACCTCAGGAACAACCGGGAACCCTAAGATGGTTGCCCATGATTTTGCCTATCCTTTGGGTCATATTGTAACCTCCTGTTTTTGGCACAACTCATCAGAAGATGGCAGACATTTGACTGTGGCCGATACGGGTTGGGGAAAAGCAGTTTGGGGTAAGCTCTATGGTCAGATGATGGCAGGATGCACGGTTTTTATATACGATCATAAAAAATTTACTCCGGCCGACATGCTTGGGGTTATCGCAAAATATAAAATCACTTCGTTTTGTGCTCCTCCCACCGTTTACCGTTTTATGATAAAAGAAGATTTTTTGGCCTACGATCTGTCCTCGCTAAAGTATTGTACAACAGCGGGAGAGGCTTTAAACTCAAAGGTGTTCGAGATTTTTCAGGAGAAAACAGGAATTATGCTCATGGAAGCTTTCGGACAAACCGAAACTACTGCCTTGATTGGAACTTTTCCATGGATGACTCCAAAACCCGGTGCTATGGGTATTCCTTCGCCACAATACAAAGTAAGGTTACTTAAGCCGGATGGCACAGATTGCGAAATTGGGGAAGAGGGGCAGATTGTAATTATCGCCGACAGAAAAAAACCACCAATCGGACTCTTTCAATCGTACTATCGGGATGAGGAACGCACCAATGAAGCCTGGAATAATGGAATTTATCACACCGGTGATATTGCATACTTTGACGAAGATGGATATTACTGGTTCGTGGGTCGTGCCGACGATTTGATAAAAAGTTCCGGCTATCGCATCGGGCCTTTTGAGGTTGAGAGTGCTCTGATGACGCATCCTGCCGTTGTTGAATGTGCCATTACCGGAGTACCCGACGAAATTCGCGGTCAAGTGGTAAAAGCTACTATTGTGCTTGCACCGGAATATGCTCCGGGCGATGAAGGGCTGAGAAAAGAGATTCAGGATTACGTTAAAAATGTGACAGCACCGTATAAATATCCTCGAATTGTTGAGTTTGTAGAAGCACTACCTAAAACAATAAGTGGAAAAATAAGACGGGTGGAAATTCGGGATGAGGAAATAAGAAGGTGTTAGTTTCTATAAGGTGAGGAAATGTGGCTAAAGTTCAATTAATCAGTAATTTATATTGACCGTCAGTTAAATCTGACGGCAATATCTACAAAGTGCTTCATTCAATTAATCTATTCATCCCTTATCTCATAATCTCATAATCTGAAAACAAACTTTTTGCAGCATCCATCATTCCCTGCTTGTCAAAGCCACAATCACGTATCAGCTCCGTTTGTGTTCCATGTTCGATAAAAATATCGGGGACACCTAATTTTTTAATCTGGGCGCTAAATCCGTGCTCCACCATATATTCAGTCACGGCGGTTCCTATTCCGCCTATAACGGTACCATCCTCAACGGTAATTACTTTTTTGTACTTTTTAAATATCTCGGTAAGCATTTCAGTATCCAGCGGCTTCGCAAATCGCAAATCGTACAAGGCTGCTGATATTCCTTCTTCATCCAGTTTTTCACAAGCTTGTAATGCTTTGTTTGCTATGGGTCCAATGGTTATAAAGGCAACATCATTGCCCTCTTTGAGTTTTTCGCCTTTGCCTATTTCTATTTCCTTAAATGGTGTTTGCCATTCAATGGTGCTGCCTAATCCGCGAGGATAGCGTATCACAAAAGGCCCTTTGTTGGGCAACTGTGCGGTGTACATTAGGTTGCGCAAATCCTCCTCGTTTCGTGGCGAGGAGATAATCATATTTGGGATAGGGCGAAAAAAAGCCAGATCGTAAATGCCGTGGTGGGTAGCACCGTCGGCTCCCACTAGTCCCCCTCTGTCGAGGCAAAACACCACGTTGAGATTTTGCAGTGCTACGTCGTGGATGACTTGATCGTAGGCCCGTTGCATAAAGGAGGAGTAAATATTGCAAAATGGGAGCATTCCTTCAATGGCCAAACCTGCGGCAAAAGTAACGGCATGCTGTTCGGCTATACCTACATCAAATGCTCTGTTGGGCATTTTCTCCATCATGATATTCAGAGAACAACCGGTTGGCATGGCGGGGGTAATGCCCATTATTTTTTCATTTTTTTCGGCTAGCTCTACAATGGTATGTCCAAAAACATCCTGAAAGCGCGGGGGACGGGGGGTGGATGGAGTAGTATCCATGTTTTCGCCCGTTAGTTTATTGAATTTCGCGCCGGGTGCATGCCACGCAGTTTGGTTTTCCTCGGCCAATTTAAAACCCTTACCTTTTTTGGTAATGCAATGCAAAACTTTGGGACCGGGAATATTTTTCAGATCGTTTAGCACTTTAACCAAGTGATGGATGTCGTGCCCATCAACTGGGCCAAAATACCGTATGTTTAACCCTTCAAATATATTGGATTGTTTGGTTAGGAGTGATTTTATGCTATTGTTGATGGCAACAATCTTGCTTCTGGAATCGGGTCCGGTGATTTTTAATTTTTCCAAACCACGAATCACTTCACGTCGCACTTTGTTATAAGTTTGCGAGGTGGATATATCGAGCAGGTAATCACTGAGACCGCCCACGCTGGGGTCGATGGCCATATTGTTGTCGTTTAAAACAACAAGCATATTGGTTTTTGACTTGCTCAGGTTGTTGAGTCCTTCAAAGGCCATTCCGGCAGTCATGCTGCCGTCGCCTATTATGGCTACAATTTGTTTGTTTTTTTCTTTGTTTTTCTTTGCTGCAATTGCCATGCCTAGCGCTGCCGAAATAGAAGTGGAAGAATGTCCCACCCCAAAAGCATCGTATTTACTTTCAAAAATATTGGGGAAACCGCTCAGTCCTCCGTATTTTCTATTGGTATGAAAACGGTTTTTTCGTTCGGTTAAAATTTTATGCCCATAAGCCTGATGGCCCACGTCCCATATTAATTTATCGTAGGGGGTGTTAAAAACATAATGCAATGCAACAGTAAGTTCAACCACGCCAAGGCTGGCCCCAAAATGGGCAGGATTGCACGACACGGCATCGATGATGAATTCTCTTAGCTCGCCACAAATTTGTGTCAGGTCTTTCTCGCTGAATTTCTTTAAATCATCAGGGGTATTGATCTGTTGCAGTAAGCTGTGCCCTTCTTCTATCATTCTGTGTGGTTGGGGTTAAAATATGCTGGTTGCAAATATAATGTTTTAGGACGAATTAAACTCCCATTAATATTAGAACTTCTTTTATTCTTCGTAAAATTATTGTGATATTTGAGCCATGATAAAACACAAAACAATGAAGATAGAACATGCCATATTATTAACGCTAACACTAACGGCCTTTACTGCTTGTATACCTTTGAAACAGTACCAAGAGTTGCAAGAAAAAGAGCGGGAGAATAACGCGGAACTCAAACGATTGGAGCAAGGCTACCAGAGTATGGAAGTTGATAATAACGAGCTAAGAGCCGAAGTGAAGCGCTTAAAGGAGGCAGTGGATGCATTGGCGAAAGATACTGTGCGTTTAGCAAAACAAAGTTGGAGTTTGAAAAATCGCAATAATGAGTTGATGGCACAATACAATGATCTTTTACAAAACGCTGGAGCATTGAACGACTCACCTGAATCGGCCAAGTTGTTGCAAAATTTGCAGCAACTACATCAGCAATTGCAGGATAGGGAGGATGCTTTAGTAAGGGCAGAGCGGGAGTTGGCAGTCAAAAAACTGGGTTTGGAGACGGCCTCGGCCAATTTACGTGCCGTAGAAGCTGAGCTCGAAGGCAGAAATAAGCGTCTTTTTGAACTCGAAAGAGCCTTGAGCGAAAAAGATTCGCTCATGAATGCGCTGCGAACCACCGTGGCTAATGCCCTTACCGATTTTGGCAGCGATGAGCTGGCTGTGCATATAAAAAACGGAAAGGTTTATGTTTCGATGGAGGAGAAATTGCTTTTTAGCTCGGGAAGCTATCAGGTGAGCAATATAGGGGTAAGCGCTTTGAAAAAGATTGCTGGGGTGCTGGAACAAAAATCGGATATCAACGTTTTGGTGGAAGGCCATACGGACGATGTACCTTATAAAAGTACGGTGCTTTTAGATAATTGGGACTTGAGTGTTAAAAGAGCGACATCGGTTACACGCATCATATTACAAAACTCATCTATCAACGCAGCGAGGGTAACAGCCGCCGGAAGAAGCGAGTTTGTGCCTTTAGATGCTTCCAAAACCCCGGATGCCAGAAGAAAAAACCGAAGAACAGAAATTATTTTATCCCCAAATCTTGATCAGGTATTTGATTTATTACAAGCCAATTAAAAGTATAACAGCGCATGGCCTTCTGGCCGCAGCGTATCTGCGTACGTTTAGTTTTGTGCGTTTAGTTAACGCAGTAAAACTTTACTTGTCAAATGGTATTAGTGTTGTGCTCAAAAAGCCTTATGCTTGGGGTTATCCCTTGGCTCTTAGTGTGGAGCCTATCAATGTATGTAATTTAAAATGTCCGGAATGTCCAACGGGTATGGGCATACTTACCCGATCTAAAGGAATGCTTACGGTTAATAGTTTTCGGCATATTATTGATAGTAGACATAAATCGTTATGGCATTTGAATATGTATTTTCAGGGTGAGCCGTATATGCACCCAGATTTTTTCGAATTGGTAAAAGAAGCGAAAAAGGCTCGATTGGTTGTAGAAACATCCACCAACGGCCAATTTCTAAATGATAGGCAAGCGGTTAAAACGGTGCAGAGCGGATTGGATGTGTTGGTGGTTTCATTGGATGGCACCACGCAGGAGGTGTACGAAAAATATAGGATTGGAGGGGATGTTCAAAAAGTAATTGAGGGTGTTAAAAATTTGGTGAAGGCCAAAAAGGAAGCCCGCTCACAATATCCCATTATCAGACTCCAGTTTTTGGCCTTTTCGCACAACCAACATCAAATTAAGGATTTTGAGCTGATGGCAAAACAGTTGGGTGTTGATATGGTGGAAGTAAAACGGGCACAGGTGTACAATGCCGAAAAGAAAGAACATTTGCTACCTACCTTGAAAAATCTATCGCGCTACCAAAAATTAAGCGATGGATCGGTGCAGTTAAAGGGCAAGTTGCGTAACAATTGCTGGAAACATTGGAGCTCGGCAGTGGTAACTTGGAAAGGAGATGTAGTGCCCTGTTGCTTTGATAAAAATGCAACGCACGTGATGGGAAATATGAAGAAGCAAAAACTAAGCGAAATTTGGTCGAATCCGGTTTTTAATCAATTTCGCCATAAGGTACTAAACGAACAGCAAAAAATAGAAATTTGCAATAATTGCCCCCTTAGTCGAAAGTAAATTTCTCATATATTGCCGGGGGGAGAAAAACCACTGGCGAAAGGATTGTAGTTTTTGATGAATATGAATTTGATATAAAATGGATTTTTTTATCTTTATGCCTCATAAATGGGCAGATAGTATATTAAAGGTGCAGGATATATAATAAATACCCTGCTTTTTATTTATGGCAGCAAAAACAAGTAAAACAGCACGTAGGCTTAATGTTTGGATTAAAAGGAAGTTAGGGCCAACAACTGTTCCTTCTAAAGGAGGTTTTCATTACTGGCGCGAACGAGTATTCCACTATTTTACCTTGGCTCTCACGGCTATTGGTTTAATGGTTTATCTATACTATACTATCTCTTTTCTGCAAAATGAGGATTACGTATTGGCAATTATGAGCACATTTATTTTTTTAAGTGTGGTATTTGTTGGTACTATAAAAAACTTTCCTTTCCGACTCAGGGTCATATGGGTTCTGCTATCGGTTTATCTTTTAGCTGGTCTGTTGTTTGTTTTAAACACCTTTGCGTCCCTGGGCTTGGTCATGTTGCTGTCCTTTTCCATGTTGTCGGGAATGCTTTTAGGACGCAAAGCGGGTATGTATTCAGTTGTATTTAATGCTGCCATGTTATTGGTATTGGCCGTATTACATCAAGCCAACTTTATTACGGTTGATATATTCTTGAATGCAAATTTTTCGGATTATGTAAATTTAGGAATTGTTTTTCTGTTTATAAATATAGCTACCCTGTTTCCATTGGTTTCTTTTATTAATGCCATGAGCTTTAGCCTGGAGAAAGAGTTGCGGTATCAAAATATTTTAGGGCAAGAACGCGAAAAATTGATGCGGGCTGTTGTTAAGGCCGAAGAATCAGATGTGTTGAAAAGCTCTTTCTTATCTAACATGTCGCACGAAATACGAACTCCCATGAATGCCATTTTGGGTTTTAGTAATTTGTTATCGCACAAGGAAATAAGTGGTCCAGAAAAAGAAGAGTTTGTTAATTTAATCAATCTAAACGTAAAAAATCTCCTGACCATTGTCGAAAATTTAATTGATATTTCAAAAATTGATACCGGACAATTACAAGTGCGCAATTCGGCTGTATGCCTGCATGATGTGCTTCAGGAAGTGTACGATAGTTTTAATAACGATATAAGACGAAGAGGGCAGTTAAATATCAAGCTGTATTTAAAGGAAGGTATAGCTGATAAAAATACAATGGTGCTTACCGATGGCACACGCTTAAAACAGGTGCTGGCAAATTTAGTGGGCAATGGCATCAAATTTACCGACAGGGGATTTGTGGAGTTCGGCTATGAGCTTATAAATGAAGGCTTACTTCAGTTTTACGTTAAGGATACTGGTATAGGACTGCCTGTAGGTAAGGAAGAACGTATCTTTGAACGGTTCTACAAATTTTCGGAGGGGCGTCAGACGCTTTATGGCGGAACGGGGATTGGCCTCTCACTGGTTAAGGATTTACTGGAATTAATGGGTGGAAAAGTTTGGATAGAATCAGAGCAAAATGTGGGTACTTCCTTTTATTTTACCATACCCTTTCATAAGGTGAGTAATGCCAATCACAAATATATAGAAACGAATAAGGTAGAGGTATATAATTGGGAGGGAAAAACTTTTTTGATTGCCGAGGACGAAGAGGATAACTTTAGATATCTTGAAGTGGCTTTGTCCATTTCTAATGCAAGTTTAATATGGGCGCGCACAGGTTTAGAGGCCATTGAAATATTCAAGCGTATTGGCAATATTGATTTGGTTTTAATGGATATTAAAATGCCCGAAATGGATGGCTATGCAGCAACACACGAAATTAAAAAAATTAATCCCAAGGTTCCTGTAATAGCCCAAACGGCATATGCCATGTCCGAGGAACGCGAAAAATCGGCTTTGGCAGGTTGCGACGATTATATTGCCAAACCCATTGGCTACGAAGATCTTTTAAATATCATTCACAAGTATGTGCCCGGTGTGGGGCAATAACCGATAAAGGAAGTCTAAATTGGCGTTTGGGATCATAAAAAAAGGTTTCAACTGCTATAGTTGAAACCTTATCAATACTTCTTTTAACCCTCAAACACTAAATAGTCAAAATATCCTTTTCTTTAGTGCTTATGTGATTTTCTATAATATCTGAATAAGAGTCTGTTAGTTTTTGAACATCTGCTTCTGCATCTTTCTGGCTGTCTTCGGGCAAACCATCTTTCAACATCTTTTTTAGCTCCTCGTTGGCTTCCCTTCTGATGTTACGTAAACTTATACGAGCCTCTTCAGCCTCCCTTTTTACTTGCTTCACCAAATCTTTACGTCTTTCTTCGGTCAAAGGAGGTACATTAATGCGTATCAATTCCCCATTGTTTTCGGGGTTTAATCCTAAGTTTGCTGCCATAATAGCCTTTTCAATTGGCACTATCATAGGTTTCTCCCATGGTTGTATGGCAATAGTTCTTGGATCGGGCGTATTGATATTGGCCACTTGTTGCAAGGGGGTCATTGATCCATAGTAATCAACCATAATACCCTCAAGCATGCCGGGGTTAGCCTTTCCTGCTCTAACTTTAATTAGCTGGTGATCCAGATGTTCAATAGTCTTGTCCATCTTTTCCTTGGTCACATCCATTAACAATTCAATTTCTTCGGTCATAGGATAGTTTATTTTGCCGCGTTATGTTTTCAAAATTGAGGTAACTCTATAATAAGGTTATGATACCTAAAATATATGAGTGCAAAAATATAAAACTTTGCCTAAATTAAAAAGAGAGATAGGTTGTGGTTTTTAAGTTTTATAACGTAAACCAAATGCTTTAATTAACGTTTGTTAGATATTGGTTTTAATTTTTAATAAAAAAAGATGTTCTGATGAGGTTTTTAGGTTTATATTATTTTAGGTGTTTAAGTTAAAGTGCTGGTTATAAACAGGAAATAATACATACTTAGACGGATTTTAAATAGAGATTTATTTCTTTATTACCATTGCAAAACACCGCTAACATACTACCTTTGCAAGCGCAAATCCAGAATTCAAAATAATTTAGAGATTTAAATATTAAACTGTATGAGTAATTTATTATGTTCCTCCATTGGGAAGAAGCTGCTGATGAGCTTATCGGGGCTTTTTTTAGTTACCTTTTTGGTGATACACCTTACGGTGAATTCTTTGCTTTTGTTTGACGAAAGCGGAGATTTATTTAACGCTGCGGCTCATTTTATGGCTACCAATCCTTTGATTAGGATTATGGAGCCCTTATTGGGTCTTGGTTTTTTTGTGCACATTCTTTACGGAAGCTTGTTGACTGCACAAAACAACAAAGCACGCGGCAACGACAAGTACGACTCTGGCAACAAAACAAAGGATGTGATGTGGGCATCAAAGAACATGTGGGTGCTGGGTCTTACTATCTTTGCTTTCCTTGTTGTTCACGTGTGGCAATTTTGGGTTAAGATGAGATTAACTGGCGATCCGCTTTTGGATCACACGCACATCGACGTGGCCGGAGTTGAAACGCAGGTTGAAAATTCCTATGCCCTCGTTAATGCCACTTTTTCGCAGCTATGGGTAGTGATACTTTACGTGTTGGGTTCGTTAGGTTTGGCCTTGCATCTTACCCATGGGTTTTGGTCGGCATTTCAATCGTTGGGTGCCAGTAATAATATATGGCGTAAGCGATTGACCGTTGTAGGTGTAATCTTTGCCTGGGTGGTAGGTATCGGATTTTCGGTTATAGCCATTGCACAGTTTTTATTTTTTCAATCTTAATCCATTAATAAATAGTTGAGATATGAAGTTAGATTCAAGGATACCCCAGGGGCCATTGGCTCAGAAATGGGAAAATTATAAGAATAACCAAAAGTTGGTTAACCCCTCAAATAAACGAAACCTCGATATTATAGTGGTGGGAACCGGATTGGCAGGAGCTTCGGCAGCGGCCTCATTTGGTGAAATGGGTTTTAAAGTAAAAAACTTTACCATACAGGATTCTCCGCGTCGTGCACACTCTATTGCAGCACAGGGTGGTATCAATGCCGCAAAAAACTATCCTAATGATGGTGACTCTGTTCATCGTTTGTTTTATGATACGGTTAAAGGGGGTGACTATCGTGCTCGCGAAGCCAATGTGTACCGTTTGGCTCAGGTAAGTAATGATATCATTGACCAATGTGTGGCGCAAGGTGTGCCATTTGCACGCGAATATGGCGGTTTACTCGATAACCGTTCGTTTGGTGGTGCACAAGTAAGCCGTACTTTTTATGCCAAAGGACAAACCGGGCAGCAGCTTTTAATTGGTGCCTATCAATCTTTGATGCGCCAAGTAAATGCCGGTACTGTAGATTTGTATACACGTACTGAGATTGTTGACATTGTAATTGTGGATGGCAAAGCACGCGGTGTTATTGCCCGCAATTTGGTTACAGGTGAGTTTACCCGTCATTTTGCACATGCCGTTGTATTAGCTACCGGAGGATATGGAAACACCTTCTTCCTAAGTACCAATGCCATGGGATCCAACGGATCGGCAGCGATTAAAGCTTTTGAAAAAGGAGCTGCTTTTGCCAACCCATGTTTTGCTCAAATTCACCCAACATGTATTCCTGTTCACGGTGAGTTCCAATCAAAATTAACATTGATGTCGGAGTCGTTGCGTAACGATGGTCGTATCTGGGTTCCTAAAAAGAAAGAAGATGCAGAAGCCATTCGTGCCAATAAACTTAAGCCAACAGATATAAAAGAAGAGGACAGAGATTATTATCTTGAAAGAAGATATCCTGCTTTTGGTAACCTTGTACCCCGCGACGTTGCTTCACGTGCTGCCAAGGAAAGATGCGATGCCGGATTTGGCGTAGGATCTACCGGATTGGCGGTTTATCTTGATTTTAAATCCTCTATCGAACGTTTGGGTGAAGAAACGATCCGTGCTCGTTACGGAAACCTTTTCCAGATGTACGACAAAATTGTGGATGACAACCCGTACGAAACACCTATGATGATCTATCCTGCTATCCATTACACAATGGGAGGTATTTGGGTGGATTACGAATTACAAACAACTGTTCCCGGACTGTTTGCCGCTGGCGAAGCTAATTTCTCCGACCACGGTGCCAACCGTCTTGGGGCTTCGGCACTTATGCAAGGTTTGGCCGATGGATATTTCGTATTGCCATACACTATTCAAAACTATTTGGCCGACGATATCCGCACACCAAGGATGACGGGTGATGAAAAAGAATTTGTGGAGGCCGAAACTACTGCCAAAGCGAAGTTTGAAAAAATATTGGCTGTTAAGGGTAAACGTTCCGTGGATAGCCTGCACAAAGAGCTTGGCCTTGTAATGTGGGATTTTGTGGGCATGGCGCGTAACAAAGAAGGTTTGCAACATGCCATTGACCGAATTGCCGAAATTAAAAAAGAGTTCTGGACTAATGTTAAGATACCCGGATCTACCGATGGAATGAACGTAGAACTGGAAAAAGCATCGCGCTTGACCGACTTTATTACCATTGGCGATTTAATGGCTCGTGACGCACTTCAGCGTGAAGAATCATGTGGGGGACACTTCCGTGAGGAGTATCAAACAGAGGAAGGAGAGGCTTTACGTCAGGACGATAAGTTTGCTTATTCTGCTTGTTGGGAATATCAGGGTCAAGATGTAGCACCTGTGATGCACAAGGAAGAGCTTACCTTTGAGGTGGTTAAAATCGCTCAGCGAAACTACAAATAAGGGTGTGAGTTAATTGAGGTTCAATAGTTAAACAGAGAAAAATGGATAATAATATAAGTTTAGATCTAAAAATTTGGCGTCAGAACGATGCACGAGATAAAGGTCGTTTTGAGACATACCATTTAGATGCAGTATCGCCCGATTCCTCATTCCTTGAAATGATGGACATCCTGAACGAACAACTTATCAACGAAGACAAAGAGCCGATTGCCTTTGACCACGATTGCCGCGAAGGAATCTGCGGTATGTGTTCGTTGTATATTAACGGTCGTCCACATGGGCCAGATGATGATATTACTACTTGTCAGTTGCACATGCGGAGATTTAAAAATGGCGAAACCATTACCATTGAACCATGGCGATCGGCTGGTTTTCCTGTAATCAAAGATTTAATTGTAAACCGCTCAGGTTTCGATCAGATTATTGCAGCAGGAGGTTATACATCGGTAAGCACCGGAGGTGTACCCGATGCCAATGCCATTCCAATCCCCAAACCTGATGCCGACGAGGCAATGGATGCCGCGTCATGTATTGGTTGTGGTGCTTGTGTGGCTGCATGTAAAAACGGATCGGCTATGTTGTTCGTTTCGGCAAAAGTGAGCCACTTGGCATTGTTGCCACAAGGTAAAGTTGAGGCTGCACGCCGTGCTAAAGCCATGGTAAGCAAAATGGATGAGTTGGGCTTTGGTAATTGTACCAACACAGGTGCCTGTGAAGTGGAATGCCCCAAAGGAATATCAATAGCCAATATTGCCCGTTTAAATCGCGAGTATTTATGTGCTAAGATGCAAGACTAAGGTTTTTGCAGAGGGTTAAAAATTATATAATTAAAACAACGGCTACTTTGATATCAAAGTAGCCGTTGTTTTTAGGTAAAGATTCAATTTTGGATCTTCAATCTGAATCACTTCCAACGAAACACATGAAAAACATCAGTATTTGTTTCACAAATATTAATTATTTTCGTACCCCAACAAATAAATAATCATAAGCCATATGCAAAAACAAACTATTTTTATTTTGTTTGCGTTCATCATAGCCATGAGTGCATGTAAAACAGAAACAACCATGAACACGAACCCGTTTTTTAACGAGTATGAAGCACCTTTCGGTGTTGCTCCTTTTTCGGAGATAAAACCGGAGCATTTCAAACCTGCTTTCGAAGCTGGTATTAAAGAGCAACAGCAAAACATTGCGCTTATTGTTGAAAACGTTAATAAACCAACTTTTGAAAACACCGTTGAGGCGCTGGAATACAGTGGGCCGCTGTTGACAAAAGTGAGTAGTGTATTTTACAATCTTACCAGTGCCAATACCAATGATGAATTAAAAGAAATAGCCAAGGAAATAGCTCCTTTAATATCTAAGCAAAACGACGATATCTATTTGAATGAGGATCTTTTCAAACGTATTAAAACGCTGTACGATAATAAAGAAGAGTTATCTTTATCTGGCGAACAGGCTATGTTACTCGAAAAATCTTACGAGGCATTTGTTCGTGGAGGTGCTAACTTACCTGCTGAATCAAAAGATGAGTTCAGAAAAGTGAATGAAGAGCTCTCCTTGCTTACCTTGAAGTTTGGTGATAACATACTTAACGAAACCAACGATTACAAGCTGGTTATTGAAAACGAAGAAGATCTTGCAGGACTTACTAAAGGACAAATAGACGCTGCTGCCAAAACTGCTAAAGATAACGGGCAGGAGGGTAAATGGATTTTTACTACACAAAACTCCAGCATATTCCCATTCTTGCAGAACTCATCGAACAGGGAATTGCGCGAAGAATTGTTTAAGGCTTATATCAACCGTGGCGACAATGGAAATGAATTCGACAACAAAGAAAATATCAAAAAAATTGTTTCCCTACGTTTAAAAAGAGCACAACTTCTTGGTTATAAAAATCATGCCTCTTTTATTCTGGAAAAAAATATGGCCAAAACACCCGAGGTGGTGAATGCTAAACTTGCCTTTTTGATGGAAAAGTCCCTTCGCATGGCCAAACAGGAAATTGCCGATATGCAAAAAATAATTGATGCCGAAGATGGTGGATTTGAATTGGAGCCTTGGGATTGGTGGTTTTATGCCGAAAAAGTTAAAAAGGAAAAATTCGATTTGGACGAAAGCGAAATCAGACCTTATTTTGAGTTGAAAAATGTGGTGGATGGCATCTTTTATACAGCCAACCAGCTCTACGGTTTACAGTTCGAAAAAAGAACCGATCTGCCAACCCCTCATCCCGATGCTATGTCGTTTGATGTGAAGGAGGCGGATGGCGCACATGTGGGTATTTTATTTATGGATTTGCATCCGCGCGAAAGCAAACGTGGTGGCGCATGGATGAGCTCGTACCGTAAACAAGAAGTAAAAGAGGGTAAGACTATTGCCCCAATTATCACTATGGTTTGTAATTTCACCAGTCCAACAGAAGATACACCTGCCCTGTTAAGTTATGATGAGGTTACAACCCTTTTTCATGAATTTGGACATGCCTTGCACGGACTACTTTCTAATTGTCAGTATTCTACCTTATCAGGAACTGCTGTGCCACGCGATTTTGTTGAACTTCCTTCGCAGGTGATGGAGCATTGGGCTGCCCAACCTGAACTTTTGAAAGTGTATGGTAAGCATTATCAAACGGGAGAGGTTATACCGGATGAGTTGATTGCAAAAATTCAAAATAGCGCTAAGTTTAACCAGGGTTTTGTTACTACCGAATATTTGGCCGCAGCTATATTAGATATGAATTACCATACCATGACACAGCCTTTGGAGATGGATCCAAATGATTTTGAAAAAGAGTCCTTGGTCAAGATGAATCTGATGCCTGAAATAGTTTCGCGTTACAGAAGCACTTATTTCAATCATATATTTTCGGGTGGTTACTCGGCCGGATACTATGCTTATATATGGTCGGCCATACTCGATTCCGATGCTTTTCAGGCATTTAGAGAGAATGGTATTTTTGATCAGGAAACGGCCATAAAATTCCGTAGAAACGTGCTGGAAAAAGGTGGAACAGAAGATCCTATGTTGCTGTACAAAAATTTCAGAGGTGCCGAACCCGACGAAAAAGCATTGCTTAATGACAGGGGGTTGATTTAAGAAAAGTTTAATATATCAAATTAAAAGCCCGTTGTATTAATTGCAACGGGCTTTTTTGATGTGATTACTAATTCATCTGCCAAGAGCACGCTTATCTTACTTGGCAATTTATTGAATTGGGCAAAATCCCAAACAGATCAACTTATGTTTAGGCATGTAATGATTAACCTCTCCGATGTTGTTGAGCAAATTATAAAGCTAAGAATAACACAAGCAAGCTAAGGCTAAAGATATTTCTTTAAATTATTTAAATTCACTTTACTTCTGAAGAAGGCTTAAATTTTGAATATATATTTTTGAATATTTTTTTACCCACAAAATATATCTTGTCAGAATTATTAGTCACTAGAACGGTGACACCTGTTTGTAGCAAGTAACCTGCAGCCATTTTAAAGGGGTTGTATGTTTTACTGAATAAGACCTTCTTAACAAGTAAACCAGTAGCAATACCAATAACTGTTTTGCCTATTCCTGTTTTAACATCGTTAGAATCCGTAACAGATTTAATGGTGTTTTTAATCAGATTGCTCGGCTTTATATTCTCTCGAAGCTCTTTAACTTCGGCTTGGAGAAGAATTAATTCTTGAGCGCGTCGTTTTTCCATTTCCTCTATTGACTCCTGAAGGAAAATATTAGCTGAGTTCTTTTTCATTTTTAAATTGTGTTGAAGTTTGGTGATTAAGGTTTTAAATATCTCCTTATAATTTATCCCTTTAATGTGCCCAAAGGATTATCTTTTTTTTTAAAAAAAAGTATGTTCAGATTCGAAAATCGTCCCTTTTTAATATTGGGAAGCTTTAGCTTTTAATTCATTTTTTAATTCCTGAACTTTCTCTTTCCCTTTAGTATAAGAATCCTTTGCCTCTTTTTTTGCATCATTAATTTCTTCAGTAGCCGAAGAAATCAAATCTTCAAATTTACTTTTTAGATTTTCCCAAACATCATCGCCTTTATCCGATAATTGTTGACGTGCATCAGAGCCTTTTGCGGGGGCAAATAATAATCCTAAAGCAGCACCTAAAGCCGCACCACCTATAACTCCTAATAATACTTTTCCTGAGCTCATAATTTTATTTTTTAATGGTTACTAATTAATGTGAGTAATATTATTTATACTCTTTGTATGTTATATTTCAATTTGCAAACCAAAAACTCGCGTGCGTAAAAGTATCTTAAAAAGATGGTGTAGAAAAGTATAAAGTGCTTGTAAATGAGGATGTAGCGATGGATCGCTTAATTTTTAATAAAACGCTATATGAATTTTGTTACGGGTATTTTTGTTACCATTTGAGCAAATAAATACACATAAATAATTGTAGTTCCCTTTGTAAAATAAATGCTCGGCTTTTGGTACAGTTATTTCATTATAGATGAATTAATAACTAAATTATTTGTGGAATTAGTGAAAAAAGAAGGACGCGAATGCTTGCTGATTAAAGGTGACATTCGCAGCAGGAAATTCTGCCCAGAAGCAGTACGAAAAACGGTGAAGCATTTTGGCAAATTGAACATACTGGTGAACCACGCCGGAGAACAGCATCCTACTGAAAAAATTGAAAAGCTGGATTTGGATTTAATGGAGAAGACCTACCAAACCAATATTTTTGCCATGTACTATTTTGTTAAACCTGCGATTAAATATTTAAGCGAAGGCGATTGTATTATCAATACAAGTAATGTAACAGCTTATTATGGGAGCGAGCACTTCTTGGATTATTCGGGAACTAATGGCGCAATTACTGCTTTTACCCGGGCGCTTGCGCGTAACTTGGTCGAACGGAAAATCAGAGTAAACGCGGTGGCTCCAGGGACTATCTGGACACCATTGATCGTTTCTACATTTGCTAAAAACGAGGACTTTGGCAAGCAATCGTTAATGAAAAGAGCCGGACAACCATGCGAGGTGGCACCATCGTATGTTTTTTTGGCTTCCGAGGATGGTTCATACACAACCGGACAAACCATGCATCCCAATGGAGGGCAACATATGTAT
>JAGXIP010000277.1 GCA_024635585.1 Saccharicrinis sp. | reverse complement strand
TAATAAAAGGTTACAAGGACTGTCCCAAAATATTCTATGGTGGAAACGAAGCTTTCTATATCCCTTCGAGTGATAAAATACATATCCCGAAACCTGATCATTTTGATAAACCTGAACATTTTTATTCTACACTGTTCCATGAGGCAAGCCATTCTGTAGGGCATCCATCACGCTTAAACAGGAAAGGCATTGCTGATGTAAATGGATATAACAAACACCAATATTCTCACGAAGAGCTAATTGCCGAATTTTCAGCATCTTATCTGTCGGGTCACTGTGGTATCCTTCAAACGACTATTCAAGAAAGTGCAGCTTATATTCATCATTGGTTAACCGCACTTAAGGAAAACACCAAATGGTTAGTTAGCGCTGCCGGGTCAGGTCAAAAGTCTGCGGAGTATATCTTGGGGGTGTGATATATTTGAGGGGGGTAACAGCCCCTTTTTTGGGATACCTTTCTTTAGTTACCTCAATGTGGGGATGTTATCTTTTTTCCTTGGAGACGATACTGCATATCTATAAAGAAAATGAACTGTCCTAAACTCAGCGCTAACTACCCGTTGCTATACTCAGTTGGGTAGGGTGGGGGTATCGCCAGCAGAACAGAGAAACCGTAAGAACGAGGGTGAGTGGATATAACAAGTTTTTATAGGTGAAAGATTTTCGCGAAGGCATGATGTTATCCAGCATCAGTTCAATTTTTGTGAACCAATAATAATCACATCTAAATGTACGGAGATTAATTATTCATGTTGCATGGTGTAGAAATTAATTAGTCAATATGTAGGTCTATAAATCTGATCTGTTTTTTTTGTAAGTTACTTTGAAGGTGCTTAGTTACTTAGTGAAAACCAAGTCTTTAAAATGCTTTATGTGTCATATATTCAGTTATTTAATGTTGACTAAGTAAGGTGAGTAACCAAAATTCCCGGAATGTAGGTCTATTTTACCTTTCAATGCTTTTCCGTTTAAATTCATAAAGTAGAACAGTAAACTTAAACAATTTATGCTCCTTGGGCAAAAGATGAAATAAATTCTATACTTTCGACACTGCATGACATTTGTTCAAGTAATATTTGTCATAGTAGGTCGAATACAAACTCTTACAGGCATAATTAGTAATAGTAAGACCACAACATATTTATTTTTTGATAATGATTTGATAAATCTATAAATGGCGAAGAAAAACGGAAACGTAAAACAAAAAAGTATAGAAGAAACACTGTGGGATTCGGCAAATAAATTGCGAGGTAGTGTTGAACCTGCTGAATATAAGCATGTGGTGTTGGGATTAATATTCCTGAAATTTGCCAGCGATAAGTTTGAGGAACACCGCCAAGCAATGATGGACAAAGGACAAGAAAAATATATTGAGATGCCCGACTTTTATGGACAAGCAAATGTGTTTTATTTGGATGAAGTTTCCCGTTGGTCGTACATCATTAAAAACTCCAAGCAAAACGACATTGCCCTAAAAATTGATACAGCCCTGCACAATATCGAAAAAGCAAACAAAGCGTTGAAAGGTGCATTGCCCGATAATTACTTCTCTCGTTTGGGGCTAGATACTACCAAACTCAGTTCCTTACTCGACACCATTAACGATATTGATACGCTAAAAGACAAGCAGCAGGATATTGTTGGTCGTGTGTATGAGTATTTCCTATCGAAATTTGCCTTGGCTGAAGGAAAAGGGAAAGGTGAATTCTACACGCCAAAAAGCATTGTAAACCTGATTGCCGAAATGATAGAACCTTACAAAGGCATTATCTATGACCCGGCTTGTGGTTCGGGTGGTATGTTTGTGCAATCCATTAAGTTTATTGAGAGCCATCACGGGAGTAAGAAAGAGATTTCTATTTACGGACAGGAATATACCAATACCACTTACAAACTGGCAAAAATGAACCTTGCCATACGCGGTATAAGTGGAAACCTAGGCGAAAAAGCTGCCGATACTTTCCAGAACGACCAACACCCCGACCTAAAAGCCGATTACATAATGGCCAACCCACCTTTTAACCAAAAAGACTGGCGTGCCGAAAACGAATTGAACGATGACCCACGTTGGCGTGGTTACGAAGTGCCACCTAAAAGTAATGCCAACTATGGATGGATTTTAAATATGGTTTCCAAACTTTCGGAAAACGGAATGGCGGGCTTTGTTTTAGCAAATGGAGCTTTAAGTGGTGGCGGTGACGAATACAAAATACGCCGTAAACTCATTGAAAATAATTTAGTAGAAGCTATCTTGATATTACCACAGGATATGTTCTATACTACCAACATTAGTGTTACTGTTTGGATTCTGAACAAAAATAAAAAGGAACAAACCAAACAGGTGGGTGACGAAACACGCCATTATCGCAACCGTGAAAAAGAAGTGTTGTTCTTGGATTTACGCCAAATTGGTGAACCCTTTGAAAAAAAGTTTACTCAATTTAGTGTTGACCATATTGCACAAATAGCCAAAACTTTTCACTCATGGCAGCAAGTAGATAAAGGCTACGAAACCACCCCAGAATATTGTTATTCCGCCACATTCGATGAAATTGAAAAGAAAGATTTCTCGCTTGTGCCAAGCAAATACATTGAGTTTGTAAACCGGGACGAGAATATTGACTTCGATGATAAAATGAAATCCTTGCAAGCGGAGTTCTCCGATTTGCTGAAAGCCGAAGCAAATTCAAAAGCCGATTTACTAAACGTTTTTAAAGAGTTGGGGTATGCAATCGAATTATAAACCAATAGGAGATTACATACAGCTTGTTGATGAGCGAAACAAAGGGTTAATTGTAAAACTACTTTTGGGTTTAAGCATTTCAAAGCAGTTTATTCCATCTGTTGCCAATATTATTGGTACGGATATGGAGAACTATAAAATTATTCGTAAAAATCAGTTTGCATGTAGCACCATGCAGGTAAGACGTGATAAAAAAATGCCAGTTGCATTGCTACAAGAGGTTGATGAAGCTATTATTTCACAAGCCTACCCGATATTTGAAGTAAAAGATGAAAAAGTACTTTTGCCCGAATACCTAATGATGTGGTTCTCTCGTGACGAGTTTGACCGTGAGGCTTGCTTTCATGCCGTTGGTGGTGTTCGTGGCAGTTTGGAGTGGGATGATTTCTGTACCATGAGGTTTCCATTACCCTCTCTCGAAAAACAAAGAGAAATTGTTACCGAATACAACACCATTAAAAACCGCATTGAGCTTAACACACAACTCATTCAAAAACTCGAAGAAACCGCACAGGCTATTTATAAGCAGTGGTTTGTAGATTTTGAATTTCCCCATGAAAATGGAAATCCGTATAAAAGTTCGGGAGGTGCAATGGTGTTTAATGAGGAATTGGATAAGGAGATTCCGGAGGGGTGGGAATATTGTGACATCCAAAAATTAATTGATGATAATATAATATTTAAAAATCAAGATGGTAATCATGGTGAACTACACCCAAAATCTTCTGATTACGTATCATCAGGGGTTCCATTTATAATGGCGAAAGATATAGTTAATGGATTTGTTAATATCCATTCTTGTTCTTTTATTAAAAAAGAGCAAGCTAATAAGCTAAGAATAAAACCTGCACATGCAGGTGATGTTCTTTTAACTCACAAGGCGACAATGGGAAGGATCGCAATAGTTCCCGTAGGATTAGAAAACATCGTTTTAACACCACAAGTTACCTACTATAGACCTAGAAATAAAGCAAGAATTAATAAAGAATTTCTATACTGCCTTTTTAACTCTTTTGATTTTAACTCCCAGTTGTTAGGTGATTCTGAACAATCTACTAGAAATTTTTTAAGTATAACAAATCAAAGATTCATGCGAATTCTTCTACCTTCTCAAATTGAAATGAATCTGTTCAGAGATAAAATTGATTTATTCTTAAAACATAAATTAAGCATAAACAACTCTACCATTAAGCTTATGGAATTACAAGAAGTTTTATTGTCAAAACTAGCCACCATAGAAAACTAAGCCTATGTATATTAACAAAATAGAAGTACAGAATTTCAGGTTGTTGCAAAATTCAATCCTTGATTTAGAAAATCAAGAGGATAAAAAACTTTCCATATTAATTGGAAGAAATAATAGTGGCAAAACATCATTTATAATGCTCTTTGATAAATTTCTGAAAAAATCATCTTCATTCAATTTTGATGATTTTCCGGTATCCGTTAGAAAGAGCATCTTCGAGATTAATGAAGAAACTGATATTCATTCTATTTCTATTAGGCTTATCATTGAAATAACATATACAGACAAAGATAACCTTGAAAATTTATCTGAGTTTATTCTTGACCTAAGTCCTTCTGAAAACAAGGTTCATATTCTGTTTGAGTGCAGTATTGATAAGAAAAAGCTTCTTAAAGAAATCGAAAGTGTTAAGGTAGTAAGTCGGAAGCGGTTTATTAAGAAGAACCTTTGTAATTACTTAAATACCAATATTTATACGTTTGATACATATGACAATCTAAAAGCTGAAAATAGAAATAAGCTTATTGAGAAGGATAAAAATGCAATTGATAATCTAATTAATTATCAGGTTATTCATGCTAAAAGAAGTGTTTCAAGTTCCGAAGCCGGAGAAAGCTCAAAAAAGGTTCTTTCAAATTTAGCTACAAAATACTACGATAAAAAGACAGAGAACCAACTTTCTTCAGATGACTTGGATGTTATTAATGCTTCACTTCTTGAAATGGACAAAACTTTAGAAGAAAAGTATGAAGAGTTTTTTGATAACTTTTTAAATAAATCAAAGGACTTTCTAGCTATGACAGAACTAAGGGTTGTGTCTGACTTAGAATCAAAGGAAATTATATCAAATCACTCCAAAATAGTATATGGTTCAGAGGATGAATCATTGCCTGAACATTTAAACGGGCTTGGCTACATGAACATTCTTTATTTACTATTGCAATTGGAGATTAAGAAAGAGTTTTTAATTGAAGGCAATAAAGACATTAATCTATTATTTGTGGAAGAACCGGAGGCACACACGCATCCACAAATGCAAACAGTCTTTATCGAAAAGGTAAGGACGATTTTAAAGGATATTCCATTTCTTCAAACTTTTATTACCACACACTCATCCCACATTGTAAAGAATAGTAATTTCAAGGATATTCGATATTTCTACAATGACCTAGACAACAGGAATGTAATAATCAAGAATTTTTATACAGAACTCCAAAAGAAATATGGCAAAGAAGAAGATGAATTTAAATTTCTAAATCAATATTTATCTATTGCATCTGCCGAGTTATTCTTTGCCGAGAAGATAATTTTTATTGAAGGGCTTACAGAAAAACTTCTTCTTCCATACTTTATACAACAATACGATAAAACGAATACCGATGAAGTTTTACTTTCCTCGCAAAACATATCTATACTAGAAATTGGAGCAAATGCTAAAGCATTTAGCCACTTCTTGGAGTTTTTAGGAATAAAGGCTTTAATAATTACTGATATTGATACCTCTGCAAAAACAATAACCAGAAATGAGAAAACAGGAAAAGATAGAACAAGCTATCCTGCTCATCCCGTTAAGGGCGCAACACACATCAGTAATGCTACCATTCGATACTTTTATAATTCTCCAGAATTCAGCGAAGAAAAAAAATGGAGTGAATGGTTTGAAAAACTAAAACAAGATAAGCTTCATAATGAGGATTCAAAGATAAAATTGTCATTCCAATTGGAAGAAAATGATTATCACGGAAGAAGTTTTGAAGAAGCATTTATTAGCATAAATGTAGATAATTTAAAAGCCAATATTTCAGAAGTTAAAGGATTAAAAAATGATGCTGACGAAAGTCTAAATACTATTAATGATATAGATGAATTAACTGAAAGCATTTTAGAGAAAAAGTCTGATTTTGCCTCGTCATTACTTTGGTTGGCTCTTACTAAAGATATTGTTTGGAATATGCCTTCATACATAAAAAAAGGATTAGTATGGATAGCAAATTAACAGCATTAGAGCAAGTATTTAACTGTATAAAAGAGGAGCAAAACTTTGTTCTTCAGGGTGGTGCAGGTAGTGGTAAAACGGAATCTCTTAAACGAGTAATTGAACACATATCAATTAACTACCCTGGGAAAAAAATTGCTTGTATTACTCATACAAATCTAGCGGTTGATGAAATTAAGTCAAGGGTTAATGACGATTATACCATATGTACTATTCACTCTTTCTTAAACGACCTAATAAAAGATTACAAAAAAAATATTCACGAGGTTATTGGTGAAATATTCAAACTTAAAAAAGTCGATAATATAGAGCATAAGGATTATAAAAAGTGCTATGAAAAATATGCTTCCTCATTACATTCTGTTTTGAACGAAACAGTACCAAAGGTTGTCGGAAAAAGAGAGTATGATAAAAGTGCCGTAGAATGCAATAATGAATTAAACACTAATATTGAAAATCTAAATAGTAAAATTGAACGCCTTATAAAAGAAAAAGACTACAATGAGGTAAGATACAATGAAACGAGGTTTGATAGCTTTCGTGATTTATCATTTGGGCATAATAGTTTATTGCAAATAGCATCCTATTTATTTGAAAGATACCCTTTACTATCCAAGATATTACAAGATAAATACGATTTTACATTTGTAGATGAGTATCAGGATACTAACAATGCGATTATTGATATTCTCCTAAATAAAATTCCGGTAGATAGTAAGACTTTAATAGGGCTTTTTGGTGATTCAATGCAGGGTATTTATGATGATGGAATTGGTGATGTTGAAGATTATATCAAAAGTGGATTGCTTAAAAAAGTCGAAAAAGAAGATAATTACAGGTGTTCAGAACAGGTTATTGAATTTATAAATCAACTTAGAGATGATGGTCTAAAACAAGAAGTTGCATTTAAAACAAAAAATGGCTTAGTAGAAACGATAGTTGACAGACAAGGGAAAGTTAAGCTTTATTATTCAGTTTATGATGGCTCAAGAACTGCAAGTGGAAATCCTCAAAATAAAGATGAATATTTACAACACCTGAATTCTGCAATTAAGCAGGTTGAAGAAAGCAATGTAGGTTTTAAAAAGCTAATGCTTACAAATAAATCTATCGCAAGTGAAGTGGGGTTTGAAAATTTGTATAGTGTATTTAATGACAGATATGTTGATGTTAAAGAAGAAATTGAAAAGGATTTAACTAGACTACAGCTCTTAGATTTAGCAGAATTATCTAAAGCCTATTCGACAAAGGAATATAATTTTGTGATTACTGAATTAAAAAAAGCAGGATTCCTGATAACTGCCATTGAAGATAAAACGAAAGTCAGCTCAATATTGGATGGGATTTTAGCTACTGAGCATGGAGCTATGGAGCTGTTGGATCTTGCATTTGAAAGCAAGTTACTTAAAAAATCAGATTCTTCTTGCTCTTATATAGACAGGAAGGATTCTTTTCTAAACGATATTAAAAAGGATGAGTTTTATCCAACTTTCAAATCTCAATATGATAGTGGGCAAAATACATTTGCTCGTATGGTGAAAGAGGTTGAAGGCTTGAATGAAGAAGTGTTTAAAGAATACGAAAGACTTTATAAAAAAGAGAGATTTTACAACGATTTGTTTTCATGTAAAATAAAATTTGAGGAGATAATAAATTACGTGTCCTACTTAAATGAAGAAAAGGCATACATAACCATGCACAAAACTAAAGGGTCAGGAATAGAAAATGTTATGGTTGTGTTAGATGAATATTTTTGGTATCAAAAGTATAAGTTTAAAACAATCTTCGATTCAGGTGAGGTTGATGCTGAAAAGAGATTGTACAATCAAAAACTATTCTACGTAGCATGTTCAAGAGCTATTGATAATCTAATATGCATCAAAGTAATTGCACCTGATGAAAAGGATGACCTATTAAGTTACTTTACTAACCATGAAGAAATAGTTATTGGTTAGTAATAAAATGTATAGACTAGATGAAAACAATTCTTGATTTAAAACATAATGAAGCAATGCTATTCCTCTTAAAAACTGAGAGTTATTGTAATTTTGATTTACCTGAATATTTTAATTTTCAATCTTTAATAGATACACTTTCAATTGAACTATCAGATAAAAAGCTTCGGGATTGTCACATTAAATCACCTATGAATCAAGAAGGTGTTAATCTAGTTTTATTGAATAATAAAGATGGTCAATTTGCCTGGCGACCATTTCAATTAATTCATCCTGCATTATATGTATCCTTAATTCACAATATTACCAAATCTTCAAATTGGGAATTAATAAGACTTAAATTTGACGAATTTCAACAAAATGACAAAATCGAATGTCATAGTATACCTATAGTTTCGGAAGATGAAAAGTCCGATAAGCAAAGCCAAATATATGAGTGGTGGAAAAAAATAGAACAGCGTTCTTTAACACTAGCTTTAGATTACAATCATGTTTTGCATTTAGATATTTCCGATTGCTATGGTTCTCTTTATAC
>JAGXIP010000276.1 GCA_024635585.1 Saccharicrinis sp. | reverse complement strand
TTGTAATGGTTTTTTAAAAGAACAATTTTATAACAAATAATCATGATGAAAAATCAAATTAGACTTCTCATTTTTAGCGTGGCAGTTATGTTGAGTTATTTTATTCATGGCTGTTCTGCTAAAGAAAAGTCGGCAGAAACACCAAAAAAACCAAATATCATTTTTTACCTGGCAGACGACCAGGATGTGTATGATTACGGCTGTTACGGTAACGATAAAGTTAATACACCCGCTGTTGACCGATTGGCAAGTGAGGGATTAGTGTTTGAAAACGCTTTTACAGGACAGGCAATTTGTGCCCCAAGCCGTTCGCAATTATATACAGGTAATTATCCGCTTAAGAATGGTTGTTTTATGAATCATATAAAAACAAAAGACAATCAGGTAAGCACAACCACTTACATGAAGAATTTGGGTTACGATGTTATTCTTGCAGGTAAAAGTCATGTTGCCCCCAAAGAAGTTTTCAATTGGTCAAAAGAATGGCACCCTGTTGACAAAGAAGAGGTTCCAAGACCTTATCTCCCCTTGGATAGTATTAAAACATACTTTGAATCGGCAGACAAACCGTTCTGTATGTATATTACATCTGAGTATCCGCACGGCCCTTGTTTTGATGAGCCTGCCGGAACTCCTGATGATTACAAATTCTTTCCGTTTAATGACCAGGGTATAGAGAATCCCAATAAATTGAAAGGGATGGCAGGTTATTACAGAAATATTCAGGAAGACCAAAAGCAACTGGAACAAATTCTGGACTGGGTGGATGAGTACCTGGATGAAAACACCATTTTTATTTACAGTGCCGATCATGGTAGAACAGGTAAATTTACAGTTTACGACCGCGGATTAAATGTACCTTTTGTAGTTCGCTGGCCGGGAGTTATTAAGCCAAATACCAGGTCAGATGTGATGATTCATTATACCGACGTTCTTCCAACTTTTATGGAAATTGCGGGAGGTAAAGTACCTGAAAATATCAACGGAAGTAGTTTCCTTCATGTATTAAAGGGAGAAGAAAAAGAAATACACGAATACGTTTACGGCGTACAAACCAATCAAAACACTTGGCATACAGCTGTTTTCCCGGCAAGAAGTATTCGCTCCAAAGAATACAAGTATATCATTAATTTTAATGCTCAGGAGGTAGTTGATAATAATTTTACCGGGAAAAAATATGTGGACGCATTCATTAAAATGGGTGCAGCACGTTTTGAGAATTTGCCTTATGAGGAGCTGTACAATATTAAAGAAGATCCATACGAGCAAAACAATCTTGCTGAAAATAATGATTATGACTCCATAAAATCACAATTGCACAACAGCTTGTTTGAATGGATGAATGAACAAAAGGACTTCCTTACAAAGGAAGGTCATATGCCATTATTAAAGCCGAACCAACATTTTTTGGATCAGCAATCAAAATATAAGGATGTACCTGTTCCCGACAGCTTGGAAAACACATTAAAAGAGGAAGACTATTATAAAGCACATTATTAACTGAATTATGAATAGATTACATTATTTGCTATTTATCACCATATTATTTGGTTGGGGCACTTCAGGCTATGCACAAGCAAAAAAGTCTGAAAACGAAAAATCTAAAAAAATGAATATTCTGTTTATTGCCGTAGATGATTTACGGCTTCAGGCAGGCATGTACGGTGAGCCTCAGATGAAAACTCCTTCTATTGATAAACTGGGAGAAAGTGGTAGGGTATTTAATCGAACTTATTGCAGCGTTCCTGTCTGTGGAGCTTCAAGAGCCAGTTTGTTATCAGGGATTTATCCTACTGCAAAAAGATTTGTGGATTACAATACCCGTAAAGATAAGGATGCTCCCGAAGTGACTAGTTTACCACTGCATTTCAAGAATAATGGTTATACTACACTCGCTAGAGGGAAAATTTATCATCATTATGATGACGATAGTCAGGCTTGGTCTGAAAAACCTTATCACCCGCTCTTTAGCCATGATGGCATAGGATGGCAATGCTATCTTACCGATGAATCTAAAGAAATTGTAGAAGAAAACAGGAACCCATCCAATCCAAATGAAGTTAAAGGACCGGCCTATGAAGCGGCAGATGTCCCGGATAATAGTTACCCGGATGGCATGGTAACCGACAAAGTGCTTGAAGATTTGGAGAAGTTCTCCCAATCTGAAGAACCTTTTTTCCTGGCTGTAGGATTTTGGAAGCCTCATTTACCCTTTAATGCGCCAAAGAAATATTGGGATTTATATGATAAAAACGACATAATCCTTGCAGATAATCCATTCCCCCCAAAAAATGCACCCGCTCAGGCAATGCACGATTGGGGTGAGCTGCGGAGGATGTATGCAGGTATTCCGCAAGAAGGTCCGGTTTCTGATGAATTAGCCAGGGAGTTGATTCATGGTTACTATGCGTGTGTCAGTTACACCGATGCACAAATTGGAAAAATTCTGAATGAATTAGATCGCTTAGGACTTGCAGAGAATACGATTGTGGTTTTATGGGGAGACCATGGCTGGCATCTGGGCGAACATACTTTATGGGTCAAACACTGCAATTTCGATAAGGTGATGAATGCACCTCTTTTGGTAAGAGCTCCGGGGATAGAAACCCGTGATAATAATCATTCAAATTCCCTGATTGAATTTATTGATATTTATCCTACCCTTTGCGATTTGGCAGACCTTGAGAAACCCGGACATTTAGATGGGAAATCTTTTGTTAAAGTATTGAAGGATCCTGATGCATCCATTCATAAAGCAGTCTATTCACGATATTTTGGTGGTGAAACGCTTGTAACCCAACGCTATGCATATACCGAATGGACAGAAAATGGGGAAATGAAAGCAAATATGCTTTACGACCATAAATATGATAGAGATGAAAATATTAATGTCGTTTATGATCCTGATTATAAGGATGTAGCCAATGAGATGAAGCAACTCTTAAATCAGAAAAGAGAAAAAATTGCTGAAAAAAAATGATAAAATGAAATGAGCATGAGAAGTAAGCTTCACTCACGGGAGAATGATGGTATTCCAGTTCCATGAGGGTAGTCCAAAAGATCCAAGCAAGAAATAGTGAACCAAAAACTAGTTGAAAACTATAGATATAAAAACATGAAAAACTCACTTACGATATTTTTTTTATTGAGCTTAAATAATAAAGAGTCAAAACAAATGAAGTTACAAATGTTGCAGAGAAAAATCGTTTATATTGTTGTCTTGATTGTGCTCTTTCCAATTAGTGGTTTCGGTGCAGATGCAACGAAAGCAGGAAATCATGAAATTGAAGTCATCAATGAAACCGTGATTCGAATTCGGTTTTTATCCGACAAGGTGATAAGCTCCAATCCCTATCTCAATACCTCATCCCGAGAGGTCCAAAAGCAGATCACCATGGGCTCCGAACAGACTACCATCGTCACTGACAACTGGACATTGCGTTGTGCACACAATGCAACCATGCCATTAGAGGGAGTGTCGCTTGAGATCAACGGACAGGTTTTCAGCAATCTACACGCGAAAGATACTCAGAACTTTGGCGGTTGCGTGTCAGCCGTAGATCTATGGAAAGGCTGGAAAAAGACGAATACTTTTGGCGGCGAAGGCACCACCATGTCAATGCCGGACGGCATTCTGAGCAGGCGGGGCTGGACCATTACAAGCGATATGGGCGACAACCTTTTTGTTGGCGCAAACAAAAACGCAAATGAGTTTTACCTTTTTGTTTATGGTCGTGACTACCAGAAGGCGATCAACGATTTCTTCTTGCTCACCGGAAAACCCCCGCTACTTCCGCGTTGGGCCTTCGGCAATTGGTTTGCACGTTTCCAGCCTTGGACGCCAAAGGATTATAAGGAAACTCTTGAAGGATTCCGTTCCCGCGGCATGGGGTTGGACGTCCTCTTCTGCGATATGAACTGGCACAGCGAAAACTGGTTCAGCATGCGCTACAATACAGAGCGTTTCGGCGATATGTCAGAGTTTTTCAAATGGTCCAAAAGCGAAAACATACACCTGATCTTCAACCACCACCCAGATGGTCTGGAGAAGAGTGATCCGCGAAGCTTGGAAATACTTAAACGTGCCGGGTTGGATCCTGAAAATGTAGAGGATCTAGTCGATGAATCGATTAACAAGGGCCTTCCGACCTGGAAACTCAATTACCGGGATCCTGTCGTATTCAAGCCCTATTGGGATCTTATGCTGAAGCCACTTCTAGATGATGGTGTGGACGTTCACTGGATTGATGGTGGTCCGGGCCTACACTGTATGAAGGCCTACTACGATGCAACCCAGAAAGAGAAGCCCAGCGAGCGGGTCGCCATTTTTACCCGCCAGGCTCGCGGGCTGCTGAGCCACCGCTATCCTCTTGCATTTTCAGGCGACACCTGGGTTTCCTGGGCGTCCCTGCAGATGACGCTTGAAGTTAGCCTGGCCGGTTCAGCGCACGGGCTGTGGTGGGGGCATAATGTCGGTGGACATAAACACGGCGACAAAGATGATGAACTGTACTCTCGCTGGATGCAGGTGGCCGCCCTCAGTTCCCCTATGTTTTTACATTCGGCTGGTGGACGCACAATGAGTGATAACCGAAGCCTGATCCGTCGCCCCTGGCTGCGTGGTGAAGAGGCTGAAGACGTTGCTCAGCGTTTTATTCAACTTCGCTACGCGCTGCTACCTTACTTCGAGATGGCCTATCGCGACATGTACGACACCGGCCGGCCACTAACCTGCATGATGCCGATAGCTTTTCCCGATGAGGATGATGCTTACAACACAAATCGCGATCAGTTCATGCTGGGTCAGGATTTACTGGTAGCACCCATTATGACAAAAGGGGTGAGAGGAACTGCCAGTCGTCAACTGTGGCTCCCTCCCGGAGAGTGGATCAACTGGTTCAGCAACCAGCATTATAAAGGCAATCAATGGTTAACCGTTCAAAGCGGAATCAATGAAATACCAATGTACCAGCGTGCCGGTGCGGTTATTCCTGTCGTGCAGCCTGCTTTGCACTCTGGTGCCATCGACTATGTTAACATGACCCTCCGAATAGCGTGCCCCACCACCAGTATAAACTCAGAATCTAAACTTTACGAAGACGATGGATTATCCCTTGACTATCGTACTGGTGAAAACCGGCGCACAGCGTTTCACTATTCCTTTAACGGCACGAATAAGCATGTGGTCACGATCGATCGCGCCGAGGGAAATTTCCAGGGTGCCATTGACGAACGAGCCTGGACTCTTGATTTTCGTAACATCGACAAACCGAAAACTGTAACCGCCAATTCCGAAAATCTCGGTAAAGATGCCTGGTCCTATGACCGCAAACAGCGGAGTCTGACGGTCAATCTGCCCGTATCTTCTGTGCAGAACGCAATCGTCATGGGTATCACATGTCTATAGGGATATTACAAATAACAAAACCAAATTGAAACCAAGTTACAGCCAGGTATGTATATTCTAATAATTGAGGATAAGAGGAAGGATTTCTTTGTAACGAGATCACTGATAATAAAATAGCACGATGAATTACGTACTTTTTTTAAAAGATTTAAGTTTTGTAATGGTTTTTTAAAAGAACAATTTTATAACAAATA
>JAGXIP010000275.1 GCA_024635585.1 Saccharicrinis sp. | reverse complement strand
TGGCCAGCGTCTTCGGGCGCCGGCATCCCCAACACGCGAGAGGGCGAGCGCCATGCGGATGCAACCAGCCACGTCGCGATTCTCGGTGTTGATGATATATTAGAATCAAAGAATTACCTATCATTCAAACTAGGATTTGAAATTGGTGGTGGTAAAAAATAATCACATCTTAGGATAAGATAGACAGAATACTAGAAAACGGGACTTGTTCCCGTTTTCTTTTTTTAAGAAAATTACTTGTGTCTCTTCTTTAATTCCCGTGCCAAATCCTCAATGCGATATCCTTTGTACGTCAATAATACAATAAGGTGGTAAAGTAAGTCGGCTCCTTCGTACAGGAAGTTTTCATCATCATTGGCCATGGCGCCAATCACCGTTTCAATGGCTTCCTCGCCTACCTTTTGGGTAATAGTACGTATTCCTTTATTAAACAATGAGGTGGTGTAAGAACCCTCGGGCATGTCCTGCTTTCGCTTGTCGATAAAATCTTGCAAATGAGCAAGGAAGGTAATATCAGCATTGTTGGTTTCGTTGAAGCAGGTGTCGGAACCGGTATGGCAGGTTGGTCCCACTGGATTCGCTTTTATCAAAAGGGTATCGTTATCACAGTCAATGCTGACAGAAACCACGTTTAAAAAATGACCAGACTCTTCACCTTTGGTCCATAGGCGCTGCTTGGTGCGGCTGAAGAAAGTCACTTTGCGTTCAGCTTGCGTTTTGTCAAAAGCTTCCTGATTCATAAAACCAAGCATTAACACTTTGTTGGTATTTGCATCCTGAATGATGGCCGGCACCAGACCGTTTCCTAATTTGTCGAAATCTATTTTCATTTTTTTATAAGTATCAAGATGTTAGTATCAAGATTAAAAAATACTGAGTGAGTTGCCATTATCACAAAGCTTTATGTTTTACATCAAGATTTTTTCTACTAGTCATTTTCGTTTATAACCTTACGTTTATCCCCTCGTTTTTTAAATAACCTTTTAAGTCGGGGATGGCAATTTCTTTATAGTGGAAGATGCTGGCGGCCAATCCGGCATCGGCTTTGCCATGCGTGAAAACATCTTTAAAGTGTTCCATGCTGCCTGCTCCTCCACTGGCGATAATAGGTATGGAAAGCTCGCTCGACATTTTTGACAAGGCCTCATTGGCAAATCCTTGCTTCACTCCATCGTGATCCATGGAAGTAAATAATATCTCTCCCGCACCTCTTTCCTCGGCTTCTTTGGCCCAGGGGAATAGTCGTTTGTCTGTGGGAATGCGCCCACCGTTTACAGTAACAATCCACTCATCTCCATCAAAATGTTTGGCATCAATAGCTACAACCACAAACTGGCTTCCGAAGTTACGTGCCATATCGTTGATGAGCTGTGGGTTTTTAACTGCCGAAGAATTGATACTAATTTTATCGGCCCCGGCGTTTAGAAGAGCTTCGGCATCTTTTATCTCGCTGATGCCGCCACCCACAGTAAAAGGTATGTTGATATGTTGGGCTATGCGTTTTACCAGATCAACAAAGGTTTTGCGGCCTTCGTGCGTTGCTGTAATATCCAGAAACACCAATTCATCGGCGCCCTGCTGCGCATATAAAGCACCCAATTCAACCGGGTCGCCCACTTCTTTTATGCCCAAAAACTTAATCCCCTTAACGGTCATCCCATTTTTGATATCTAAGCAGGGTATAATTCTTTTTGCCAGCATTATGCGTATTTTTGTAACTGTTTTAAACTTATCTTTCCTTCGTAAATGGCCTTTCCAGTAATTACAGCGGGCACGTTAGCTTCAATTAATTGGTCTATGTCGTGCAAACTGCTCAAACCTCCGCTGGCCACTAAATATAAATCAGGGAATTCAGCTAATATTTTCTTATACAGTGCTGTAGCTGTCCCCTGTAGCATCCCGTCTTTGCTAATGTCGGTACATATTACCTTCCTAATTCCTTTATTTACGTAATCTTGCACAAAAGGAATTAACTTTAAATCCGATGTTTCTGTCCAACCAGAAACGGCGATCATCTCATCTTTTACGTCGGCTCCCAAAATTATTTTATCGGAGCCATATTTCTCAATCCATTTGGTAAAAACAGCGTTGTTTTTTACGGCAATACTTCCCCCTGTAATCATCTGTGCACCACTCTCAAAAGCAATTTTTAAATCCTCGTCGGTTTTTAAGCCTCCACCAAAATCAATTACCAAATCGGTTTTAGATGCAATAGTTTCCAGCACTTTATAATTAATGATGTGTCCGGCTTTTGCCCCGTCCAAATCCACCAAATGAAGTCGTTTTATACCATGATCCTGAAACATCTGCGCTACTTCGAGCGGGTTTTCGTTATACACTTTTTTTTGCTCGTAGTCGCCCTGGCTCAAGCGCACACACTTACCGTCGATAATATCTATTGCCGGAATTATATCTATCAATGCCATGTTATAGTTTAATAAAATTTTCCAATATGCGGGAGCCTACATCGCCACTTTTCTCGGGATGGAACTGGGTCGCATAGAAATTGTCCTTGTGCAAGGCCGCACTAAATGGTAAAATATAAGGTGTGGTTGCTGCGGTATGCTCGCCGCGCGCTACATAATAGCTATGCACAAAATACACGTATTCGCCTTCCAGAGTTTCGTCGAACAACTTGCTATTCACCTCCGTAATTGTGTTCCAACCCATGTGCGGCACCTTAATTAATTCCGGGTTGGGTTTGGGAACAACAAACTTTTTTACCTGCTCATCAAAAATCCCCAAACAAGGTACATCGCCCTCTTCGGAATGGCTGCACATGAGTTGCATACCCAAACAAATACCTAATACGGGTTGCTTTAAGTTTACGATTAACTGATCTAATTTATTTTCTTTCAGATACTTCATGGTAGAACTGGCCTCACCTACTCCGGGAAAAATAACCTTATCGGCATTTTTTATTTCTTCAGGGTTAGTCGTGATGCTGTGTTCCACGCCCAGACGGTCTAAGGCAAAACTTACCGAGCGGATGTTGCCGGCGTTATATTTTATAATGGCTATTTTCATTTTTTAAATAAGAATCAAGTATCAAGTCCAAAGTATCTCACGACGTGAAACAAAATTAAGTATGTATTGGTTCTTTATTTGCATGATGTCAATAAAGAACCGTTCCCTCCTATTTTATTAAGAGTTCTTCGATTTTGATTTTCATATCGTTAAACTCTTCGCGGTTAAACAAGCGGGTGAGATATACTATTTTGCCATCTCTGTCCACTATTACATTACGTGTTATGCCTGATTTTTTTAAAGCGTACAAACCGAAAATATCTCCATTGGGATCCAATGCCAGTGGATAGCTTATTCCGGTCGCTTTTGATAAGATGTTTAGTTTTTCCAAGGGTTCATCTCTATCAATTCCAATCACCACTAGGCCCTCACCTTTATGTTGCTGCCATATTTCTTTTTCGATAAAGGGCATTTCGGTACGGCATACCCCACACCAGCTAGCTGTAAACTGGAGCATCACCACTTGTCCTCTATAATCGGACAATTTAAATGTTTTACCATTATCCAAGGTGGCTGTAAAATCGGGTGCTATATCACCCACTTTAACGATATACCCTCTGTCATCCTCATTCTCCGCAGCTTGCGAAACCACAGAAAACATGCTCAATCCAATTAATAAAAAAAATACTCTAAACATATATGCTCTAGTTAAAAATTATAGTCCTGTTTTTAAACACCAAAGTCTTGCGTTCTATGTGGGCTTTAACGGCTCGCGACAACACAATTTTCTCCACGTCCTTACCTTTTTGTATGAGGGTTTTAACCGAATCATGATGCGATATCCGCGCGATATCCTGTTCTATAATAGGCCCTGCATCTAAATCGGACGTTACATAATGGCTGGTTGCACCCATTATTTTAACTCCTCTTTTATGTGCTGCATGGTACGGTTTAGCTCCGGCAAAAGCAGGTAAAAAAGAGTGGTGAATATTAATTACCTTTTCGGGATAATGATTAATAAAATCCTGCGACAACACCTGCATGTATCTTGCCAACACCACAAAATCAATTTTGTAACTTTCTAAAATCTCAATTTCCTTTTTCTCCTGTTCGGCTTTTGTTTCGGCGGTGATGGGCACATGTACAAAGTCAATCCCAAACTGCTTGGCCACAGGTTCCAAATCGGTATGGTTCCCGATGATTACCGGAATTTCTACCCTGAACTCGCCACTTTGATAGCGTGCCAGCAAATCGTACAAACAATGCGAAGCCTTGGACACGAAGATGGCCATACGTGGAACCTCATCGGTAAAATTCAAAGTCCATTTCATTTGATACGGCTCGCCCAGGAACTTTTGAAAAGTTGGTCGTATTTCTTCTCGCGGCATTTTAAAATCCTTCAAATCCCACGATACCCGCATCGAGAAAAGATTCTCTTCGTGATCTACGTGCTGATCTACAGTGATAATATTACCATGATGCAGGTTGATAAAATCGGTTACTCTAGCCACGATACCACTCTGATCGGGGCAATGAATTTTTATTATGGCTGTATTTTCGTTGTTTTCCATTTCTGTAAGATATTGTACTAATATTAATGGGGTAACTGCTGACTTGTTTTGAGGCTGTTAAAATACTTATTTATTGTTAGACATGAAATGATTGGCTGATGTTTGTCATGGTTTCAGCTAATATGCCAATTGATTCTATTCCTTGATACCATATTTGGCTAAACTAGACTTGATATTTCGTAAAAACCACCGTACCGTCAATTGTTTTTATTGATTAAATGCAGCGCATTTAATCAATATCTCGACCACAGCCTGCCCCGTTTTTTCGGGGAACTAAACGAAATAAGCGAATTAAAAAATAGCTGCGCTGTTGGTGTAATACTCCAAGAAGCACGAGACAAATAAATCACGACTCTAAAATGTTTTTTACAAACGTTGTAATGTTGGTATTTAGGTCGCCGGGTTGAGCCAATAACTTCACAAAGGCACTACCAATAATGGCGCCATCGGCATATTTGCAGGTTTCTTGGTACGATGCTTTATCGCTGATACCAAAACCTATAAGCACAGGGTTCTTTAAGTTAAGTTTTTTAACCCTGTCGAAATAAGCCAACTGTTCGTCGCTAATCCCTGTTTTAGCTCCGGTAACGGCAGCCGATGAAACCATATAAATGAATCCGTTGGTATTTTCGTCAATCAGCTTTATCCTTTTGTCGGGCGTTTGTGGTGTGATTAAAAAAATGTTGCTCACGCTATGCTTATCGAAAGTTTCTTTGTAGTGATTTAAATACTCCTGAAATGGCAGGTCGGGGAGTATCACACCGTCGATGCCCACTTCGCCACATTTTTTGGCAAAGGCTTCAATACCATATTTATGCACGTTATTGATGTAGCCCATTAATACCAAGGGCATTTTAACCTTTTTGCGCACATCGGACAGCTGCTCAAACAATACCTTTAGGCTCATGCCGTTTTTGAGCGCCGTTTGGCCGCTATGCTGGATGGTAGGTCCATCGGCCAGGGGATCGGAAAAGGGGATGCCGATTTCCACTATGCCCACACCCGCTTCTTCAAGCGATTCCAGAACAGGGACGGTATCTCCTAAATTTGGGTAGCCTGCCGTGAAATAAATCGACAGGATATCTTTTTTATTTTGAAACAATTGTTGTATTCGATTCATATATAAATATTGTTTGTTAACGACGTGTGGATTATTACTTTCTCGCCAAGGCCAATCCCAAGCCCAGCAATGACAGCACGCTCACTTTACTATATTTTGTTATCTTCCAAAATCTTGCGCTGTTTAAATATTTTGATAGCTTGCCCGATAATAATGCGATAAGGCTAAAAATAATGAGCGCCTGAAGCATGAAAATAATACCCAGAATAATCATTTGCCACGCTATCGCAAAGCCATCTTTAACCACAAACTGAGGTAGTAAAGCCATAAAAAACAGTGCGACTTTTGGATTTAGCACATTCATTAAAAATCCTTTGCGTACTAATTTCAAAAAACTCGTTTTGTGTTCTATGGCTTTGCTTTTCACTTCAACTTCAGTTCGCTTTTCGTTGTAGGCTTGATAGGCCATATAAAACAGGTAGGCAGCACCCAAATATTTAACAATGGAAAAAGCCATTGCTGATTTCTGGATGATGATGGATATGCCCGTGGCTGCCGCAATGGTATGTATTAAAACACCGCTGCAAAGCCCCGCCGAAATAGCAATACCGTTGCGCTGACCTTTGGTAAGACTTTCCGTAAGCACGAAAATATTATCCGGTCCCGGCATCAATGTTAGCAAAATGGCTGCGCCCAAAAACGATAAGGTGGCTGCAAGCTCCATTATTTTACAGGTTAAAACGTTTCATGTACGTACTCATATCCTTATCGCCCCGCCCTGACATAGTGATGACAACTGATTGATTGGGAGCAATATTTAATTTTGTGAGTACCACAAAAGCATGTGCCGATTCCATTGCTGGGATGATACCTTCCAGACGGGTTATTTCCAGTGCAAAATCCAAGGCTTCCTGATCCGTAGCGTCTAAAAAGATAGCTCTATCCGTATCCTTTAAATGCGCATGTTGTGGACCGATACCCGGATAATCCAATCCTGCCGATATGGAGTAAGGTTCCACAATCTGCCCATCTTCGTCCTGCATCAAAAATGTTTTACTTCCGTGGATGATACCCACATCGCCCAAGGCTATGGTTGCAGCCGTTTCGCCGGAGTTTATGCCTAAACCTGAGGCTTCTACAGCCACCAGTTTAACCTGCTCATCATCTAAAAAATGATAAAAAGTACCGGCAGCATTACTGCCACCGCCCACACAAGCCACTACATAATCGGGGTATTCACTACCCGTTTTTTCTTTGAACTGCACTTTTATTTCCTTACTGATGATGCTCTGAAAACGTGCCACCATATCAGGATAGGGATGCGGTCCTACTACGGAACCTATGATATAAAAAGTATCTTCAGGATTGCATATCCAATCGCGCAGTGCCTCATTAGTGGCATCTTTGAGGGTTTGGTTGCCCGAGGTGGCGGCTTTAACTTCTGCACCCAGCATCTTCATACGTGCTACGTTGGGTGCTTGGCGTTCAATATCCAGCGCACCCATATAAACCACACATTTTAATCCCATCAAAGCACATACGGTAGCTGTAGCCACACCATGCTGTCCTGCGCCTGTTTCGGCGATGATCCTTTTCTTGCCCATCTTGCGCGCCACCAATATTTGCCCAATGGTGTTGTTTATTTTATGTGCTCCGGTATGGTTTAAATCCTCGCGCTTTAAATACACATGGGTATTGTATTTTTCTGAAAGTCGCTTGGCATAATACAAAGGCGTGGGACGCCCAACGTAATCCTTTAACAATTCCAAATATTCTTTCTGAAACTCCTCTGTGTTGATAATGTCCAGATAAACATTTTTAAGGTTGTCGATATTGGGTTGTAACATTTCCGGAATCCACGCACCGCCAAAACGACCGTACATCCCTTGTTCATCTACGTTATATTTTGAACTCATTGTTGATAGTATATCTTAGTTTTATATTGTATTCATATGGTTGAAATATTGAACCCCGACAGAGCCTGCTCCGCCCTAGCGGAGGTTCTAATATATTTTATTCATATTCCATGAGTTGCACCCATGGTTATTCAGATTAAATCTCCCGCTTTGGCGGGACAGGCTCTCCAGGATTTCCAGTTTTACATTCAAAAAGAACTATGAAATAGTTCAATTTGAATAGCCACGGGTAAAACCCGTGGTTATCTTTAGATTACAAACAGAACCCCAACGAGGTTCAACTTTTGATTGATATAGGTATTTATCTGCTGACATCTATCAAAATATACTCCTTTACACTATTAGGTTATATTTCTCTTCTCATCCTCTCAACAAACCCTTTTACCAGTTCGACATCTTTCAACCCCGGTTTTATTTCAAATTTGCTGTTAATGTCAACGGCATAAATATTTAGCTGATGCAAATTTAAGATATCTTCCGCATCATCCACCGTAATTCCGCCACTTAAAAATATGGGTTTATGCCTGTCGTATTTTTCCAGTATTTTCCAATCAAATTTATGTCCGCTTCCACCGTAAGCTTTTGTTTTCGTATCGAAAAGGTAAAAATCGCAAGAATCGGCATAACGCTTTAATAAATCAAAATCAAAGTCCTCGTCTATCTGAAAAGCTTTAATTACCTCCACACCTAATTGCTTTGCTTTTAAGCAAAACTCAGGTGATTCGTGGCCATGCAACTGAACGGCGTTTAAATGATATGTATTAACGGCATCGGCCACTTCCTGTTCCTTAGTATTGACAAAAACACCAGTGCGCTTAATCTTTTGGGGCAGATGGCAGATATCCTCCAAAGCAAAATCGGAGCCTACGTAGCGGGGCGATTTTGGGTAGAAAATAAAACCCATGTAATCTGGCTTAAGCTCCGCAATGGCTTCAATGTTTTTAGTATCCCGCATTCCGCACACCTTTATTTTTGGGATATGCTTCATCCTTTTTGTTTGATGGCTTCGGAAAAATCGATACATGCCTGTCCCGGATTGTTGGTACACATAAAGTTCTCTCCTATTAAAAAACCTTGGAAGCCATGTTGTCGCAAAAGCAAGATGTCTTCTACGGTATAAATCCCACTTTCGGATATTTTAACTACATCAGTAGGCATAGCGGCAGCCAAATCGATACTTTGCTGCAAGCTTACCTCAAATGTTTTTAGGTTGCGGTTGTTCACGCCCACCACATCCACCAAGGAGTTTACAATGTCGAGTTCTTCCTTGTTGTGCACCTCCATTAAAATATCGAGCCCCAGATCCTTCGCCAGTTTAGATAACTCAAAAGCTTCATCATGGGTTAATATGGCGGCAATCAGTAGAATGGCACTGGCACCTATAGCTTTTGCTTCATACACTTGATAGGCCGAAATCATAAAGTCTTTGCGCAAAATAGGTATCGTGCTCACGCTGCGTGCGGTTACCAAATCGCTTTTATTACCTCCAAAAAACTCCAAATCGGTGAGCACCGAAATTCCGCTTACCCCTGCCTTTTCGTATAATGGTATAACATCCTCAATGGTCGAGGTGCTGTTAATGATCCCCTTGGATGGTGACTGCCGCTTATATTCCGAGATAATCCCATTGTGTTTCTCATCTTGCAAGTAAGCTTTTAATAATGGCACCTCTTTATTAAAGCAATCAAAGGTTTTAAGCTTTTCGATGGAAGTATATTCTTGCTGCTGTGCAACTTCAATCTTTTTTTGAGCTACTATTTTATCTAAGATATTCATTGCACTTCAATTAATGTTTTTAATACATTTTTGGCACTACCCGATAACAACGAATCTTTGGCTAAGCCAATGGCATCCTCTATTGATTTATTTTTATCGATACACTGAATAGCCATGGCAGCGTTTATAAAAATGGTAGCATTCTGCGCATGCGTACCATCTCCATTTAATATATTGGTAAAAATTTTGGCCGCCTCGGTCACCGTGTCCCCACCAAAAATATCCTCTTGCTTGAGTCTGTCAAAGCCCAATTGCTCTGGCGAAAAAAGCTGCTCGCCCAAATTGGTAATGGCTTTAAAATCGCCTGTAAGTGAAATTTCATCGTAGCCGTCTAAGCTATGGATGATGGCATAATTGTTATCTGTATCCTGAAAAAGATATTGATACAAACGTGCCAATTGCAAGCTATAAACACCAAGAAACTGACTTTTAGGAAAAGATGGATTGACCAAAGGGCCCAGCATATTAAAGAAAGTTTTCAATCCCAATTCCTTTCTGAATGGCGCCACGGCTTTCATGGCGGAGTGAAACAAGGGTGCATGTAAAAAGCAAATACCAGCTTTGTCGGCCTGTCTTTTCAAAGCATCCTGATCAGCGGTGAATCGATAGCCCAGAAACTCCATCACATTGGATGAACCACATGCAGAGGACACACCATAGTTACCATGTTTAGTAACTTTGTATCCGGCACCGGCCACTACGAAGGAAGATAAGGTTGAAATATTAAAGGTGTTTTTCCCGTCGCCTCCCGTTCCTACAATGTCAATGGCGTCAAACTCCGAGAGGTCAATTCGGTGGCAGAGTTCCAATAAAGCATCTCTAAAACCACCTAATTCCTGCACGCTGATGGGACGCATCATATAAACCGATAGAAAGGCAACAACCTGAGAGTTGTTGTACTTTTCGTGTGCTATGTTTATGAGTACCTCCTTGGCCTCGGACTGGGTAAGTGTTTTATGCTCAAAGAGTCTATTAAGTATTTCTTTCATTGTTTTAGATTATTAGATCAATAGGTAATTAGGTCAATTGGAACGAAGTGACATCCCGTTGCCTTAAAATGATTGAATTTCAACGGGAAGGTTGTTAGGTCGATAGTTAAATTCCGGGTGCGTTTTTGAGTCGCGCCCGGAATCGAACCCGGAATACTAAATGCTTAGCCAGTTTCGTATCATTGTTTTGCCATGTTCGGTGAGGATAGATTCGGGATGAAACTGTACTCCACGCACATCAAACTGTTTATGGCGCATACTCATCACTTCTCCTTCATTGTCGCGCGATGTGACTTGGAAACAATCGGGTAAATCCTTTTCGTTTACCGCCCACGAATGATACCTGCCTGCATTAATTGTTTGTGGCACGCCGTTAAATAGTGGTTCCGAATCATCGGTAAGAGTGATGGGCGTTGCAACACCGTGGTAAACTTTTGGAAGGTTTACTATTGAACCGCCATAAGCCTCGGCAATGCCCTGATGCCCAAGGCAAACACCCAAAATACTTTTGGTGCTACCGTATTTTTTAATCAACGAAATCAAAATGCCTGCATCGTGCGGCACACCTGGGCCTGGAGAAAGCAGTATCTTATCGTATTGGGACACTTCGTCCAAACTTATTTGGTCGTTACGTACTACATCGATGGCATACCCCACAATCTCCTCGATATAATGGACGAGGTTGTAGGTGAATGAATCGTAATTGTCGAGAACTAATATTTTTTTCATGATTTTTTATTTCTTTATAACGAAATCCACTCCTAATAATATCACCCCTAACCTCCCGCAATCCTGCGGGGCAGGCTCTAAAGGGGACTTGGTAGAGTTCATTGTTTTTAGAGTAGACTTAAAACTCAGTGGCCAAATCAACTGCTTTTTTCAGTGCCCCCAATTTGTTGCTTACTTCGGCCAGCTCACTTTCGGGTACCGATTGCGACACTACACCTGCTCCCGCCTGATAAAACAGCGTATTGTTTTTACACAGAAATGAACGGATCATAATGGCTTGATTAAAAGAACCATCAAAACCTAACATACCGATACATCCGCCGTAATATCCTCGGTTTTGGTTTTCGTATTTGTCAATCAGTTCCATGGCCATAAATTTGGGTGCTCCCGAAAGCGTTCCTGCCGGAAAGGTATCGGCCATCACCCTACAGGTGTTGGCACCATCTTTTAGCTGGCCTCTAACGTCTGAAACTAAGTGTAAAACGTGCGAATAGTATTGCACTTCTTTGTAGGTTTTCACCCTTACTTTTTCACAATTGCGGCTCAGGTCGTTACGTGCCAAATCCACCAGCATCACATGCTCGGCATTTTCTTTTGGGTCGTTGCTCAGTTTCTCAGCCAACTCACGATCTTTTATATCATTACCCGTGCGCTTAAAAGTACCGGCAATGGGATTGATGGTTGCCTCACCTTTATCAATAATTAACTGAGCTTCGGGCGAGGAACCTAAAATTTTATATCCACCATAGTCGAAAAAGTACAAGTATGGTGAGGGGTTGATATTGCGTAGTGCACGGTATACATTAAACTCGTCGCCTATATATTTACGTTTAAACTGTCGCGATAGCACTATTTGGAAAACATCGCCCTTAAAACAATGATCAATTCCCTTTTTTACCATGTCGATATATTCCTCATCGGTGTTGTTGGACACCTCATCGCCATCGGGCTGAAATTTAAAACTTGGAACGGTACGGTTGTAGAGCAGCTCCATAATAGAGGTCAATTCGCTTCGCTGGTTTTCGGGTAAGTTTTCTATTAAACTGAGCTGGTTGGTAAAATGATTGAAAGCGAGTATATACTTGTAATAATTGTATCTTATTTCAGGTATTTCATATTCGGGCGACACTTGGTTTTTAAATGTGATGGATTCAAAATGTTGAACTGCATCGTAAGCCGAATAGCCAAATACGCCGTTTACTTTGGGGGCATTTGGCGCGCTTACCACGTTAAACATCTTTAAAAAACCATCTAACTGAGCTGGAACATCTTTTGCCGTCGGCTTTTCGCCTTTAACCTTTGTGCCACTGGGGAGTAGTATCTCCACATTGCCTTGGGTAACCCTAAACTCTGCCATGGGCTCAAAGCAAATAAACGATTGTGAGTTATTATTGCCGTGGTAATCAGAACTTTCGAGCAAAATCGTGCCCGGATATAGATCACGAAGCTTCATGTAAATACTCACAGGTGTAACTATATCGGCTATATTGGCCGGAACTTTTTGAGCGGTACTAATAATGTTTATCGATTTCATTGTTTTGTGCTTTTTTACCCTGTTAGTAGAAAAAAAAATGGCTTACCGAAGTATCGGCAAGCCATTTTATATAAGTTATAATAGCGCAGCTTCTCACCTCTCCTAGTTCAGAAAAAGAAAGTGCCACCACCATGTATTGTTCATCAATATTGTCATTTGCTTATCATTTGTTAGCGATGCCAAATTTTATAATATTTTTTGTAAAAACAAAATTTCATTAGCATTAATACTCTTTTTTACCATAAAAATTTAAGCCGATACACTGTACAAGGCATCATCAACCATTTGCGAGTAATACGATCCCATTTCCTTTTTTACCCATTTGTACAAATCTTCTATTTGTTCTTGGTTCAACCATCGGAAGGATTTGATAATTTCCTTACGAAATAGATAAGGGTTTTTTGCTAGACCCAGTAGCACTGTTTTCTGATGCTCTAACATGAGTATAAGTTTAGGTTATTATGATTTTTAGCCATTAATTTTTTGTACGTAAGCAGTTGTCCTAAGGTTATATTTTTTTCAATATTTTTTTTCTAAATGCATTCAGCATAGATTTTATTTTTTTATTGTATATTCAGCTTTATCTTAATTCACGCTGTAGCTTATCAACCACTAAAGCTTCAGCACAGGAGCATGGCGAAGTGCTTTGTGGAGGAGAAATATATCAGAATTATATACAAACATCAAATTATCAATTTATTAATAAAAATTATTTAAACTTTTTAAAACGTTAATTTCCAAGTGATAAAAAAGGATTGCCTATTTTCAACCTAAATAAATTTTACTTTTATGCGCACACACATGTATCAAATAGACGCCTTTGCCAACGAACTGTTCAAAGGCAATCCGGCAGCCGTAGTTATATTGGCCCACTGGCTTAGTGATGAACTGATGCAAAAGATTGCACAGGAAAACAACCAATCCGAAACTGCTTTTGTTTCACCGTCTAAAAATGGATTAGAAATCCGTTGGTTTACAACTACCACCGAAATCGACCTGTGCGGTCATGCTACCTTGGCAGCCGCACATGTTCTTTTTAATCACGAAGATTTTGAAGGCGATCAAGTTATCTTTCAATCAAAAAGCGGTGCTTTAAAAGTTACTAACTTAGATGGTTCACTTATGCTAGATTTTCCTGTGGATCAAATTAAACAGATACATGAACTGCCTGCATTAATGAAATTGGACTCTAAACATTTGGTGAAAGAAGTTTACAAGGGTCAAACCGACCTGATGTTTGTATTTAGTGAGGAACAGCAGGTAGCAGATTATATTCCCAACCTTGGTTTGATAAAGCAACTGGGTACCCGAGGACTTATTGTTACCGCACCGGGCGACGAAACTGATTTTGTATCTCGATTTTTTGCACCTAACATAGGCATCAACGAAGATCCTGTTACCGGTTCGGCTCATACTACACTGACACCTTTTTGGGCAAAACGATTGAATAAGAATAAGCTCACAGCGGCTCAACTAAGCTCTAGGGGTGGAGAACTGACCTGCGAACTTAGCAGTAACAGGGTGTTGATTGGCGGAAAATGCCATACATTTTTAAAGGGAGAGCTGTATATATGATCAGGCATACAAGTCCCTGATTTTCAAATAATTTTGTTTATTTTTCTATGTTATAAACCTATCCGATTGCTCCTTGCCGACAATAATGCATCGTGGTTTAAAAAAACGGTCTCGGTTGCCGGCCACCCAATCGTAAATAGCATCGGCGATAATAGTGGGGATTATTTTAAATATGATGAGTAGGTTAAACGGAAATTTTAAATAGGGCGTTATGCGCATTACTGCCTTACTTTTAATATAGATGGTTTGGTTTTGCAACAACACAACCGAATCGAGGTTAGTTGACACGTTTGCAGAATTCTGCAAAATATCTTTAGCCCAATCCGATTGCAATGTGGCAAATTTTATGCATTTATCCTTTTCGTAACTCAGAATAAACTGGACTGCAAAGCTACACAGACCGCATTCGCCATCGTATAATAATATAGGCTCATTTTCCAGGTTGATCATCACATCGTGTTTTGTTTATACAACACTTGCAACAGGCAATTTGTTAATAAAAATAAAATCTCTTCCCATAGCGAATGATTTACCCATCCCATGCGTCCAAAGAGAACAAACAAAAAATAAAAACATCATGAAAACACTATCAATGATTGCAACAGCCCTCCTTTTTATGGGCATTAGCACTCTTGCCACTGGGCAGGAAACAACAAAGAGCACAGCTACAACCAGCGAGAAAGCACAGGTTACACAGCAAGTCGGCACCAATGTTCAACAACCCTATTTTGTGGATAAAGACAACAATGGCGTGTGCGACAACTACGAAAATGGCACCCGTCGAATGGGTAAGCGCATGGGCCAGGGTCAGGGATTAGGAAGATGCAGGGGCGCCGGGTTTGGACGTGGACAATTTAACATGAACGGCCAGGGTCGCGGTGGAAACGCTAACTATGTAGATGCTGACAAAGACGGCATTTGTGATAAACAACAAGATGGTACCGCCCAACAAAGGCTGCGCGATGGAAGCGGAAGAACCAATACCCCAAAAACCCAAAACAAATAATTGGCAGCAAAAAACAGGGGTGATAAAGATAAATGCTATCTTTAGTCATCCTTGTTTAAATTTACATCATGTGGTGAAAATGCTTGCCTCATTAAAAAAAACAGCTTAGTCCCTAAAAATGGATTTGTTCCCTCCGGATAAAATATTAGTTGATCGGGTGAAAAATGGCGATCGGGAAGCCTTTACCACATTAATGGAACGTTACCAGCAAAAGGTATTTCAAACTTCCATGGGATTTTTACACAACCAAGCCGATGCCGAAGACTTAACTCAGGAGGTATTTATAAAATCCTATAAATCCATGAAATCGTTTCGTGGGGAATCGTCATTTGGAACCTGGATATACCGGATTACGGTGAACAAAGCAATAAACCAGTTGCGGAGAAACAAACTGCGGGCTTTTGCAGGCCTCGACGCTATGAAAGGAGAGGACTCCGCCGCCGATACCAATGCCGATGCACCATTGCTCCGGAAAGAACAGAAGGAACAGATTAAAGATGCCTTGACCAAGCTCAACAATGCGCAAAAAAAAGTTTTCGTCCTCTTTTACTATCAGGAGTTAAACTTAAAGGAAGTGGCCGAGGTGTTGGAACTCTCACCCAAAGCAACTGAGAGTTTGCTCTTTAGAGCTCGTAAAAATTTACAAAAGGAATTGGACTAACAACTGGTTCAGCCTCCAAAAAACGGAGGGAAGAAAAAAAACGAGAATGGATTAATTATTGAGTGTTTCAAAAAATCGCTACGAAATTATGACCTGTAATGAATTTACAACCGAACTATCCTCCCTGAAATATCCTTCGGACATTTCGCAGGAGATGCAAAATCATCGGACGACTTGTCCGCAATGTGCCCGGGTCTATCATGAGGCAGTGGTGCTGATGCAATTTATTAGCGAAGAAAAAACACTGAAAGTTTCGCCGTTTTTGAAAACACACATTGCTGCTAAACTTGATGAGCCCCTTAATACCAGTTGGTATGCCAGGCCTGCAATTCTCACTGTGGCTTCGATAATTGTGTTTATTTTAGGCATTGTGAGCGCCAATATTCTGGAGAGCTCCGAAAAAATAAACCCCATGGAGAGCATCGCATCCGATTATTATTTTCAAAACAACTACGGTACACAACTCGAAGAAATTTGGATCAACACTAATTATTATGAAGAATAAGTCGCTCATAAAGGCAATTGTAATTATTCTGCTGGCTTTTTCTGCTGGCTGGATCATCTATTCACTTATCTTCCGGGCTGCACCAATGGTAGCTACCACCACAGCTCCTAACTCCCAATCGTTGGGACAAAGTTGTGGAGTAGGAACGGGAATTGGATTTGGCCAAATAGTAACCATGCTAAATTTCACAGATGCTCAAATAGCCTCTTTTTCAGTGATTGAAAAAGAATACCGGAAAGAAACCAATATTTCCCTTGAAATAATCGACAGTTTGGACCGGGAAATAATTACGGAACTCACCAAAGACCTTCCGGACAAAAAGCGTTTGGCAAAACTAGCGCAGGCATCGGGAGAAGCCCAATATGCCATTAAAAAAAACACAATTGAGCATTTTATAGCCTTGCGCCAAATATGCGAACCTGCACAAATTGAACAGTTTAAAGACGTATTTTTTCAGCTAAACAGGTTCAGGCCTGGGCACGGGCAGGGTCGCGGGCAGGGTCAACGATACAGACGAGGTCAGGGCTGGCAGCAGGGAAACAGGCAATAGGAAAAGGAGAAAGGTTTTACGATTTCATCGTGAGTTGTCGGTCGTATTTCAAAAAAAAGGAAGACCTGGCGATCTTCCTTTTGCAACTTTGCAGGCATAAGCCAACACACTAATTTTTATTTATTTTTCTTGGCAAGGAATTCATTGATATGCTCAGCGGCCTCTCGTCCTTTTTGAATAGCTGTAACAACCAAACTTGCGCCGTGGTGCGAATCGCCCGCTGCAAACACCTTATCGGAGCTGGTTTGGTACTTGTTATTTATTTTTAGGTTACCTCTTTGGTCGGTTTCTATGCCTAACTCTTGCACTAAACCACTATGCACGGGGTGCACAAAACCCATCGAAAGCAAAACCAAATCAACGTCCACCATTTTTTCGGTTCCTTGCACTTCGGTCATCTTCCAAGCTCCTTTTTCATCTTTAGACCAGTGAACCTCAATCAGCTCAACTTTTTTAAGCACACCGTTTTCGCCTATAAACCTCTTGGTAGAAAGGCTCCACTTGCGCTCGCACCCCTCCTCGTGCGAACTGGATGACCTGAGGGTAGTAGGCCAATAAGGCCATGGATTACCTAAGGTCCGTTCTTTTGGGGGCCGGGGAAGTATTTCAATTTGTGTTACACTTTTAGCTTTATGGCGGATGGATGTTCCTACGCAATCCGAACCGGTATCGCCACCGCCAATAACCAATACATTTTTTCCTTTGGCATCAATACGGTTTTTGGCTGTAACTTTAACTCCTCGGTTCACCCGGTTTTGTTGAGTCAAAAACTCCATGGCAAAATGCACTCCTTTTAAATCGCGTCCTTCTATAGGCAGGTCGCGCGGTTGCATTGCCCCAATGGCCAAAACAACAGCATCGTTCTTCTGGAGTAACTCGTCACCTTTTACATCCTGCCCAACAAATTGATTGGTTTTTATATTAATACCTTCTTGTTTAAACAATTCAATCCGGCGATCAATTACTTTTTTATTTAGCTTAAAATCGGGGATCCCAAAGCGCAATAATCCGCCTACTGCTTCATCTTTTTCAAAGATAGTTACGGTGTGTCCCATTTGATTTAACAAATCCGCAGCCGAAAGACCAGCAGGACCGGAGCCGATAACAGCCACAGTTTTACCTGTACGGACTTTTGGTACACGTGGCAGTATAAAACCACTAGCAAAAGCTTTTTCAACAACAGAACATTCGTTTTCGCGGATGGTAACCGTCTCGTCGTGAATGGCTAGCACACATGACTTTTCGCAGGGAGCAGGACATATACGCCCAGTGAACTCCGGAAAACTATTTGTTGAGTGCAAAATGTCGCTGGCTAGTTTCCACTCGCCTTTATATATAGCATCTTGCCACTCTGGTATCTTACTACCCACCGGACAAGCCCAGTGGCAAAAGGGAATACCGCAATCCATACATCTGGATGCTTGTAATTTTCGATCGGTTTCGTTAAGTGTTTGTTCCACTTCGCCATAATCATCCACACGCTCACTAACAGGGCGATAGCCGCTTACTTTGCGTTCTACCTCCATAAAACCTTTTGGGTTACCCATGATATTTTTGTTTATATTTTCGTTCTAACTCTTTTAATCAATTTATAGCACGCAGCACCTATTCTCTTACGTAAGGTGCATCCTCAGTTTCCATCAGTTTTTGATCCAGCTCTTTTATCTTTTGCTCTTGCTGTACCTTTTTATATTCAAACGGAATCACCTTGATAAATTTGGGTAGATATTTGCTCCAATTTACCAATATTTCCTGGGCTTTTTCGCTGTTGGTGTGCAACAGATGTTTGTTTAACAAATACTGTAATTCTTGCACATCGGAAGCATCTTCAACGGGTGAAAGATCCACCAATCCTTTGTTACAGTAGTAATCAAAATCACCTTCTTCGTCGAGTACGTAGGCTACTCCACCACTCATTCCGGCCGCAAAATTTCTTCCGGTTTTTCCAATTACAGCCACCCTGCCTCCGGTCATGTATTCGCAACAATGGTCACCTACACCTTCAACTACCGCATATGCACCAGAGTTACGTACCGCAAAACGTTCGCCAGCAACTCCTCTTATATATACATTACCGGATGTGGCACCATACAATACAGTGTTACCAATAATGATATTTTCCTCGGGTTTAAATGTTGAACCAGCAGGAGGAATCACTATGATTTTACCACCTGAAAGTCCTTTGCCAAGATAATCGTTGGCATCACCTTCTAACTTAAAAGCAACACCTTTGGTAAGGAAAGCACCAAAACTCTGACCTGCGGAACCACTGAATTTGCAGTTAATGGTATTTTTTGGCAATCCTGCTTCGCCGTAGCGTTTACTTACCTCACCCGAAAGCATGGCACCCACGGCACGATCGATATTGGTGATATCTTTAGAAACCCAAACTTTGGCCTGATTTAGCAAGGCAGCTTGCGACTCCTTAATTAATTGCCAGTCCATCACATCCTCAATACCATGCTTTTGTGTGCTGGTATTATGCAAAGGGTAAATCTTGGCCTCTTCAGGAAAATATAGCAACCTGCTAACGTCAATTCCTTTGGTTTTCCAGTTACCAACGGTAGTATCTTGCTCCATTAAATCTGTACGACCAATAATTTCGTTGAGTGATTTATAACCCATCTCGGCCAAATACTCTCTCACCTCCTCGGCCAGAAAATTCATGAAATTAACCACGTTCACGTATTTTCCGATAAAGCGTTTTCGTAATTCGGGGTTTTGCGTGGCAATACCTGCTGGACATGTGTTCAAATGGCACTTGCGCATCATAATACATCCAAGGGTTACCAAAGCCGAGGTGGCAAAACCATATTCTTCGGCACCAAGGATGGCCATTTTGATTACATCCAATCCGGTTTTAAGTTGACCGTCGGTCTGCAATTTCACCCTGCCGCGCAGGTTGTTCATCACCAGCGTCTGCTGTGTTTCGGCCAAGCCTAATTCAACAGGCATTCCGGCATGTTTAACCGAACTGGTTGGTGATGCTCCGGTTCCACCCTCGGTACCGGCAATAACAATCAGGTCGGCATGAGCTTTGGCCACACCAGCAGCCACAGTACCCACACCCGCTTCGGACACCAGCTTTACACTTATGGTGGCTTTAGGATTGGTATTTTTAAGGTCGAATATCAACTGCGCCAAATCCTCGATAGAATAAATATCATGATGAGGTGGGGGCGATATTAAAGTAATGCCAGGTGTTGAATTTCGGAGCTTGGCAATGATTTTATCTACCTTAAAACCTGGTAGCTGACCACCTTCGCCTGGTTTAGCACCTTGCGCTATCTTAATCTGAAGCTCATCGGCATTAACCAAATAATTATTGGTAACACCAAATCTACCCGAAGCTACTTGTTTAATAGAACTGCGGGCATTAGTCTTAAACCGCTCAGCATCTTCGCCGCCTTCGCCCGTATTGCTCCTTCCCTTCACCTCGTTCATGGCCATGGCCAATGCGGTGTGGGCCTCTTTGGATATAGAGCCATAACTCATGGCGCCGGTAACAAACCTGCGGGTGATGTTTTCGATAGGCTCTACCTCACTGATGGGAATAGACTTGCGTTGTTTCAGCTTTAATAATCCACGTAAAAACAGGGGATTTTTATTGTCGTTATTTACAGCTTGGGTATAATCTTTAAACTTAGCGTAATCGCCCTCTGTGGTTGACCATTGCAGTAATCCGATGGTCTCTGGATTCCAACCGTGTTTTTCGCCATATTTACGATAGGCGTAATTACCCGTACTATTTAATATACTGTTGGGCTTGGGCTCGGCATAGGCATCCTCGTGGAACATTTGTGCTTCGCGCGCCAACTCCTCGAAACCTACTCCGCCAATTTTTGATGAAGTACCGGTAAAATACTTATCTATAATACCCTGAGAAATACCAATGGCTTCAAATATTTGTGCGCCATGATAACTGCGCAGCGTTGAAATACCCATTTTACTCATCACTTTGAGCAAGCCCTTGTCAATGGATTTGATATAATTTTCGCGTGCCTGGGTATAATCCATGTTAATTGTACCCTTCTTAACCAAATCGTCAATGGCGGCAAAGCTCAAATAAGGATTTATAACGCTGGCACCAAAACCAAGCAGCAAAGCAAAGTGCATTACTTCGCGCGCTTCTCCTGTTTCTACCATCAACCCTGTTTGCATCCGCTTTTGGGTTTTGATAAGATGATGGTGCACAGCCGAAACCGCTAATAAAGATGGTACCGGCTGTCTCTTATACACATCT
>JAGXIP010000274.1 GCA_024635585.1 Saccharicrinis sp. | reverse complement strand
TATCTGCACCGTTAGTGCATTTTTTTTATCCTATCCATTTCTCTATTGGCATCTTTGGTTCTGAGTGTTTCACGCTTGTCGTGCGATTTCTTTCCTTTAGCAAGTCCTATTTCCAATTTAGCCCATCCCTTTTCGGTAATAAATACTTTTAGGGGAATAATGGTAAGTCCCGATTCTTTGGTTTTTCGTAGAAGCTTTTGAAGTTCCTTTTTGTGTAAAAGGAGTTTTCGCTCGCGCAAGGGCATGTGGTTATTGTAGGTGCCAAAAAAATATTCCGAAATATTGAAGCCTCTTACCCAAAGGTCGGTTTTTATAAAATAGCAATAAGCCTCAACCAAACTTGCTTTTCCCAGTCGTAATGATTTTATTTCGGTACCCGATAGTTGGATGCCCGCCACATATTTTTCGAGTATTTCGTAATCGAAATAAGCTTTTTTGTTGCGTATGTTTATTTTATTTTGCGTTTGCATAATTTAGTTTCAATGGTAATGTTATTTGGTAACAGTTTGGTGGTGTAACTTGTTTACATAGGGATGAATATGGTGAAAATTCGAAATGAAAAATAAGGAACAAACAATATAAGCACGCTAACTATAACAGTAAAAACAATTCTCAAGTCGGTGGATTCAAATTTTCCAACTTCGTTGGAACCCAGCCAAACCATATAGCCTGCGTATAATCCAAGTATTTGTAAAAAATATATTTGGGGAATAAGGGTAGTTGTTATTTTAACCAGATATAAAATAATTGAACTGTAAGCAGTTATTTTATATGCCAGTAATTTTACATCGTTGCCATAAGTTTTTAGTGTAAATTTAGGAATGATTTTCAGGGTGATAAAATAGGTGACATAAAGTCCTAAAAAGAAGGATGTAAATAGAATAATTGCATGTTTTAGTGCAGGTTCAAAAGGATAACCAGCGCGTGCTGCAATATAACTCACAAAGCTTATTAAGGATAGTGCACCGATGTAAGGCAAAATATAATTTGCCAGTATCAAGTTCATATCCGACTTTTCCTTATAAATAATCTCCCATTCTTCTTTTGGCGATACTATAAGATTTTTGGTGCGGATAAATATATTTCGATATTTTGAACTCATACTTTCAGGTATGTTGTTTGTCTTCATTTATTTATGTTTTTTAATTGTCATGTAGCGCAGGTTCTTGTTGGTTACACTTATCCCTTGCTACATATCCTTATTTAAGCGACATCGGTACAAATTAACGCCCTAAAATACTTAGATTTGTAAAGCAAAAGTATAAAAAATTGAGTCATTTAAATGATACAACAAAGCAATAAGTATAATTTGGTGGTCGTACTGGGTCCCACAGCAAGCGGCAAAACAGCCTTGGCCGCACCATTGGCGCATCAAATAAATGGGGAGATTATCAGTGCCGATTCCAGACAAGTGTATCGGCATATGACCCTGGGTACAGGTAAAGATTATAATGATTATGTGATTGAAGGACAGCAGGTGCCCTATCATCTAATCGACATCGCGGAGCCTGGGTATAAATATAATGTGTACGAATATCAACGCGATTTTTTTAAGGCATTTGATGATATACGCGATAGGAATAAGTTCCCTATTATGTGTGGCGGAACAGGTATGTACATTGAGGCTGTGCTCAGTGGTTTTAAAATGATTCAGGTTCCATCTAACCCGGAGCTTCGCATGGAATTGGAACAGAAAGAGTTAGTGGAATTGGCGGAGATGCTGCAAACCATGAAGAAACTGCACAACACCACGGAGGTCGATACCAAAAAAAGGGCTATCCGTGCCATCGAAATAGAAACTTATTATCAAAATAATCCGCAGATTGATGTGGTGCTGCCTCAATTAAATCCGCTGATTATTGGTGTGGATATTGACAGACAACTGCGCCGCGATAAGATAACAAAGCGATTGAAGGATAGGCTACAAGAAGGCATGATAGAGGAGGTGAAAGGGATTTTGGATTCCGGGGTTAAGCCCAACGACTTGTTGTACTATGGCCTAGAGTATAAATATGTTACCCAATATGTATTAGGACAAATTAGCTACGAGCAAATGTTTGAACAGTTAAATATCGCTATTCATCAGTTTGCAAAAAGGCAAATGACATGGTTCCGAAAGATGGAGCGTAGCGGTTTTAATATACATTGGTTGAGTGCTCAAAGTCAATTGGAAAGTAATATTCAGGAAACAAAAAGATTGTTGTTTGGATAAGGCATAGTTGTTGTGGCCTTGCGATAAACGCCAAATTATTTGCTTTAGATCAGTCTGTTTCATCAAAAAATAATGCTTGTTCAAACAATGAATAATGGATTTAATACAAAATTGATTGTAATATAAAACTTATTTGGTGTACTCCCGTAACAGTATTTAATGCAGTTAAAAAATAGCGGAATAAGGTTTATATGGAGAATATCGAGTTATATATAAAGAGAATTTTTAAGTTAGCTAACCGTAATAAAGAGCTTAATCAACAGATGAATGAAATTGTGGCCAGATACAATTTCATTCAAAATCAGAATGATAAGTACCTTAATTTGTTATCTAACTTTACTTTTGAGGAAGAGGAGGGGGTTAAGCCGCGGAAAAAAATCCATCGCTTTAATAGGGCTTCTTTGTTATACGCTTCCATCGAAGGCTTTGGTAACCTAAGTGATAACTCCAAAGCCATGCCTTTAATGGATAAGCTAGATGAACTCCAATTGGCCATGGATATTATTTCGAAAAAATATAACATCCTTAAAATTAAAACAGTAGGCGATATTCATATTTATGGTGCAGGTATGTTGGAGGAAAATCGTACCAATCCTATCGAAGTTATTTTAGCAGCATTTGAAATGCAGCAGGCCGCAATTTCTATTAACGGAGGTGATAATAACACTGCTTTTTGGGAGGTGAGCATTGGCATTCATACTGGCCCGGTATTGGCCGAGCCTACCGGAAGAAAATCGGCTCCCTACAGGCTGGCTGGCGATGCCGTTAACTTTACCAGCCGATTGAGCAAAGCAAGCGCAACGGGTAAAATAAATATCTCGGCTATGACTTACGAACTTGTTAAAGAGTTTTTCGTATGCGCTCCATCGGGCCGGATGCCTGTAAAATATAAAGGGTTGATGGATACTTTTTACGTAACAGGTTTCTTGCCAAATTTTGAAGATGCCGGGAATAAAGGACAGAAAAACAGAGATTTTGACATTAAGTATTCTTTAATACAGTTTCTTGATATCCAAGAGGATGTGCTGGATATGATGGAGAAAAGCCTACCTGAAAATCTTTTTTATCATAACATTAAACATACCATAGACGTAATTACAGGGGTTGAGCTTATTGGTTGGGCCGAGGGTTTATGCGAACAAGATATCTTAACACTTAAGTTGGCAGCCTTGTTCCATGACTCCGGGCATATGGTAAATTATGAGGAACATGAATTTCATGGTGCAGTCATTGCAAAAAACATGCTGGACAAATATAATTATCCCGAAGATATTATAGATACAGTATGTCGATTAATCATGTCCACAAAAATGCCCTCAGATCCTAAAGACTTGTTAGAGAAAGTAATATGCGATTCGGATTTGGATTACTTAGGACGCACGGATTTTATCCCAGTATCCAACATGCTCTATCAGGAATTAAAAGATAGGGGTATGGTGGTATCTTTTAGTGAATGGAATAAAAAACAACTTAGTTTTATTACAAAACATCAGTATTATACCGATACCGCTCAAAACTTGCGCGAGGTAAATAAAGTAATGCAAATTGAAAGACTTCAACGTTTATTGGCCATTGAATCCAATGTGGAATAAGCAAATTGTAGATTATAAGTATCAACTTTGATCCGCATTACTAATCACCTTCATTATATGCACCACGGTAAACATCTTTATTACATTTTGGCTACATTTATCCTCCCTTAATATCAAAAAATTTAATGGATGAAACACCTATTTGTCAAGCCAATCGTTATGGTGCTGCTACTTATCGTTGTGCCAACTGCATTGCTCACTGTGTTTCAACTTAGTTCGGTAAATCAACAGGAAGCTGCCTTTGAAAGGATATACGAGCGACAGTTAAAATCTGTCATCCTATCGTTAAATATGTATGCCGACGATGTTGTTGGTCAGTGGGCATCTAAAGTGGCATATCTTTGGCAGGATAACAACAATAGTAATGCCGATGTAATTGATTTTATGCAAGGTAACTCCCAGATTCAGGGTACCATAGTGTATGCTTTTTCGGAAGAATCAGGCTTGAGTGATCAGGTAGTTTTGGGTAATATTACAAGCGACATAGCTGAGCAAGTTTTGGACTCGTGCAATGCCAACCAAACTAATATCTCCCGCTTGTTCACCTATTTGCAGAGTAACTATCAAAAAGTAATGTCGTTTAGCCTAGCAAAAGCGCCCGAATCGAGTGTTTTTGTTTTTGCCATGGTCAACAGTCAAGGGGAAAAATGGGTAGGTACACTGGTTGTTAATACCGAAAAGTTTTTAATAGATATCCTGGCCCCGCGCATTCAATCTACCGCACAGCAGGATATGGTCATGGCGGTTAAAAGTAGCCGGGATGGCAGCGTGCTGTACGCCAACAATCAATCGTCCGAGTTTAACGATGATGATATTCATGAAAAGTTGTGGCAGTTGCCCAATTATTCTATCTATTTAAAACCCTTGGGAAATACCACTGAAGCTTTAATAAAAAAGCGAAGCAGAAATAATTTGGGTTTGCTGGTGGCGGTCGACGTTTTATTGTTGCTCGGCGCCATTTTAATTTATCGCAATGTTCGTAAGCAGCTTCATCTGGCTAAAATAAAAGCCGATTTTGTGTCTAACGTGTCGCACGAAATACGCACACCCTTGGCTCTGATTAGCATGTATGCCGAAAGTTTGCAGTTAAACCGGGTAAGTGGAGAGGACAAGTTGCAACGGTGCTATCAAATTATTTACAGGGAGGCCAAGCGTTTATCGGGCATAGTAAACAATATTCTTAATTTTTCGAAAATGGAAAGTGGAAAAAGGAAGTTTACCTTTGATGCTTTCGATTTAAATGAGAATATTCGTAACGTAGTGACCAGATACCAATATGAAATGCAAAGCAATGAAGTGGAGTTTGTACTTCATATCGACAAAGAAATACCTCAGGCATGGGGCGACAAAGATGCTATTGATGAGGCCTTGGTGAATTTAATAGATAACGCTATAAAATATAGTAAGGATAAAAAATACGTTGAGATTGGAACAGGTGCCGAGGATGATAAAATTTGGGTAGAAGTAAAGGATCATGGCATAGGAATTCAACGGAACGAACAGAACTTAATATTCGACCAGTTTTATAGGGTTACGGACGGCAATTTGGCTCAAGATACCAAAGGGTCGGGTTTAGGATTAAATATCGTAAAAAATATAACCAATGCCCATAGGGGTTCAATAACCGTTCAAAGCGAACTGGGAAAAGGAAGCGCTTTCAGGATGTATTTGTCAAGGGCAAAGGAGCGTTAATCTTATTTATTTAACTTAAAAAATAGGATGGAAAAAATTTTGATAGTTGAAGATGAGCCTGATATGGCTATGGGACTAAAAGATAACTTGGAGTTTGAGGGCTACGAGGTTGATATAGCTATGGACGGTGAAGAGGGTTTGTCCAGAATATTGACTTTGAAATATGATTTGGTGTTGTTGGATGTAATGCTCCCTAAGCTTTCGGGTTTTGACGTGTGTAAAAAAGCCCGCAAAAACGCAGTTCAAACCCCCATTATTTTTCTCTCGGCCAAAGGTGAGGAGCTCGACAAGGTGATTGGGCTGGAGTCTGGTGCCGATGATTATATCACTAAACCTTTTTCCTTGCGCGAACTATCTGCACGTATCAAGGCCGTAATCCGAAGATCGGCGGCACAGCTTTCGGATAACGGTGCAGAGCAAGTAGTTATTGGTAGGTTAAAAATCGATTTTAATAACTACACGGCCTTTGATGGCTCTGAGCCGATAAAGTTGAGCCTAAAAGAGCATGAAATTCTTCATCATTTGTGGCGAAATAAAAACCGCACCGTAAGTCGCGATGGCTTGCTGGATACAGTTTGGGGGTTTGATTTTCAGCCTACTACACGTACCATAGATAACTTTATTTTAAAATTACGACATAAAATTGAGGAAAATCCGGATAACCCTACACTTATCCTTACCGTTCATGGGGTAGGCTACAAGTTGGTGATGGGTTAAATAAGTTTTTGATGACATTTTGATGACAACTTTTTACAAGGTATGACAGCGTAATGACAGCGCGGTGTTATCGCTGCCATACATTTGTAGAGTAATTAATAAACATCATTTATCATCAAAAACTTATAATCATGAAAAAAGTAGTTTTTTTAGTAGTAGCAATGGTTTTGTTTATGGGCAATGCAAATGTTAAAGCCGTAAATCTTACTCAAAAAGAAGTGACCCAAAAAATGGCGAAGCAAATTAAAAAAGACCTCAAGCGTTCGTTATTAGGTGAAGATATCAGTAGATATGTTGGAGACAATGATAGAGCAAATATTTTATTAACAATTAGGGTAGATAAGGATAGCAATATGAAAGTTCTCAAGGCCGAAGGTTCATCAGAAGAAGTTCGTAATTGGGTAAAGGAAACAATTAATGACGCCGATGTTAAAACCGATGAAGCATCAAAATACCGTATGTTTCGCGTTCCTTTAACTTTGGTTTATAGAGAATAGTAATTGGATTATGGATTAGAGGATCATGAATCAAAGGGTTTGTTTTCGGTTGGTTATGAAATGGTTCTCAGGCAGTAGGTTGGGATTGTCGGAATATTAGATTAAAATAAGGTTTTAATTTTTTAGGGTTAAAGCCTTATTTTTATGCACATTAATTATATTATTTGAATGAGAATACTATTATTAATACTATTGATTGTAACGCTTAACCTCGAGTTATCCGCTCAAAAGCTAAGGCAAATAGTATCCTTACAAGGATACTGGAGCTTTAGCGTTGGCGACGATATAAGCTGGCGATGGAGTGATCACGATTTTTCGGATTGGGACAGAATATATGTAGGAATCAGTTGGGAGAGCCAAGGATATGATGGTTACAATGGATATGCTTGGTACAAAAAAAAGGTGGAGATATCTAACATGTCGACAAATACGAGGCTAATTCTCCAAATTGATCAGATCGATGATGCCGACGAAGTCTATTTTAATGGCGTATTGATAGGTCATTCAGGTAGCTTTCCACCCAATGTACAAACAGCTTATTCGCAGCTTAGACGATATGCAGTGCCCCAAACTTTGATCAATTTTAATGGAAATAATTTAATAGCCGTTAGAGTGTACGATACCTACTTAAATGGCGGTATACTGGGGCAAGCTGGGCTTTATGTAGATGTAGCTTCTGCGTATATTTTACAAGATCTCTCGGGTTCGTGGAGGTTTAAGCCGGGTGACAATACTAATTATAGCAGCTTTGGTTATAACCATGCTGATTGGGACACCCTGAATGTGCCAGGAACTTGGGAGTCGCAAGGTTATCCTTATCTTGATGGTTACGCTTGGTACCGTAAAAGTTTTACATGGGACAAGCCTACCATGGGCGATGATGTAGTAGTAGTTTTGGGTAGGATAGATGACAGGGATGTAGTCTATTTAAATGGTAACAGAATAGGTTCTGTGGACGAAATAAAAAAAGGGCCATATTATGCCGGTAAACCGGATTACCAAACACTCAGAGCTTATCGAATTTCTCGTTCTATGCTCAATAGAGGTCAAAATATTCTGGCTGTGAGGGTTTGGGACGATCGGTTGGAAGGAGGAATGTACGATGGTCCCATTGGAATAATGACATTGAAAGCTTTTGAAAGCTATTTCTCGGAGCATGAAGAAAGCAAAAATTTATTTGAATATTTCTTAGATCGTTTTTTTGATTGACATGGGTAAAAAATTTCAAATCATATCTCTTTTATTGTTATGCTCGCTAGCCGTGCACGGACAAAAATACAAGAGCCTGCTAAACATGGAAGGGCAATGGAAGTTTTCGTTGGGGAACAACCCTGAATGGAGTTCGCCCGGTTTCGACCATTCAAGTTGGGCTCAGATTTACGTGCCATCTCCTTGGGAGGCTCAGGGTTTCAATGGATATGATGGGTATGCCTGGTATCGAAAGTTTATTACGCTATCGGTAAATTATCAAAAAGAAGCCTTAGTACTCGAATTGGGATATATCGACGATGTGGATGAGGTGTTTTTTAATGGAGTAAGAATAGGCGGATCCGGACAGTTTCCGCCCTATTTTGCCACAGCCTACACCGCACGGCGCATGTATCCTATACCTGAAAAGCTTATTTATTATAATCGGGCTAACCTCATCGCGGTGAAGGTATATGATCAACAATTAGAAGGCGGGATTATTAGGGGGGATGTTAGGGTGGTGGCCGAGAAAAATCCTTTGAAAACGTTTTTAGATTTACAAGGAGAGTGGAACTTCCGGACAGGAGATAATATGGATTGGCGACATTACACTGGAAACGAAGAAGGATGGCACAAAATATATGTGCCCGGGGCGTGGGAAAACCAAGGCTACAAAGGATATGATGGCTATGCCTGGTACCAAAAAGATTTTGTGGCCAACGATAATTTCAAAATAGATAGGGTGGTGTTGCTCATGGGCAAGATAGACGATTTGGACGAAGTATATGTGAATGGAATAAAAATTGGGCAAACCGGTTTCATGGAGCCCCCTCACGAGCAGCGACAATTTACCGAGGCCTACAAGCAATTACGTGCTTACCTGGTACCCGAAGGATTAATAAAGCTTGGCAAAACCAATACGATACATGTTAGAGTATCTGATTTTTATCGGGAAGGTGGCATTGTAGAGGGGCCTATTGGGTTTATTCAACAGCGCGACTACATTGCGTATTGGCGTAATAAAAAAATGGATAGGTGATGGTGTGGAGAAAGTGAAGCGTAAAGCGTAAGGCGAATAGAAAAAAAGTGTAAGGAAATAAAATATGGCGAGTTTCAAGGCGCTGTCAGCGTCCATAGACCTAACAGCGCCGATTAAAAAAAGCGTAAAATGGAAAAATACTGTCGCAACCGCTTCATTTTTATTAGGCAAGCCATTCCCTTTTTAGCCATTAATATCATGTCAAATTTACCGACACACCGATCGCCAACAATTCACCTTCTTTTCAAACGCAACCACCGCATCATTCTGTGCTTGAGTGAGTGTTTGATGGCGATAACAATTTCTCTCCTTTTTTGTATCAAATCGTTGAGTTCGTGCCACATATATTTATTTACTTCTTTGGCCATTGGGAGTACATATTTTTCTGTCTCATCTAAATAACTTGTAATCTTTAGTTCGGTGTGCGTGTCGCGGTGCAGGTCAGTCAGGTTACTGATACGGTCGGCACATTTTAATATTTTGGCATTGTGCGAGCCGAAATCCATTACCCGCTGTAAGTATTCGGGTTTAGTTTCGTGTTGCAAGCGGGTAACCTCCAGAACAAGTTCCACCACCTTGTAGCTTTCAAAATCAATTTGTCTAATCTCATCCACCGTAATGTCGGGCAGGTCTTCCAAAAAATCGAGGAGCAAGGCAGCTTTTAATAATACGCTGTCGTTAATATATTTATAGTCGAGTAGTATTCCCAGGGTGGCAAAGCTGTGTCTAAACTGATTTCCACCCACTTTACGGCTTACATTTATCAATGCCATAGCTTTGAGTATATAGGGTGCCAGCTCTAAATTTCGTAATGATTCCAAGTCGCTCATTGTATAGCTTTTTATTATTACGGATTAAATTTAAGTTTATATTATAAGTTACAAAAAGATATTTCATGCATTAATACACTTTCTCTTATGCTACTTGTTGTTTTCAAAAGCAATCAATAACTTGCCATCCTTTGCAACGAGTCCGATTGAGTACTGTACAAATTATAAAATCTAAAAATATAAACACCATGACTTACATTGCATCAAAATCACGTTATCAGGAAATGCCCTATCGCAGATGTGGGCATAGCGGATTAAAACTATCTTCACTTTCGTTGGGACTATGGCATAATTTCGGTGATGTAGATCTTCGCTCAAACTATGAGCAGTTGTTGTTCACTGCTTTCGATTTGGGAATAACACATTTCGATTTGGCCAATAATTATGGGCCACCCGATGGCAGTGCCGAAAGTAATTTTGGGGATATCTTGCACAAGCATTTACGCAAATATCGCGATGAGTTGATCATTTCGTCAAAAGCCGGATATTATATGTGGGAAGGGCCTTATGGTGAATGGGGAAGCAAAAAAAGCCTGATGGCCAGTCTCCACCAAAGCCTAAAGAGGATGAAGCTGGACTACGTTGATATTTTTTATCATCACCGACCCGATCCCGATACACCCTTGTACGAAACTATGAGCGCACTGGATTTGATGGTGCGACAAGGCAAAGCATTGTATGTAGGTTTGTCCAATTATCCAGCCGACAGAGCAAAGGAGGCTTTTGATATCTTGCAGCAGCTGGGAACACCCTGTTTAATACATCAACCCAAATATTCGATGTTCGAACGTACGCCCGAGCAGGGCTTGCTGGATACCTTGGAAGAGAATGGCGTAGGTTGTATTCCTTTTTCGCCGCTAGCACAGGGCATGCTCACCAACAAATATATTAAAGGCATACCCGAAGGTTCAAGAGCGGCGCGTGCTCACTTTTTAAAGCCGGAGCACCTGACCGATGAAAGGCTCGCTATTATTAAAGATTTAAATAATATGGCCGAAGGACGTGGTGATACCTTGGCGCAAATGGCTATAAATTGGTTGCTCAAAGATAATAGGGTTACTTCCGTGTTAATTGGTGCTAGTAAAGTATCCCAGATAACAGATGCTGTTAATGGTTTAAAAAGTGAACCTTTTACCCAAGCTGAGCTGGATACGATAGAATCCATTTTGTCAAAATTTGCGTAATTGAAAACTAAGTTCTAAATTTCACCCTTAATAAATTGGGGAATCAAAATTGTACAATCTTCAATTGTAAAGTGAGTACAGCGTAAGCTGAAAAAATAGTAATATTCATTTAAAAGATACAACCATGGCGAAAAGTCAAGACGCAAAAAAAAGCGTTAAAAAAGAACCGCTGAAAACGCCTAAAGAAAAAAAGGCCGAGAAGAGAGCAAAGAAGGCGAAATAAATTTTCATTGTCTTCCAGAATTAAAAAGAAAGTACAAAAAAAGCAGGGCAAAATGCCCTGCTTTTTTTGTACTTGCCATATTGTATGGGTAGCGTGTTTCATACACTGTGTATTTTTTGTCGGGGATTGGAGTTTTATTGCTCGCAGTTTCTTTTATGTCGTATAGAACAATCCACAAAGACCAATAAAAGATTGCCGAGGAAGTTTTTAATCTTGATTCGGTTTTTGAGGGGTTTGGTGTATATGCTCCCCTAAAATCATGAAAGCCACTGTCAAAATAAATCGACAGCGGCTTTCAATCTTTAACCAAACCTAACCCTAAACTATGAGAAAATTTAAGACTTTAAGTATATTGAACAACCCTAATGGTTGATTGTGTTATCCGTATGATTACGATGCAAATATATAACCCATTTCTATAACCGCAAATTAAACAACAATAAAAAAGTGTTAAAAAACATTAAATATTTAATTTGCATTATCAAATATCAAATAAAAATGATTATAGTTAAAACTTATAACTGAAGTTAATGGCAAAATGTTCCTTAAACTGGATCTTATCTGATTCGTTACTATAGTATCTCAGCTGGGTGTTAAGTCTTGTAGAAAGATATTGGTTAATTCTCATATCGAATATCAATTCCCAGTCAACTTGTTTAGTTGGATCTTTGTCGAAATATCCAATAAATACATCCAGCTTGTAACGCAGGTTTAATTCCGTCGAAATTTTCCAATTGAAATTATTAGTTAAAGAAGCACCCGTGTTATATGCTGTTTTTCTGCCTTTTGCAATCTTATATCTATCTCGAGGAACTTTGGCAGTGTCTTTAACATACGTAATCTTGGAAGTTAAAGGCGATAGTAGTAGGGTAAAGTCTTGGCTTTGCTTAAAATCCATACCCAGCGCAAAGGTAAAGTATGCGGGAGACATAAAACCAGATATGATATTTTCGCGTTTTTTGTTTTCATAACCATTGAAAAGTTGCGAGTTAAAATCGAACGCAAAACTGTAATACCATTTTTTTGATGCTCGTAATCCGTACTTACTGTTGGCTATTATATTATCCGCATTTATTTGAACCGGGTAACTTTCTGAGTTTAAAATGCCCACTTTATGGCGCGCATAGTTTTCCCACTCTACTTTGTCCATTTTATAGTTAGCCCTAACCAATAAATCGCTTTGTAAGGCAATAGAATTTTCTCCACCCTTTGTCCAGTTTGATAAATACGCTTGCGATAGCTGAATGTTTTCAATACCACTATAAGTCCATGGTCCTTTTTTCTTAATTGTTTTGTCCAATTTGCTAGGAGAGTCAATCCTGCCATTCAGTAAGCGAGATATGCCCTCCTCAGCCGATCGTTTATCCAGATGTTGCCTGTCGGTAATCAGTCGGTGCGGTTCAGGTATGGTTTTTAATACATGTTTTACCAGAGAGGGATTGTAAATAAAAAATGATTCGTTGCGTTTAGTCATATTAAATACTTCACCTACCGAATCATTAAAATTGCTGCCGGTCGACATAATGTCCAAATATCCCCTTTTATCATAAAGCAGCTTTGAGCGCACAAGGGTAGGCTCATATCTAATACTTAAATCCTTGTCCGGATAAAATTTCAGACTCATAACATACTCCTTATACTTCCAATAATTGGTATTTAAGGTCATTACTTGGTTTTTCCGAAACGTTGTGGTATCTAATATGAAAAACTTATGGTCTATGTTGAAGGAAGTCCAATAGTTTGTCCGTTTATTGATATCATCGCTTAATGTAAAGCTACTCTTGTTACTCGCATCATAGAAATATCCCATTAGGGGATCGTCCGTTTTTTTCCAGGATTGAGCAATGGTAGTATGGAAACTAAATGCGAAAACCGCAAGGGGAATGAGTATGCCTATGTTTGAATGGAGAATGCGCTTGATGTTCATTATTGAAAAATACAGCTTTATATTATGATTGAAACGACAAAGGTACAAAAGCTTAATGAGGAAAAATCGTGCCAAGAATGGCAAAGTTAAGCTGTTCTCCGTTTTTAACATCAATTGTTTTTTCAGGGTTAAAATAAAATAGCCCCACTATATCTGTAGTCAGATACAATGGGGCAATGTTTAATGGCTTTTTCTTATTTCCCAAAGCCAATTATCTTATCTATTTTCTATCGTTGCTATCTTTTCCTTTTTCTTCTGGTACAAAAATCATCGATATCGAATTAACACAATGGCGCGTGTTTTTAGGTGTTAAACCCTCACCTATAAATACATGTCCCAAATGCCCTTTGCAGTTGTTGCATATTATTTCGGTTCTTCGCCCATCGGCATCGGGTACGCGTTTTACGGCACCTTTTATTTCATCATCAAAACTGGGCCATCCACAGTCCGATTCAAACTTACTGTTCGATTTATACAAAGGTGCCTCGCATTGTTTGCATAGGTAGGTGCCTTTTTGTTTATTATTGGTGTATTCTCCAACAAATGGCCTTTCGGTGCCTTTGTTCAGGATTACTCTTTTTTCTTCAGACGATAGTTCGTTGTAATTCTTTTTTTGCGCTTCCATATTAAACAGTGCTGTGCTGAGTATAGCGATTAGTAATAAAATCTTCATAACAATAAAAATATTGGTTGTCTGGTTGTCCTTTTATACAAAACAGAAGCCAATGTCTTTTGTTTTATCCGCTTAAAAATAGTTTAGAATTTTTCTAAATAAAGCGAGTTGGGTATTTCTCACCTAATCGTGTATTTAGCGAATAAACCACTGTATGTGCAATTGTTACAGCTACATTGTTATAACGAACAGGTTTGGCTATGAAGGCTCCATCACTTCGCTAAATTATAAGCTTTCTAATTTAAGCTTTAACAGGTTGCTAATATCATTGGTTTTTTTAAATTTGCTGGCCATTGAAAATGAAATTTAGTAACTCATAAAATAAATATAAAAATGGGATTAAAGATTATTGTCCTTGCCAAGCAGGTTCCTGATACGCGAAACGTGGGAAAAGATGCAATGAAGGCAGATGGAACGGTAAACCGTGCTGCATTAGCGGCTATTTTCAACCCTGAAGATCTTAACGCCTTGGAGCAGGCATTGCGCCTAAAAGATCGTTACCCAGGATCGGAGATAACCATTTTAACGATGGGGCCGGGCCGTGCAGCCGATATTATTCGCGAAGGTTTGTACCGTGGTGCCGATAAGGGGTATTTGCTAACTGATAGGGCCTTTGCTGGATCCGATACTTTAGCAACTTCCTACGCTATTGCTTGTGCCATCCGTAAAATTAAACATTTTGACCTTATCGTGGCCGGACGTCAAGCTATCGATGGCGATACTGCACAAGTAGGCCCGCAGGTTGCCGAAAAATTGAATTTACCACAAATTACCTATGCCGAAACTGTAAAGTCTGCCGAAGGTGGTAAGATAACCGTGGTACGAAGATTAGAGCGAGGCGTAGAAACCGTTGAGGCACCGCTGCCATGCGTAATTACGGTAAATGCTTCGGCTCCTGATTGCCGCCCACGCAATGCAAAAAGGGTGATGAAATTCAAACACGCAAAAACAGTTACCGAATCGCAAGCACAAAGCGAAGATTATATCGATTTAACGAATGACAGACCCTACCTTAACATTGAGGAGTGGAGTGTAAACGATATCGAAACCGATATGAAATGGCTGGGTTTGGGCGGCTCTCCTACTAAAGTTAAAAAGATTGAGAATGTGGTGTTTCAGGCAAAAGAGTCCAAACGCATCACTAACAACGAGGAAGAATTAGAAGCCATGATTGTGGAGCTTATTGAAAACCACACCATCGGTTAATGAATACTTTGTTTAACAAATTGATTTTGACCAATAAAATATATGGGTAACTTATTTGTAATTTGCGAAATAGAAGAGGGCAAGATAGCCGATGTAAGCCTTGAATTGCTTACCAAAGGGCGCTCACTTGCCAACGACCTTAGCTGCAAGCTCGAAGCTGTAGTGCTGGGTCATCAATTAAAAGGAATAGAAAAACAGGTGTTTCCGTTCGGGGTTGATGTGCTTCATCTGGCCGACAGTAAAGACTTGGAAATATATACAACTTTGCCCTTTACTGCGGTTATTGTTGACCTTTTTAAACAGGAAAAACCAGAGATTTGTCTGCTCGGCGCCACCACTTTGGGACGCGACTTGGGCCCTCGTATTTCATCTGCCTTGCAGAGTGGATTAACAGCCGATTGTACTTCTTTAGAAATTGGCGACCATGAAGATAAAAAAGCGGGTAAGACGTATAAAAATCTATTGTACCAAATACGTCCTGCTTTTGGAGGTAATATTGTAGCCACCATCATTAACCCTGATTGTCGCCCTCAAATGGCTACTGTGCGCGAGGGTGTGATGAAAATGGAGGTTTATAATGAAAACCATAAAGGTAAAGTGAAGACCATAGATGTGGATAAATTACTTAAACCCGAAGACTTGGTGGTGAAGGTAATTGAACGCCACATGGAAAAATCAAAAGTCAACATTAAAAACTCATCTATCATTGTAGCCGGAGGTTACGGGATGGGATCCAGAGAGGGCTTCAATCAGTTGTTTCAGTTGGCCGAGGTGCTTAGTGCCGAAGTGGGTGCTTCAAGAGCTGCCGTAGATGCCGGTTATGCTGATCATGAGCGTCAGATAGGACAAACCGGCGTAACGGTTCGACCTAAACTATACATCGCTTGCGGTATCTCAGGTCAAATACAACACACCGCCGGTATGGAAGAGTCGGCAATGGTTATCGCCATTAATAACGACTCGAATGCACCTATCAATAAAATTGCCGACTATGTTATTAATGGTGAGGTAAATGATATTGTGGCTAAGCTCATTAAGTTATACAAGAAAAATTCGAAATAATGGCTAATTTTTTTATAGATAACCCCGATTTAAAATTTCACCTTTCCCATCCCATGATGGAAAAGATTGTGGCATTGAAGGAGCGTAACTTCACCGATAAGGATACTTTTGATTATGCGCCTATGGATTTTGAAGATGCCATGGACAGTTACGACAAGGTATTGGAAATTGTTGGCGAAATTTGTGGCGACATCATAGCGCCTAATGCCGAAAGCGTGGACCAGGAAGGCCCCAAAATTGTAAATAACGAAGTGGTATATGCCAAAGGTACGCAGGAAAACTTAGATGCCTTGGTAGAAGCTGGATTGATGGGCATCACTTTACCCCGCAAATACGAAGGACTTAACTTTCCGATTGTTCCTTACATTATGGCTGCCGATATTGTTTCGCGCGCCGACGCTGGTTTTGTGAATATCTGGGGATTGCAGGATTGCGCCGAAACCATAAACGAATTTGGCGACGAGGATCAGAAAGCCCGCTTTTTACCCCGTATCTCAAACGGCGAAACTGCCGCTATGGATCTTACCGAACCTGATGCAGGTTCCGATTTGCAGGCTGTTCAGTTAAAAGCATCTTTAAATGAGAAAGATGGCAAGTGGTACCTAAACGGTGTGAAGCGTTTTATTACCAACGGCGATGGTCATGTTGCCTTGGTACTGGCCCGTTCGGAGGAGGCTACGCAGGATGGTCGTGGATTGTCTATGTTTATCTACGATAGGAACCACAAGGCTGTCATTGTTCGACGTCTCGAAAATAAAATGGGGATTAAAGGTTCGCCAACCTGCGAGCTGGTGTTTAAAAATGCTCCGGCCGAGTTGGTAGGTTCCCGCAAAATGGGACTTATTAAATACGTAATGGCACTGATGAACGGTGCCCGCTTAGGTATTGGTGCACAGTCCGTTGGTATTTCGGAGGCTGCTTATCGCGAGGGACTCAACTATGCCAAGGAGCGCCAGCAGTTTGGTAAGGCTATTATTAAATTCCCGGCTGTGTACGAACTACTTTCGACCATGAAAGCCAAATTGGATGCTTCGCGCACCTTGCTATACGAAACATCGCGCATGGTGGATGTGTACAAAACTTATATGCATATTAGCGAGGAACGCAAACTGGAACCCGAAGAGCGCGACGAAATGAAGCGCTACCAAAAAATGGCAGATTACTTTACGCCACTTCTTAAAGGTATGACCAGCGAATATTGTAACCAATTGGCTTACGACTCATTGCAAATACATGGTGGCTCAGGTTTTATGAAAGATTACCCCATTGAGCGTATATATCGTGATGCACGTATAACCACTATTTACGAAGGAACCACCCAGTTACAAGTAGTAGCTGCCATACGTGGCGTAACTACCGGTGGCTATTTGGATAGAATACGTGAGTACGAAGCCATGGAACTCCGTCCGGAACTGCACGGTTACCGCCGTACCTTGATTGGTATGACAGAGGAATATGTTCACGCAGTTAAATCGGTGGTGGATGTGAAGGACAATGAATACCTGGATTTTCATGCACGTCGTTTGGTAGAAATGGCAGGACATATCGTGATGGGATATCTATTGTTATTAGATACCCAGCGCAACGAAATATTTAAAACTTCAACGGAAATATATATTAACATGGGCAAAGCCGAGAATACTTCAAGAGCAGAGTTTATCCATAACTTTACGCTCGACGATTTAGGGGTGTATAAGCTTGTTTAATATGTAAATATTCCCATACTTTAAAGGCCGAATCTAACGATTCGGCCATTTTTATAATATTATACTTCTTCAAGCCATCGAAAAAATTTACTTTTGCAGCTCAAATAATAGAAGTCAAATAATAAAATCAAGATGACAAAATATATCGAGCCCACATCGTACGTATTGGAGTGTGTTAAAAGCGGCAAACAATTTAGCGACAAAGGTTGGTCCTTAGATTCGGAATTTGATAAAAATCCTACTTTGATAAGGGCCATTTATGCCAAAAAGCAAATCGAGGTTAAAGATCCTTCTTATGGTGTTTTTCGGTTTGCCGATTGGTTACCTGTACATAAAATGTTACAAGGCTCATCAGCACCGGTAACGTATAAAAGTGAGGGGCTCGCCAATTATCTTGGACTAAGTAATTTGTATATCACCTTTAGCGGCTACTGGCCCGAAAAGGGTGCCAACTTCCGTACCTGCTCATTTAAAGAAACAGAAGCTTTTGCCGTTGGGGGCCGTTTGAAATCGGATAATGGTGCAGTATTGGTGGTGGCTTCAGCGGGTAACACAGCAAGAGCCTTTGCGCGTGTATGTTCCGATAATAATATCCCCTTGCTGTTATGCGTACCCGAGGATAATATTAATGCTTTATGGTTTGATGAGCCCATTAAGGACAATGTTAAGTTAGTGGTGACTAAAGCCGGAAGCGATTATTTTGATGCCATTCACTTATCAAACCTTGCCTGTCAGCTTAAAGGATTTATAGCCGAAGGGGGAGCAAAAAATGTGGCTCGCCGCGATGGGATGGGTACAACAACCCTCTCGGCAGTAACCGAAATTGGGCAAATCCCTGACTATTACTTTCAGGCCATAGGCAGTGGTACAGGAGCTATTGCGGCATGGGAGGCCAACCTGCGCTTGATAGAGGACGGCCGTTTTGGAAATAAGCTGATGAAATTAATGGTTTCTCAAAATGCTCCTTTTTTGCCCATACACGACGCATGGAAAGCCAATTCCAGAGCAATGTTGCCTTTGGATGATGATGTGGCACGCAAGCAAGTGGAAGAGATTGATGCCAAGGTATTGTCAAACCGTAAGCCTCCTTATCCTATTTTTGGTGGTTTGTTCGATGCCATGAGCCACGCAGGGGGTGATGTTTTGTCTGCTACCAATGCAGAATCAATACAAGCAGCAAATATTTTTGCGGAAACAGAAGGTAACGATATACACCCGGCAGCATCGGTTGCAACAGCCACTTTGATTCAAGCCGTAAAGCAAGGTTTGGTAAAAAAAGACGATTGCATCATGCTTAACATTACAGGCGGCGGCGAGGAACGCTTTAAAAAGGAAAAGGAAATTTTATATCTAAAACCGGCTCATGTTTTTGATATAGATCCACCGTTGCATGTGGTGCAGGATGTATTGAACGAGCTTTTTAAGTGATTTGTAGGAGTTTGTGGATTAGGATTAAATCCTGTAATTAAATTATCGGTATTTAAGTTTATGTGTCCTGTATATCAATATTTTAGCTAGTGTGTTTGGCGCTGAATATATAACATTGTTATGGGCAAACGTCACGAGGATTTTTTGATAGTTTGTTCTTTTTTCTATTTGCATTCTAAAATGCACTATATTTACTAATATGTTTGAATATAAAGCAATTTAGTTGATGATGAATAGAATCTGGAGTCGCATATCATATTTAGGATTAAAAAGTTTTGATAAAAATTTATTTAACCGAAATATCATAATTGCAAATCGTATAAATTTCTTTATAATATGTCTCCTGCTCTTACTTAATGTATTAACCTATATAAATAGGGAAATATCAAATGGCCCCTATACTATTCATACAAAAGTTCTGTTAATACTTCTGTTAATATGTTTTCTAAATGTTTTGTTTTCATATAAAACATGGCATAATTTAACGAAAGTAAATCTTATTGTTTTTCCATCATTAATAATTGTTTTTTTACCTATATTTTATGGAAATGTTCAAGAGTCAGATTTTATAGACGCTCCAATAGTTATTATAGGTTTATCGTTTATTCCCCAATTGATTCTGATTCCTAAGCTGAATAATAGCCTGTATTTAATTTCTTCTTTTTACTTCCTAATATTGGTTTCATTTCTAGACAATATATTAGTGTATTATTCACCGTAGGAATACAGTATAGTCACGTCCACCGATGATTTTCATTTTTTCTACAAATTGGTTTTTATTGCTGTCTTTCTATTTATTCAGTCAACAATCTATTACCTGCGAAATCTTAACTATATGTATGAAGCTGAGCTGATTTCTGCCAATGAGAAACTAACATTAGCTTTTGAAGAACTAAAAACAACACAGGAGCATTTAATTCAGTCCGAAAAAATGGCCTCATTAGGCACATTAGCTGCCGGCGTTGCCCATGAAATAAACAATCCACTAAATTTTATAAATGGAGGTGTAGATTTATTAAATATATTAAAGATAATTTTCCCGAGCAAATTAAAGAAATTCAACCTATTATAGAAGGAATTAATGCCGGTGTTAACAGAACTACTGATATTATACGTAGTTTAAATCACTATAGTAAAAGTGGAATTTTACCTTTTTCTAATTGCGATTTGCATGCCATACTCGATGATTGCTTACTGATTTTGCGTAATCAGTACAAAAACAGAATTGAGATTCGTAAACAGTATACTAAAGTACCTTATAAATTTAAGGGAAATGAAGGGAAACTACACCAAGCCTTTTTGAATATTTTGGCAAATGCAGATCAGGCTATTAAAGATAAAGGTGTAATAACAATACATACAGATATACGGAATAATGTATTTCAAATTACAATTAGCGATACTGGACAGGGTATTGCAAATGATATTATAAAACAAATATTTGACCCTTTTTTCACAACTAAAGATCCAGGGAAAGGAACTGGTCTTGGATTATCAATAGCTTATGATATAATTCAGGAACATAATGGTTTAATTAAGTTCGAATCAACAGTGGGAGAAGGTACTAAAGTTGTAATATTCTTACCCCTATGATAGCGGTGATGATAAAACTATTTTACAATACAAATGGAGATTCAATAATTTATCAAATGGAGACAAGTATCATTTAATAAACGTGATAAGTAATAATAAAATAGACTTGATATTGAAAACTGAACAATTGTTGTCCGAAAATATCTTTCTGGCAACAGAGTAATAAAGTAGTAATCAGTCAACAATTGTTCGCGGGGTTCTTTTTTTCCATTGCATAATTTATATCTTCTGCAATTAAATTCTTTTTTTCCTCTTCACTCTTCCCTCGCCTATTTTTTGAGGGCGGGGGAAGTACTATGCCAAAGGCATAGGGATGGGGCCGCTCCCCGCTTTCCACTACCCATTTTCCGCTGTACGCTGTACGCTGTACGCTGTGCACTGTGCACTGTACGCTTTCCGCTCTCTGCTATTAGCTCCCCGCCCCATGCTTGGGATTAAGATATGCGAATTGAGATATGTGAAATATGATTTCAGATTGGCTCCTCGTCCAAATTACCTGCCCCCATTCTACATCCAGGGCAAAAAAAATACCCCATACTGCCGGAATATTCGTAAATTGACGAAAAGTGGCCATATACCAACTTCAATGCGATTAGCTTATGCCCAACCTAAAATCCATATCATATTATTTGTTTACGCTATTGTTTGGCTTATTTTTTTTCAGTGCAAATGCTCAACAAATGGCCAAAGCAGAGATGCAAGGTCATAGCTCAAAAAATACCGATGTCCATGTAAGTTACCAGATTACCGCCCTTGGGAATAGCCATGGTTTAAACTCATCGGATATTTCTGCTTTGTTTCAAGATCAAGATGGCTTTATTTGGGTAGGAACCCCATCGGGGATTAGTCGTTTTAATGGTAGCGAGTTCGAAAATTTTACCAAAATAGGAACAGCATTTTTAGGAAGGATCCATAGCATCGCGCAGGATAGTTCAGGAACACTTTGGGCGGCAGGGGTCAATGGCCTGTATTTTTACCGGAACGGGGCGTTCCATCCAACCAGTATTAGAGATAAGGAGATACGGGTTGTGCACCGGGGCGAGGGTAAATTATGGGTCGGGGGCTACGGCTTTATCCCATTTGCCCTATCTACCAGCGACTTGTTAAAACTAAAACGGGATGAGGCTATTGAGCCTAAACCTATTGTGGACAGTGCCGTGTGGGCCGAAAATATAGAGCGGTTACTGGTACGGGATATCGACACCGACGAGCAGGGTAAGGTGTGGATGGCCTTATACAATACGCGTGCTTATTTTTACGGTAAACAATTAAAGGTATATGGTAAGGACAATCCCTCGGCGCATAAGTATAGTGTTGTAAAAGCTATTAACCAGGATAGTGTGTTTTGGGGTTCGGAGGATACAGGACTTATGCTCCACACGAAAAACAAACTGGAGCAGTTAACACATTCCGCCACCTACATTTTTGCCGATACAGATTATTCAAGCTATTTTTTGACCACAGAAAAGTTGTTGCAATTAAAAGATGGGCAATTGCAAACCCTACATACTTTTAGTACCTATAAAAACCTTTATTTTAAGAAGTTGATCGTGGATCGCGAGGGGAATTTTTGGATAGGAGCCGAAGGGAACTTGCTTAAATTAACACCATGTTATTTTAGAACGTGGTCTATTTTTGAAGAGTCATTATTGCACTCCAACCACAGTGTTGCGCAACTCCTCGATGGCCAGATTTTAATTGGCAGTAGTAAAAAGGATATTCTGACCCTTAAAAGTGATACGTTTGTTTCTTATACCCATATCCCTGCCAGCTATAATTCCTTAACGGGAGATATCTACCCCGATAAAAATGGTTGGGTTTGGTATGCCACAAGTATGGACGGGCTCATCGTGGACAGAAACGGTAAAAAAGAACAATACACCGTAAAAGATGGCCTGGGGGATAAAGGACAATATCTATTTTATAAAAACTGTAAGGGCCAGCTATGGTCGGGTGGAGAAAACGGGATTACACATGTTATTATCGGTAATAACGATAAGGTAAGTTTCAAAAATTTCATGGTTGCACCGGGTCATTCTGAAGTGCCCCTGTTCAGGTCTATGTTCGAGAGTCCCGATAAAACAATGTGGGCGGCGGGTAACAAAGGACTGTTTGTTTTAAGCCAAGGAAAACTGACGCAATGGTCGTTTCCAGAACCAACAACGCCGTGGCCTATCGTTACCGCTTGTGCCATGGATAGCACCGGCCAATTATGGATTAGTACGCAGGGCGAAGGCTTGTGGCAATGCCGTTTTAATGCCAAACATGAGCCCGAACTTATTCGACAATGGGGGGTGAAGGATGGATTATCTACCGATGTTATTTTAGATATCCATATCGACCGGATGGGCCGCTTATGGGTGGCGGGCCAAAATAGTATTTGCGCATTAACCTTGGCTTACGGTGCACCATCTATCCTTTGTTACGATAAAATAGATGGTTGGTTCAATGAGCCAACCCCTCATTGTCGGCTGATGGAAAGCGACAATGGCTATCTGTGGGCGGTAGGACTAACCGAAATATGTGCATTTCCCTTGTATAGTCTGCCACAAAACAAGGTGAAACCAAATACCTTTATTTCACAAATTCAATTGTTCGACGGCAAGGAAGATGTACACCAATATTCGCAACATGCTTCGGGAAATACAGAACTGCCCAAAGAACTTGTTTTGCCACACGATAAAAACTTTTTGAGTTTCCATTTTGCCACCACAAGTTACACCAAGCCTGATAAAAATAGGTTTAAGTATAAATTAATCGGTTTGGACCTTGAATGGAGTAACCCGACCAGCCAAAAAAAGGTGGACTATCCAGGCTTGCAACCTGGCAGCTATACTTTTACGGTGTTGGCGGCCAATAACGATGGTACGTATGGCGACAATCCAGCTTCTTTTTCCTTCGTAATACTTGCGCCCTGGTATAAAACCTGGTGGGCCTATCTTATTTACGTCTTACTGGCCATTGCTTCTGCTGACAGGTTTTATCGCTTCCAACTATCCAAAAGAATGGCTTGGGCAGAAAGCCGACGACTAAAAGAGATCAATCAAGTAAAAAACAACCTTTACACTAATATCACCCACGAATTCCGAACACCACTAACTGTTATATTGGGCATGGCCAATACGCTCAAGTCCGATATCCAAAATAACCAGACCGACCATGCGGGGCAATCCTTGGAAATGATAGAACGGAACAGCAAAAATCTTTTGCGTTTGGTGAACGAAATGCTCGATTTAGCCAAGATAGAGAGTGGCAACGTACAATTGCGTTTGGTGCAATCGGATGTGGTGCCGTTTGTAAAATACATCTGCGAAAGCTTTTATTTATATGCACAAGAAGCAGAAGTTAATTTAATGGTTTATGCCGAAGTGGATCAATTATTCATGGATTTTGACATCGACAAGCTCGCAATCATCATCTCGAATGTACTTTCAAATGCAGTTAAATTTACCCCCTCGGGCGGTAAGATTATCGTTCATCTCAATAAAATTCAAAAAAAGAAAAAGGAATTACTCGTATTAAAGATTAAGGATACCGGAATAGGGATATCAAGGGAAAACATACCTCGTATTTTCGATCGCTTTTATCAGGCGGGCAATGCCTTGTCGCACAAAAGTGGGGGCACCGGTATTGGCTTGGCATTGACCAAAGAATTGGTTGAGCTGATGGATGGAGCCATAGGCGTGCAAAGTGCCCAGGGTAAAGGAAGTGAGTTCAGGATAGAGATACCCATAACAACAAATGCAGCAGTGGCCAAAGAAATTCAGTTGCCCACTGTGCCAGATGACTCTAACAGCCCGGAAGCACTCCCCGTCAAAAATTTTGAGGATGCGGATATGGAGTTGCCGAGCGCACTTATTATCGAGGATAACATGGATGTTGTTTATTATTTGCGAACCTGCCTAAACGGAAAATATAGGACTTATCATGCCCCAAATGGGCAAATGGGTATTGACTATGCGCTCGAAAATATTCCGGATATTATTATTTGCGATGTGATGATGCCCGGCAAATCTGGCTTCGAAGTTTGTAAAACCCTCAAGGCCGACGAGCGTACTGATCATATTCCCATTATTATGCTCACGGCCAAAGTAAGTATGAAGGATAGGCTAACCGGACTGTCGCACGGGGCAGATGCCTATTTAACAAAGCCTTTTAATACAGTGGAGCTATTTACCCGCTTGGATCAATTGGTGACACTGCGTAAAAAAATAAGGCTCAAATTTGAGAACGGTAACTTCGGGCATTTTTTAAAGACGCCCGCTGAAAGTCCCGAAACAAAATTTCTACAAAAAGCTATAAAGCTTATCCATGAACATTTGGACGATGCAGCTTTTGGCTCTGTTTCCCTGGCTCATGAACTGCATTTAAGCGAATCGCAGATATACCGAAAATTAAAGGCTATCACCGGTAAGTCAACGGCCGTTTTTATTCGCTCTGTCCGTTTGCAACATAGCAAAGAACTTATTCAAACGACGGAAAAATCCATTTCGGAAATTGCTTACGAAGTTGGTTTTAACGATCCATCCTATTTTAGCCGTGCTTTTAAAGAAGAATTTGGCTTTGCCCCCAGTGCAATGCCTAAATAATTGATTGTTAAATTATTGTGCGATATGTAAATCGCATTACTGCAAGATTAGTACAAGTCTTTTTTAGCATTTCCCAATTGCTCCTACCTAATTAATAAATAGTACAAGCCTTTTCTCACTCTTATTTTTAAAATTGCAAAAGAATGTTTGTCAAGTCAAGTGTTAGGATGGCGGTTAACCTGCCGCTATCTCTCGCAAATATTTTCTATGCGCAACAGAAACTCGTGATGTGTATAACAGTATTAATCTATAAACAAATACATGATGAAAAATTCAAAAATCATTTTATCCATTTTTACGCTTGGCATTTTGATGCTGGCAATTAGTTGTAAGTCAAACCAAACAGTACTGCGGCCCAATGAAGTCCCGGACGTAACTCATGTTAATTTGGATGATTTTCCAAAAGGAAAAGTATTACCAATGTATGATGGCTGGGGCGGGTTGGCAGTTGATGTGAACAATGCTCCCAAAGGGACAAATTTTACACCATTGCTCGAAGGATTGGAAAACGACCATTGCCAGGTGCCACATTGGGGTTATGTAGTAAAAGGTTCCGTCCAGATTCAATATGAAGATGGAATCAAAGAAATATTTAAAGAAGGTGAAGCATTTTATATGAAACCCGGTCACACTGCGCTGGTCTTAGAAGATTTAAGGTTAGTTAGCTTTAGTCCTGAGGATGGAATGCATAAACTTTCCGATCATTTAGAGAAAAAAGTGGCAGAATTGAGTAAGAAATAAAGTGAGAAAGCATAATGTTAAAAAAACATTATGAATAAGTGCTACAACGTTAAAGGAAGTCATAATACCATGAAACCATCAATCGAAGACCTAAGGGGTCAATTAAGAGGAGAGCTAATTCTACCCAACGACAAGGGCTACGGCGAAACGCGCAAAGTATATAACGCCATGATTGACAAGCGGCCAGGCATGATGGCCATGTGTGTTGATGTGGCAGATGTTATGCATGCTGTTAATTTTGGACGTCAGCATAATTTGCTAGTAGCCGTTCGCGGTGGAGGACATAACGGCGGTGGCCTGGGTATTTGCGACGATGGATTGGTGATAGACCTCTCCGGTATTAAATATATACGGGTTAATACAGACGATAATACCGTGCGGGTAGGGGGAGGAAACCTATGGGGCGAAGTAGATCATGCCACACATCCTTTTGGATTGGCCGTGCCTGCGGGCATCATCTCTACAACAGGCGTCGGCGGCCTTACACTGGGAGGCGGGGTAGGCCATCTATCACGGAAATACGGTTTGACCATCGATAATTTGTTGGAGGCTGACATGGTTCTGGCAGATGGTACGTTTGTGACCGTAAATAACGATCAAAATACCGATTTGTTTTGGGCTATCCGTGGTGGCGGCGGTAATTTTGGTATCGTTACCTCATTTAAATTTCAGGCACATCCGCTTAAAAACGTAATTGGTGGGCCTACCTTTTGGCCCATCGAAAAAACAGAGGAAATAATGGAGTGGTATCATAACTTTATCACGGAAGCACCTGATGAGCTCAACGGATTCATCGCTACCATGACAATTCCAGGGCCTCCCTTTCCCGAGCATCTCCATAACAAAAAGTTTTGTGCCATTGTATGGAGCTATGTTGGAGAGCCCGACAAATTCGAAGCCCTGTTTAAGCCTGTAAAAGCCAAGAATCCCGTGTTTGAACTTGTGGGCGAGATGCCTTATCCGGCCCTTCAATCCATGTTCGACGGATTGCTGCCCGCAGGCATGCAATGGTATTGGCGTGCCGACTTCTTTAATGAGTTTGGGCCCGAACTGCGTAAGCAACATCTAAAATTTGGCTCTGTTATTCCAACACCATTATCTCAAATGCATATGTATCCCATTAGTGGAGCAGCTAGCAGGGTAGGAGCTTACGATACACCTTGGGCCTATCGCGATGCCAACTACGCGGGTGTAATTTGTGGTATAGATCCGGATCCGGTAAATGCAGATAAAATTACAACGTGGTGCAAAAACTATTGGGAGGCATTGCATCCATATTCAGCCGGGGGAGCCTATTCCAATTTTATGATGGACGAAGGACAGGAGCGCATTAATGCAAGCTACAAACATAATTATGAACGCTTAGTCAGTATAAAAAAGGAATATGATCCGGATAATCTTTTTAAAGTAAACCAAAACATTCGTCCGGCCAATAGGATAACTTAAAAAAGATAACAGAATCCACAGGTACTGTTTAGGTGACTAAGTTTGCCGAGGGTGCTTCATTTAGCTTTTTCTCCTCCTTTCCACAATACTCCTAGAGAAAGAACAAATGGTACAATTCCGGGAAACCCCGGCTCGATACCTTAGTACTCAAACTACGGACACAACGTCAACCATAGTTTTAAACCAAAAACCATGAAAACGATATATACAGTTTTGAAAGGAGGTATAAGTGCAAGCCTTATCATATTATTTCTAGCATTGGCCGGTTTGTCCGGCTGTGGCAAAGATGAGGAGCCAAAGCCGGAGGAAATTGTAAAAAGCAGCGAGAAACAAATTACAAGCTTTGTCTTTTTGCTCACCAATAACCCCATTGACAATAATGTAGTGGCAACCATAGACGAAGAAAACAAGACCATTACCGCCACCATGCCCCCGGGTACCGATATAACAGGCCTATTGCCCGAAGTGAAAATATCTGAGTCGGCAAGCATAGATATTACCACGGCACAAAATTTTGAAAACCCGGTAAGCTATACCGTAACTGCCGAAGACGGCAGCAAGGCAGTCTATACCGTGACTATAACGGCACTCTTAACCCAACGGCAAATATTGCAGGCTATATTAGATGCCACACCGGGCAATATAATTGATTGGGATCTGGTGAGTACTTTAGACCTAGGAACTCTAGATGGAGTTATTACCGACGTGGATGGTAATGTTGTTGAACTGGATTTGCGTTTTAAAAGACTATCGCCATTACCTGCTGAAATAGGATTATTAACCCATTTAAGATCGTTACAACTAGCCGCTAATCAGCTTACAACGCTACCTCCTGAAATAGGCCGGTTGACAAATCTATTAGAACTACATTTAAGTGAAAACCAACTTACTTCCCTACCCTCTGAAATTGGGCAATTAGCAAATTTAAAAAGTTTAAGCTTCCATAATAATAAACTTACTTCCGCCTCACTACCCCCGGAAATAGGTCAATTGACCAACTTAACAAGTTTACGTTTGACTTTCAACAAATTAACTACCTTACCCCCGGAAATAGGACAATTGGCCAATTTAACATATTTGAGTTTAAGCAGTAATCAACTTTCAATACTTCCCCCGGAAATAGGGCAATTGAAAAATTTAACAAAATTGGATGTACGCTTTAACCAACTTTCTTCCTTACCTCCGGAAATAGGTCAATTAAACAGTTTAGAAAGCTTGGACTTTCTTGGTAACCAACTGACTTCTTTACCTATGGAAATTGGCCAATTGACCAATTTAACATATTTGGATATAAAACAAAACCAACTGATTTCACTTCCAAAAGATATAGGTCAATTGACCGAATTAACACAATTAATTGTTGATTTAAATCGGCTTTCTGAGCTCCCTCCGGAAATAGGTTTTCTTTCAAAGCTAGAAAATTTGCTTGTTAAGGGTAATAACCTGATAACTATACCAAAGTCTTTGTGTCATTTAGACGATTTTAATGGTTTAAACTTATCAACAGATGATGGGGTTGTCTGTAAAATCGTCTCCCAAAAAGATGCCCTAATCAGTATATATAGTGCCAACCCGGGTAACACCTTGGGATGGGGTGTAGATAATTATCCGGAGGTTTCTTTTCACGAAAACGGCAATCCCAAGGGCATTACTATGAATAACAAAAAATTAACCAGAATCCCTACAAATATAGATCAACTCGACCGGCTGGAAGTTCTTAATATCAACAACAATAATTTGACAAGCTTGCCAACTGCGCTGGGAAATATAAAATCTTTGGGTGCTATAACCGCAGACAGAAACAAACTAAGTACGGTACCCTCAGAACTTGGCGAGTTGGACAATTTTGTATTGTTGAGCATAACCAACAACCCCATAACAAGCATTCCAAAAGCCGTTTGTGATCAGCAAATATCAAATGGCGGCAAACTGACCATTCTTACCGATCCCGGCGAGGGTTGTGATTAAAAAGAATTTAAACCCTTTAAAAATCAGTAATGAAAAGCTCTGTACAATTAATAGAAATTAGAGTTAAGCTTTTGTTTGGGAAGGAAATTGAGATCATGAAAAAAGTGTTATCCGCAATCGCTTTGTTTATACCATTGGCATTCTGCTCATGTGAAAAAACAAGTCCTGAGCCGGAAGAAACATTTTTTGACCTGCAGGGTGAAAATGGTTTCGTCGGAACCCTTGCCGGAACAAATGCTTTTGTCTCAATACTACTGGGCAGTGAAGAGGGGATAGCCTATGTGTGCAATGGCGAAGAAAATATTTCCGAGTGGTTTAGCGGCCCCGTCACCGACCCAAGAGAAATACATTTTACCAATAGTGCAGGTGCAAAAATTACGGCGAGCTTTATAAATAATGCTTTCAAAGGCAAAATAACTTTTAAAGAAGGGACGGATTTTCCTTTTACCGCTACTATCAATAGTGGAGATTATGGGGGGATTTATCGCGTCATAGATGAAAAAGCTGCAAATGCAGAAATAACGGCAGCTTGGATTGTTAGGTCAGCAGAAGACCAAAGAGGTGCTATGAAGCTTAATTCCAAAACTTTACCGGACATGCCTTTGAGTAAAAAAAACTTTGATGATATAAAGGACGGAACATCCAACACGATAAACATACGAGGAGCATCCTTTTCTATTTTCAGATATAAAGTAAAGGTTTCTTTGCCTGCGCCACCTATTCCCATTCCTTATCCCAATACGGGTTAAGAACCAAATACGGAACCAATAGTCCTTCCATATCCATAAGTCAGTTTCTGGTTCCGAATGTTCGCCTTTAAGCCACTAACCCCGCCTTTCAAGGCGGGGGATATTTGATCTGGAGAATCGGCTTCCTGTCCGTTGCCAGACGGGTAGCCGTGACTCTTATGGTTGGCTTGTAGGGTAGTTTGTAATCACGGCTACCCACCTTTGGATGGAAAGCTTGTCCTCCGAAACGAGTTCAGGACTACTTATCCCGCAGGATTTCGGGAGGTCGTCACGAATAGGCTTTTCTGTTTTCAACACAACAGGGAATCTTTTTTCATTGATAGGAAGAAATAATGGAGTCCCGATAATGTCAACTTTTACGATAACGATTACTAAAACAAGCAAAAACATGTATTATGGAAACAAAAATAAAATCGAAAAAAACAGTGACATTCCTGTTTATGCCCTGTCTAATACTATTGCTAATATTCTTTGGAACAGGCAGTTGCTCAAACGACGACGAATCAGAACCGGATTTAACACCCACAGGCACTGTTGAAGTTACAACGTTTGCCGAGGGAGCTACATTTAACGCTCCTTCGGGAATAAAAATAGATGCACAAGGCACACTATTATTGCTGATGCAGCCAATCATAAAATACGGAAGATAAATTTCCTGAATGAAGTGACAACTTTAGCAGGAAGTACCCAAGGTTTTGCAGACGGTATGGGTGCTAATGCGAAGTTTAATTATCCTTTTGATATAGTGATAGGTGCTTAAAATAGTTTATGTGTAACAGACTCACGTAATCAAAGAATTCGGAAAATTTCACCCAACGGAGTGGTAAGTACGTTTGCAGGGAATAACGACGGTTTTTTAGATGGCCCGGCAGATCTTGCACAGTTTAGGTTTCCCACGGGAATAGCCATCGGTGCACAAAGAAATATATATGTAGGAGAATACGAGAATCACAAAGTCCGTAAGATAGCGCCTAATAAAGAAGTCACCACCTTAGCAGGTAGCACCAAAGGAAATGAAGATGGCCCGGGGACAACGGCAAAATTTGAGTTCCCTTATGGAATCACAATAGATAGTAAAGGGGATCTGTACGTAACGGATAGAAGAAATCATAATATCCGGGCCAATCCTGTTGACATAGGTATTCGCCTCTTGCGCCAAAGACGGCCCAGCAGGAACGCAGGGACAACCAGGTGAGCAAGGGTCTGAGGGTGAACAGGGCGAACAAGGGAAGCCGGCAATGCCAATGTATGGTCATACGAAATACAAATAGCCAAAGAAGATTGGGGCCCAAACGCACATTATGGAGGGAATAATGAATATAGAGGATATCACATCCCGGCGGATAGCCTAGGGGGTGTTAATTTGTTTTCTTTTTACGATAGTGGAAATGCAATTCTTGCCTATGCTAAACCATCCTACACCTCTGTTTACGGTACGGAGAACACCGTCAAGCCACTACCGTATATTGCACTTGTTTCCGGCCCCTCGGACAGCTTTGGTCTCTGGATAAATATTTCTTAAGGAGGGAGTTTGCTACTGGCCAAGACTGTGAACGGCTATGAACCTGATCGAATTCCAGAAGAAGAAATTCCCCATACCATTACTTTTAGAATTGTTCTTATTGAAGTATCAAATAATACTTCTGATAAATCGGGGCGTGCTGATGTACATAATGGATTAAAATCTGCAGGGGTAGATGTTTATGATTATGAGGCGGTAATGAATCATTTTAAGCTGAAACCTTAGAATCAAAATATAATCAGCCCCTGAAACGTGTTCAGGGTAAAAATAAGAAATCATGAAAAATGCATCTTTAAATGCACTAACAATTTTGCTCTTGGCCATTGGCATAATGGCTTGCTCCGAAAACAACGAACCTGAACCTCCTGTGGCAACCAGCATCATACTTGTATCGGGCGACACCCAAAATGCAATGATAGGAGAGGCACTGCCCGATCCCGTTGAAGTACAATTGGTAGATCAAAACGGAAGCCCGATAGCGGGAAGTACCATCCGTTTCGAGGTTTCGCAAGGTTCCTTGTCGGCACCCAACGCCATAAGCGATACGCAGGGAAGTGCAAGCGTGGTATGGACTTTGGGCGATGATGTGGCCGTGCAAACATTGAGCGTTTCGGCAGACGGGATAAATGTTCCGCTGTCAGTTAACGCAACAGGCACTTTAGAAAAAGGCGACTTTTATAAAGGAGGCATTGTTTTTTATATCGATGATTCTAAAAACCACGGCTTTGTTTGTGCGATTAAAGATCAAAGCAAAGAAGCCGGATGGGGTTGCAGCGGCACCGAATTGGATAAAGCGGACGCAACCATTCCCGGTTCGGGCAAGCTAAATACCGGTAATATCGTAAAAGGCTGCCACACGGCCGGCATAGCAGCCGAATTATGCCTTAACCTAAATTTAAACTGTTTTACGGATTGGTTTCTGCCTGCAAGAGATTTGATGATCCAGACGGCCGAAAATTATCATACAATCAGAAGAATATCCGTTATGAATGGTGGTGCAGATTTTAGCGCCGAATACTATTGGAGCTCCTCGCAATCGGATAGCGACCAGGCCTACGTAATCCAACTACCATCGGGTATTAGCAGGCCCTTGCCTAAAAATGGCCTTTGGGGAGTGCGTGCCGTTAGGGCTTTTTAAAATAATTGATAGATGCTGTCGGGTCTTGTGACGCGGACAGGTCTGAAAAATAATATTACTTTATTTCCCTTTATTTCTATCTTATTTCTTTTTCACTCCCAACTCTCCGCATTACGTTATACGCTTTACGCTTCATCTCCGCTCCCCTCTTTACGCTTTACGCTGTAAGCTATAAGGTCAAGGCTTCCTGCTCCCAGCCCCTATCCCCCATAAGCTGGAAACTGCACATAAAAAGTAGTTCCCACGTTCTCTTGTGTTTCAAACCAAATTTTACCCTCTGTGTTTTTAACAATGTTTTTAACAATGGCCAAGCCCAGTCCCATACCCGTCGATTTGGTGGTGAAATTGGGGATGTAGAGTTTTTCCTGTGCTTCGGGCGAAACGCCTTTGCCATTGTCTTTTATTTTAATGATGATATTGTCTTGGACATGTTCAATAGTTACATTTACAATGCCCTTTCGTTTGGGAGGTATTGCCTGAATAGCATTTTGCAGTAGGTTGTTAAACACACTTATCATTTGCTCGCTATCGGCATTGATAAAAAAATGCGTAATCCCATTATCGTCCATTAGTACATTGGTTTCTTCGGAGCGATTGTAAAGCATCACACATTGTTGGAGGGCTTCTATCACGTTCATCTTTTTGCGTTTGGCAATGGGCATAGTAGCAAAATTTGAGAACTCCGATGCGATGGTCGAAAGCTTGTCTATTTGATCTATCAGGGTAGAGGACACTTTTTTCAGTTTGTCGTCAAAATCCACATCCTTATTTTTCCGCGACAACTCAAGGTACTGGATACTTAGTTTCATGGGGGTAAGCGGGTTTTTTATTTCGTGGGCTATCTGCCGTGCCATCTCTCGCCAGGCCGATTCGCGTTCCGATTTGGCCAGCTTTTCGGCACTTGCCGAGAGCTCGTCTACCATACGGTTGTATTGCTCCACCAGCTGCCCAATTTCATCGTTTCCTTTGTAGGTTATTTTTTCGTTGCTACCGCCCAGTTTTAGCTCGCTCAATTTGCTTTGCACCACCAAAAGGGGGTGAGTAATACGACGTGATATAATAACTGTTAAACCTATTACCACGATCAGGAATATCAGATAAAAATTAACAATAGCCATGGCCAACGACGAAATTTCTTCGCGAAGTTCGCTGGTACCCACAAAATAAGGCATGTTTAAGTAGGCTAGCAATTTATTGTTTACATTATAAAATGGCATGTAAGCCGATAAATAATTCAATTCACCGATGGACTCGCGATGAATATATTCCAATTCTCCTTTTTGGCTCATTTCAATAAAGCCCCGCGAATTCATTAAATGACCCGAGAGGCCGCGATCGAAAAGTTCGGGGCGCGAAGTAGCCAACAAGCGACCTTGCATATCGTACAAGTTAATGTCGGTGTAAAAAACGTTTGAGAATTTTTTCAATAAATCGGTTAAGTACTCCTGCATGTCAGGAGTGATGGCCTCTTCGCCTCCAATTTTATGCTCCAGTTCCAAAAGTACCGAGCGGGTTTTTTCCGATAATATTTGGTTATTCTTAATCTCGAATCGGTGTATGGTTTGCCATATCGACCCACCCGCAATAACAATGAGTAAGGCCAACATCAAACCAATAAAGGCAATTTGTATGCGTTCCTGCACCGAAAAAATATACATAAAGCGCTCTCTGCGTACACGGATGGTCAGAATCAGGAGCGATCCAAAAATAAAAAAGGAGATAAAAAATATGGAAAAAGCTACCAGTATCATGGAAGGCCCAACTACGGGCAGCGATAACACCAAACATACATTCTCCGAAGGATGAAACGTCATGTGCGAAAAATCCTCTAAAATATAATTTGCGAAATCAATATGGATGTTGGTTATTCGCTCTAAATGGATAGGGTAGGGGAATTCACCTGTTTGCCGAGTTAAAACACCATCTACATATTTGCCGTATGAATAATTAACAAGTGGCTCGCGCAGTTTCGATTCCCGTTCCGAAAGCAACAATTCCGGATAACCAGGTCCTTCAAAAAAAGGTTTCGAAACCAATTCTAAGTACATACAAGTTTCCTTTTGGGGGATGCCCTCGTTTAATTTAAAAACGCCAAAATAAGTCACCTGTCCCGTTTGGTTTTCTAAAAAATAAAAATGCTGGCTTCCCATCACTTGAGTGCCTTTTTCGGCCAGCAAACCATTAAAATAGTCGTAACACTCATATACCGTGTCGTCACCGCTTAATTTTAAGTCGCTACCGGGCCAGCATGGTATTACTTGCAAATCGTATCTCTTAAGGTAGCGTAACAAGTATTTTTTCCCTATGTATTTTTCAAGTTTTGCTGAGTTGCAATTAACCTTTCCAAGCTCGTGGATCACAACCGAATCAGTTCTGATCAAGTCCTCAACCTCTTTAAGCAATAGCTCGGTTAAAGGGTCTTCCTCCTGCAATAGTTTAAATGATAGGTTTTCAATCAGCAGTTTGCGCTCCTGCCTTTCGTTGTGTACATTGTGGTAGTAGAAAGTATAAACGGCATATAGGGCAAATACAAAAACAAACCAAATAAAGGTGTTATAAGCATGGTTGCGTTTGCGTCGTGCCACCCAAATAAGCATAATAGTTAAAACCAAAAAGGCTATTACCGACAAAATATACAGTACGTCGAAACTGAACAGGGCAACAAGGAACATGCAAGCGGCCACTATCCATGTAAGTTGTTTTTTGCTTAGCTGGGGTAAAAAAACCTTCACTGTTTTTTCCAATACCAACACAGCGGCCAGCCATAGCAAGCTAATGATAAATAAACGAACCACATCTGTGGATTGAATATCGGTTATTTTAAAAAAAATAGGAGCCGAAACGGAGTGCGAAACCAATAGGGTAACAATGTTGTTTTGAATATGCCAAAACAAAAATGAACTCAGCAAAGATATGGCAACTACTGCAATTTTTTTAATCTCCGACGAGGGTAGTTGTTGAACAAAACCTGGTGTTTTTACATATTTATAAAACACAAAAGCTCCACCAAATACTAAAAGGGCAAAAATAAGCATGCTACCCATATTCGGGAAAAAGTTGGATGCCCCAAAGTATAAGGATGAAAATAGTTTGGTGACAAATAATATTTTTGGGAAAAAGAAGCTTACATGTAAATAGTAAAAACCTGCTGATATCAATACACTTATTAAAAAAACCAAGTTGTTATTAAAGCGGGTTTGCTGTTTTTTAATGGTGTGAATAATCAGCTGCAAGTAAAGAATGATAGCTACAAAAATAAAAAAAACAGCCCAATTAGCGTAAAGTGGATTTGGTGTGTCGCATTCCTGTGCCGTAAAAAGATAATTGTCATCGGCATCCTTCATCTTGAACCCCTCAGCGTTTTTATCGGTGTTCACTTCTTGGCATATCATCAGGGGCAGCGTTATATCGTAGGTGTCGCCCAAAAAATCATTGTTGTAGGGATATTCTGTTTTGATGCTCACCAAAGTAAATATATCCCACTCATCGTACGGAATTCTTTTAATAATGTACCAAGTGTTGAGTAGTTTAGCTACCCTCCGGCTCAATAATGATATGCTTTCGTTTTCGAAGGGCAATACTTCGCTGGTCCAAGCGCACAACGAATCGTTTTTATATATTAATAATTCAACGCCTTTTGGCTTGTCGGCTTCGGTGGAGTCAACGGCAAACCACTCTTGGTTAGACTTAAGTTTTTGGGTAAAGTTATGGGCAAAGGCATCTGCCTGTTTGCTTTTTTGCTGTAGGGCACTCTGAAATCGGTGTGCATTAAACGAGTGATGGTTGTAATTGTAATAAGCCCACGAAAATAAGGAAGCCAGCAATACCGAAACGAAAAAAAGCAGGTGTTGCCAACTGATTGAAAATTTGTTTTTAAACTTTTGCATTATATATAGTTCAGCTTGTGCTATATTAAACCTTGTTCAAATCTATGCGCTCCATACCTTTTTTGCCCCACACTCTATGCATTGTGTTGTATGCCCTATCCTTTACGCTCTCCGCTGTACGTTATACGCTTTACGTTTTACGCTTTACGCTCCATGCCCCAAACTCCATGCCCTATGCCCCAAGCTCCATGCCCTATGCCCCAAGCTCCACGCCCTCAGCCCCCAGCCTTCAGTCGTGATGATAAGGCTGATTCTTTAAAATAGTCATAGCACGGTACAATTGTTCGGCAAATATTAGGCGTACCATTTGGTGCGAGAAGGTCATCTTTGACAAAGATATCTTTGCTGTGGCACGATTATATACATCCATCGAAAAACCATAAGGGCCACCAATAACAAAAACCACACGTTTAATGCCAAGTAACAATTTTTGCTCCATAAAACCAGCAAAATCTCTCGATGAAAACATTTTTCCTCCTTCATCCAAAAGAATAAGCTCATCTGTAGGCTGTATTTGTTGCAAAATGAGCTCTCCTTCTTTATTTTTTTGTTGTTCCTCGGATAAACTTTTGGTGTTTTTTAAATCAGGTATTACCTTCATCTCAAGCGGTATATAATGCTTTATGCGATCAAGGTATTTGGCAATTCCAGTATTCAGGTAGGCCTCATCTGTTTTACCTATTACAACTATTATTATTTTCATGCGTATAAAGATATGTTTTAGTCTGAACTATTCATACATTACATAAATGTGAATAATTTGGGATGAGATTTTAAGAAATAAAAATACAAAATCAACCGGATTTGATGGATTGATATTTGTAATAGTTTATTTTTGTTGAACCAAATGTTAAACAAATGAATATGCAGAGATTTACACAGCTAAAAGGAATCTTAATTGTAACTTTGCTTTTTACCATGTTGGTAAACAGTAGTGCTCAGTTTCCGGACGACATTGTTAAGGCAACCAGAAATGCCGATGCCGATGAGTTGGCGGAATATTTTAACAGTAAGATTGAATTGGTGCTCCCTCAAAAATCTGGCGTTTTTAGTGATGTACAAGCAAAGCTGGTGCTTGATGAGTTCTTTAAAAACAACCCTGTTGTTAGCTTTAGTATAATTCATCAGGGCGTGCGCGAAAACTCGTCGTTTGCCATTGGAAAATATCAAACGGCATCCATGACCTATCGTTTTTATTTTTTGACTAAAAATACGGATGCAAAAACCCATATTCATCAATTAAGAATAGAAGAACAGAATGATTAACGAAGAAGTGCTCAATGGTATTATCGAAAAAGCTATCCTGGAAGACATTGGTGATGGCGATCATTCCTCACAGGCCTGCATTCCCGCAGATGCCGTGGGAAAGGCTCAACTGCTGGTGAAAGAAGCCGGGATATTGGCCGGGGTGGAAATAGCGCAAAAAGTTTTTGAAAGGTTCGACCCACAACTAAATGTTGCTGTATTTATAACCGATGGCACTGAGGTAAAACCCGGTGATGTTGCCTTTGTTGTGGAGGGTAAGGTGCTTAGCCTTCTGAAGGCCGAACGTTTGGTTTTAAACATAATGCAAAGGATGAGCGGGATAGCTACCCAAACCAGTGTTTATGTCAAAAAGTTGGAAGGTCTGCATACCCGCATATTGGATACCCGCAAAACCACACCCGGCCTCAGGGAAATTGAAAAGTTGGCCGTAAAAATTGGAGGTGGTGTAAATCACAGAATGGGGCTGTATGATATGGTTATGCTTAAAGATAACCATATTGATTTTGCCGGAGGTATAGCCAAAGCGGTTGCCATGGTGCATGATTACCTTAAAAAGAATAACAAAAATCTTAAAATTGAAGTCGAAGTGCGTGATTTTAAGGAGTTGGACGAGGTGTTAAAAGTGGGAGGGATTAACAGGATTATGCTCGACAATTTTAGCCCCGCTGATACACATAAAGCCGTTGAGCATATAAACGGACGGTTCGAGACGGAGTCATCGGGAGGAATTACCTTGGATACCCTAAGAGATTACGCCGAGTGTGGTGTGGATTATATTTCGGTAGGAGCTTTAACACATCATATAAAAAGTCTGGATTTAAGTTTAAAAGCAGTATAATTGTAATCACAGATACACCCATAATCATTGGGCCTATATCCAAGAGAATGGTTAAAAAAGGAAACTCTGTGCCTCTGTGTTCTTATATTTAGTAAATCAGTCTCTTATAAAATTTTAAACGGATGAAAAACGGAGCAATTCAACTTGTTGATTTAGAATTTGAATATAAAATATGGAAAAAACGCTTGGATCTTTTTTCGAGTGAGGTGGATCTTATCATGAATAGGAACACCAATTTGCCGGCAGATGAAAAATATAAATCGTTGAATGCGGTAGAGTTGCTGGCTATTGAAGAGCATAAGGAAGCTTTGATTAAGCTTAAAAGTCGGATTGAAATTAGAGAACAAGAACTGAAATTCTACAATAAAGACTTCCCGATTACCGAAACCCATGATTATTTTATGGAACATTTAGAGTTGCGTAGGAAAAATGAAAAGCTGCTTCTGCTACATTTAGACCGTGTAAGTGATATTGTTGTGGCTATTGGGGTATAGTTGAGTCTGGAGAGAGTTGGGGTAGCTGGCTTTTTTGCAGTTTGCGAATGGAAGTTCATCCCGAATAAATCAAGTTTTTGGCACCGGAATTTCCCATAGTCAAACTATCTGCCCATATTGGGTGCTTAATAGTAATTACATGTAGATGTGTTTTTGCAGGGAATTCAATAGTAAAACAATTATCACAATGAAGCATGGATTCAGAGTAAAAATCAAAAATTTTATTCTCAAGGTAACAGGAAAAGTAAGACATTTTAAAAAAACTAAAAGATGTAAGTATGTATGGTATGGCGATACGTATGTGGGTTTTTATGTTTGTCCTGATTTGTTGGACGAAAAATCTATTATTTATTCTTTTGGAATAGGTGAAGATATGTCTTTTGATAATGCAATTATTGAAAAACATGGTTGTCATGTTTTTGGTTTTGACCCAACTCCAAAATCAATAAATTGGATAAATAGCCAAAAAGTCAATGAAAAATTTCATTTTTATACATTTGGGATTAGTAATAAAAGTGGATTTGTGGATTTTTTTCTACCAAAAAATCCTGAATATGTTTCGGGTAGTTTAATTGATACAAAAAATGTGGATACAGCAGCGAAAGTCAATGTTGTAATGAAATCGTTAGAGGATATTATGAATAAATTAAATCACAAACACATTGATGTATTGAAGATGGATATTGAAGGGTCAGAATATGATGTAATAGAAAATATTTTATCCTCAAAAATTTCAATTACTCAAATTCTAATCGAATTTCACGATAGATTTTTCGAAAATGGAACACTTAAGACAAAACAAGCTATTCAGAAATTGAATGATCATGGTTATGAAATATATGCAGTTTCTGATTCATTTGAAGAAATATCATTTATTAACAAAAACGCCATTTAATATTATAAAAAGAAGTAAATTGCT
>JAGXIP010000273.1 GCA_024635585.1 Saccharicrinis sp. | reverse complement strand
TTGTAAAAACCCATTTGGAAATATGGATTTGTTTGACTGAAATAAAAAGGGTGTGTTTATTCATCCTTTTTTGGCAGACAAACGCAAATTAAAGCACAGACATAGTGAATGTAAACGCATATAATTTAATACAATCGTTGGCCACAATTAACCAAAACAGATAAATCATGGATATATTAAACATTATCGTCGGACTTTTTATGATAGGTATCGGATTCTTAGTTAAATCTTCTCCCAGTTTGATAGCAGGATATAATACAATGCCTGATGACAAAAAGAAAAATGTTGATATTGTTGGATTATCAACATTTATGCGAAACAGCCTGATAATAATTGGATTGTCAATTATCGTTGGATACTACTTGTTTAAATGGATAGGATTTGCAGTAATTGCAGATTCAATGATTCTAATTGTAACATTGATAGGTGTGTTAATTATGGTAATTAATGCACAGAGATTTGATAAAAACAAGGACAAAACAAAAAGAACTACTCTAACTTACATAATTCTTGGATTAGTAGCGGTGTTTGTGATTGTACTTTTTACATATGGATATTCACCATCAAAAGTTAATATTTCTAACAACATGATAACATTCTCAGGAATGTACGGGTTTGAGATGAATGTTTCCGATATTGATAATGTTGAGCTTTCAGATATGATACCTAACATTAAAACGCGGACAAATGGTTTTAGCTCTGGAGCAATCAAAAAGGGGTTCTTCAACCTTGAAAAATTTGGTAAAACCCGATTACTGATTAATTCAAATAACTCGCCGTACTTGATTTTGAATAAGAATAATTCCGACAAGACTATATTGAACTTTAAAAATAAAACCGAGACTGAAAAATTATTCGGAGATATTAAAACGCTGATTGACAACAAATAACTGTGGCCAATAAATAGGAATATGAGCGGTCTGCAAGACCCAGCACGCTTCCGATGAATAATCCAAAAATAGTTTACCAAACCCAACTTCTGCTTTAAATAATTTTTAAATTTGAAAACCAATCAAAATAAACCAAAGTATATGAAACTTACTTTCCCAATTTGTAAAAACCCATTTGGAAATATGGATTTGTTTGACTGAAATAAAAAAGGTGCGTTTATTCATCCTTATTTGGCAGATAAACGCACCTATAAGTAACGACAAAGTGGAAATAAACGCAGGTAACTATACAATTTGTTGGCGGTAATTATAAAAAGCGCTACGACAATTTTGTAACACTTATGGAACTAATTAGTTGAGAGTTTTATGGACACTTAATATGTATGTTTAAAACTTGATTGTCGGGTAAATGTCGTGTATAAGACAATGCTGATTTTTGGATAGTTGATAGGTTGAATATAATCTTACATGAAATTTCAATTTGAATGAAAAAACTAGATTTTGGAACAAAATTAATTGAAGTCAGGAAAGCCAAAGGATTAACTCAGGACGAAGTTGCTGAAAAATGTAAAATTACAGTTCGAACAATTCAGCGTATTGAATCTGGTTTAGTAATGCCTAGAGCTTTTACGATTAAAGTTATTTGTGAAACTCTAGGATTTGATTTTTTTGAGGCTTCTAATACCGGTTATGAAGCTCTTACAGAGAGTCAAAATTCAAATTTGGAAAACCATAAAGTTTTATGGTATTTGAAAGATTTGTTTAATTTAAAAACTAATGCAATGAAAAAAATTTCAATTTTAACGACTTCATTATTAATGATTGGATTCTTATTTGTGCTCATTTTAGACACGAAAGCTCAATCAAGTGTTGATAAAAATGACAACTGTCTTGTTGTTGAATTTAATCCGGATAAATCAATTAAGAGAATTGAGGCTGTATTTACAAACAGCCTAACTCTTGACAGTTTAGTTAGGGTTAAAAATGAGTTAGAGAATCATGGGATTTCAATTAATTATAAAAAGTTAGAATTTGATGAAAAAAATCAATTGACTAGCATAAATTGTGATGTTGATTGTAACGATGGATTTAAAGGGAGTTTTGGTATAGGTATGTTAAATGCTGACAACAAAAATAAGCGAATGGGATTTGTTAGAGACTATTCTAAAACTGCAAAGACTCCTTTTTGTACTGGTGGATGTGGACTATAATAATGAATAACTACCGCCAACATCATGTATAAAACATTGGGGGTTAAGTGGTTATGCCAAGGTTTCTGCCCCGCATCAGCTTTTGTAACGGCAGACAGTGACGAAGCCCGCAATCCCCAACGTTTCATACATGTAACCGTTACCGCAAATTTAAAAGAAGGCATTGTAATACGAAAAAGTCTAGATACTATGTCAAGAAGTTCATAATTCATGTTATACAAATCTGGTAAAACTTGTAAAATAATTGGACAATTGAATGTCAATTATTTTTACTAATAAATAGACTTCATTTCATAATGACACACATTATCAATAAATTATATTTTTGGCATTATTCTGGCTATGAAACAGAAACACAAAAAGCCAATGCAACAACAACGAGAACAATTCAACTCATTTATCTTATCCGATATTCTGGTGGAGAATATTCGTATTTGGCAAAGCATGCTCGCTGCTACACAAAATTTTGTGGAGGCGCTGAGGTTATAATAAGAAAAGGCCCCCAACCCCCAAGGGGGCGAGAAAAGATGGGCAACGATAGAAAGATAAAATTTAGGTTTCCAAAAAAATGGAAATTGATTTGAAAAGATAAATTCAAAATATACAACAACCGATTATCGGAGCGCAAAGTTCCCCCTCGGGGGGATCTAGGGGGTGAAAAGAGAAAAAAATAAAATGCACTAAAAAAATAACTATGAAAACAAAAATTCTAACCCTACTAATCATCATCAGTTTTACATCCTGCAAACCCCGCAACAAACTAAACAGCAACGAACAACAACTTGTACAGCAAATTAGCAAAGAAGAAAAAGAGAAGCAGGAAGTAGAGGCAGCTTTAAAACAAAATGTGCCAGCAATTCCCGATACCTTGCCTTTGGGCTTACGTTTTAAGGTAGACCGCTCAATTGACACACAATTTCCACCAAAAGTGATTGATATTGCCAACTTATTTAATTCCGAAAAAAAATATAAACTCTCTGAACTTATTACTGAAATTGATTATATCACGTTAGAAGATATTCCAGTCGATGATTCATATCAAACAACAGGTTTTGAAACCTTTCTGGCAGATAATCATCTTCTTATAAAAAGCATGTTTAGTTTATACCTTTATAACCGTGATGGCAGATTTAAAGATGTGATTTGTAAAGGCGATTTAAATAGAACAAAAGAAGGTGGTAATTCTAATGTTTCAGTTATAAGCACTTCTGCAGGAACGAAAGGTGTTTGGGGAGATGTTTGGACCCTTGACAACAAACTGTTTTACCGTTATGCTGATAATAAAGCTAAAAAGTTTATTCTGATGAGTTATGACATGGATTCAGAACAAAACAGTATACCATTGCCAAACAGTTCAGAAAACTTTAATGTAACAGGTAAAGGTGAAATGCATGCTTCATTGGGTATTGAACGAAATGAAAGATATACAGAAATTGTTCCTCTAAGTAAAGATTCGTATGCAGGAATTAACCGCAAAACCAAATCGGCAAAAAATGGTTTATTAATGACCACTTTTCGCCTAAATGGAGATACTTTAAATTCTTTTCCCGATTACGAAACTATTAGCAATTATAGCCATTCGGTTATGAGAGGAAATTTTCCTCAAATTAGTTATCATTATGGTAATGTGTTTACTTTTCGTAATGCATTTAATGATACTGTGTACAGAGTTGTCCCTCCCAACAGGTTAATCCCGGCCTATATTTTAAATATGGGAGATTTTAAAATTGAAACACAGGAAGGCTTTACGCCCGGACAGGATATTTCCGATAAACTTTATATTAAAGAGTTCTTTGAAACCAGAAAGTATATCTACTTAAAACTATTTCAAGGTTATGATAGTCCTAAAAACCGGGAGAAAAAAAGTGTTCAGATTTATTATGCCATTTATGAAAAAGAAACTGGCAAATTAAACAAGTTACCAATAAATCCTTTGGGATATTCTGGAGTTTCTGATAGACACCAGAGTTTCAATATCCGTAAAGGTGTGCTAAATGATATTGATGGTGGATTTATTTTCTGGCCTCATAAAGTTAGCCCAAAAGGAGAAGCTTATGAAGTAGTGCTAGGTGAAAAACTAAAAAAACATATTTCATCTGAGCAATTTATAAAGTCTACAGCACCAAAAAACAAAAAAGATGAATTGAAAGAACTTTCAGAGAAAGTAAGAGATGATCAGTTGATATTGATTGTTTATAAAACTCATTAAAACAAAACACCATGTTCAAATTCAACCTAAAAATATTAATACGAGGCATTAGGAATAAACCAGTTTATTCGCTGATTTCAATAGCTGGTTTTACTTTTGGAATTGCAGCCAGTTTATTTATTTATTTTTGGGTGTTGGATGAACTAAGTTTTGAAAAATTCCATCCCGATCATCAACAAATTTACCGAGTACTTACTCTGTCGAAACAAGGCGATAAAATTGTAAAATCGGCAAGTAGTTACGACCCTATAGCAGTAACTATGAAGATAGATTATCCACAAATTGAAGATGCAACATCTATTAGTTACAGTTCGGAAGACTCGCCATTAAAAATTAAAGGGACAAGTACTAAAATAGAAGCACGTCGTGCCTGGATTGATGAGATTTTTTTTGAGGTTTTTCAGGGATTCCTGTTTTTAGAAGGGGACATGGAAACAGCTTTGGATGCCCCCAATAAGATAGTTTTGTCTGAAAAGGTAGCAAAAAAGTTATTTGGAGAAGAACTGGCCATTGGCAAAACAATAATCAGCGATAAATATTTGGAAGAAGTGTACCAGGTTGGGGGTGTACTTCATATTCCATCACAAAGTCACATCGATTTTGGGTTTCTACTTTCTGATAAATCAGAAGGCAGTGTTGGCCTTTCGGGAGGCTGGGGGAGAAAATCAGCACATACTAATTCTTACATTAAGCTTAATAAAGATGCATTAATCGACGATAATTTCAGGGAGCAGGCAAGTGGGCATGTCAGCAGGTATTCTTCGCACACCGATAAACTAATGTTTCAACCCATCGACGATATTCATTTACATACCGATTACGAAACTTTCTGGTACGACAAGAAAATAAGCAACATTAAATACGTTTGGATTTTTTCTGGTCTTGCACTGCTTATTATTTTAATGGCATCGTTAAATTTTGCATCGCTTACAACTGCCAGAGCATCAGAACGAGCCACCGAAATTGGTATTCGAAAAGTAACCGGGTCCGACAAAAAAAGCCTGGTTATTCAATTTATTTCCGAATCGGTAATGCAAACCATTATTGCTACTATATTGGCATTAATTGTAGTTGTATTGTTTTTGCCCTGGTTTGGTAATCTTACCGGAAAAGAGTTTTCTTTTACATTTTCGGCAAGCCTTATCGCCTCGCTTTTGCTGATTACACTTTTAGTAGGTATATTTTCTGGCTTGTATCCGGCTTTTTATCTCACTTCGTTTAATCCCATCTTAATTTTTAAAGGGGGAAATCCAACAGGTTCAAAAGCGGGATTTACCAAAAGCCTTGTTTTGGTGCAGTTTGCCATTGCCATAGTTCTAATAGTTTCAACCGGAACCATTTACAAACAACTTCAATTTATTAAAACCCGTGACCTTGGTCTCGACAAAGAAAACATAGTTGTTGTTCCCACCGGCTTATGGTATTCCATTGGAAGTTTTAAACAGGAATTGCTCGCCAATCCAAACATAGTAAGTGTTTCAGCAAGTACAGAACCACCCGTAGATTTCGCATGGCTACGTGGTTTCCACTGGGGAGGAATGGATTCGCAAGATACCATTCAGGCAAGTATGTTTTGGGTGGATGAAGATTTCGCCGAAACGTACAACATTGAAATGGTACAAGGTGAATTTTTACGCCAGAATTACTCCGATTTCTGGAAAGAAAACGACCAGGCCAATAAAGACAAAAAAGCCGGGAAAAGTTATGCCGTTTCTTTGCCCGTGGTAATTAACGAGGCGTTTGCAAAACAAATGAACGTGGAAGACCCAATTGGAATGCGCCTGAATAGAAGCAATGTTATTGTTGGTGTGGCAAAAGATTTTCATTACCGGCCTTTACACAATAAAATAAGCCCAATGGTTATGCTAAACGATCCTCAAAATATGGGTGTAGTTAATGTGAAAATTCGTCCCGAAAATCGAGCTGAAACTTTAGCATTTATACGAGATGTTTACAAAAAACATCGTGAAGATCGTGGCTTCTCGTATAGTTATTTCGAAGATGAGCTGGAACAGGTTTATATGGCCGAGAATCGTTTGGCCAATCTGATTTTTAAATTCAGCTTTTTGGCGATTGTTATTGCAATGATGGGCATTTTCGGGCTTTCAACTTTTGCCACCGAACGGCGGATTAAAGAAATTGGGATACGAAAAGTACATGGAGCAAAACTCACCGAAATTCTTGCAATGCTGAACAAAGATTTCATAAAATGGGTAGCCATAGCAATTGTAGTTGCAGCACCCATCGCTTGGTATATTATACACAAATGGCTCGAAAACTTTGCCTACAAAACCAAATTAAGTTGGTGGATTTTTGCGCTGGCAGGATTGCTTGCTTTGGGAATTGCTCTATTAACCGTTAGCTGGCAAAGCTGGCGGGCGGCTACGAGGAATCCGGTTGAGGCTTTGAGGTATGAATAATTAAACAGCAAGGTTTAAATTCATCGCTAGAACGTTTCAGTTGGCAGGAAAATTTTGGATTAACAATAAAAGGATTAATTTTAATGAGTATTCCAAATGGACTTTTGAACAAAGAATCAAAAAAAATAAATCCTGACAAACATAATGAATAACAAAAACTTGCGGTAACAAAATGTAAATGTAATGCGGATTTCTGTGGGTAATCCAACTGCTGCTCGTTGTTGCAACACCGCCAATTCGTCTTCGACAATTGACGGAAAATTTGAAATTATGAATAAACGAATTGGCTCCGTGCGGTTTTGAAAGTTCATCACTTTTAATCCCGCACTCCACTTACATAAACCGTTATGCCCTATTTAAGAAAACGACAAAGTCACATGTATAAGCTGCTAATTATATTTTTAATTTTATTTCCGTCTCTGATATTTGGACAGGGATTCATTGAAGACGACATAAAAGTTCTGGGAGATGTAAAAACAATATTA
>JAGXIP010000272.1 GCA_024635585.1 Saccharicrinis sp. | reverse complement strand
GGGTATCTACCCAGCTGTAGATCCACTGGATTCAACTTCTCGAATTTTATCGCCCGATGTGGTTGGAGAAGAGCATTACAAAACGGCACAACGCGTTAAAGAGATTCTTCAACGTTATACCGAGCTACAAGATATTATTGCCATCCTGGGTATGGAAGAATTGTCGGAGGAAGACAAACTGGCTGTTCACCGAGCCCGAAGAGTGCAGCGTTTTCTATCACAACCTTTTCATGTTGCCGAGCAGTTTACCGGATTAAAAGGGGTGATTGTAAGCATTGAAGATACCATCAAAGGCTTTAACATGATTATTGACGGAGAAGTTGATCAATATCCCGAGGCCGCCTTTAACCTAGTAGGCACCATAGAAGAAGCCATTGAAAAAGGCGAAAAATTGCTTGCTAGTGTGAGGAAGTAGGCGGGGAGCAAGGAGCTTAGTGCAAGGGGCAATCAGACCTGTCAGCGTCCATAGACCTGACAGCGTCTATAAGTAAATGTCGCGACCCGAGTAAATGGAGAAAGCTTCGTCCCCATTTAATAATTAGTGAATAATAGGTTTTAAAGAAATATATATGGATTTAAACTTAAAAATAATAACGCCCGAAAAAATATTGTATTCGGCTGATGTGGGATTTATACAATTGCCAGGCGTAAATGGAAGCTTCACCGTTTTAAAAGATCATGCCCCCATAGTTTCAACCTTAACCAAAGGTAAAATTAGGGTGATAGGTAAGGATGGAAAAGAAAGTTTTTTTGATTGTACTGAAGGCGTTTTTGAATGCAGTAACAATCAAGCAAGCGTTTTGATGGGCAGTGAGTAGAAAGTTGAAAGTGAAAAGGGCTGCGAAACGAGTAAGGAGATAAATAAATTCAAGCCGTCTCGGCGAAAAATACAAGATGAACGAATTTAAAGCTCTGCGCAATTTGAATCAAAAATTCGCTAAATTCGTGGTTCACATTTGGTGGACGGCGAAGCTGGTTCACCAAACTAATCTCTCAAAAATCTAATAAAATAACTTTTGGAAAAGATATTGATCATAAGGCTAAGCTCTATCGGCGATATTATTCAATGTATGTCGGTAACTGCGGGCTTTAAAAACCACTATCCTGGTTGCGAGGTTCATTGGATTGTACGCAAGGATTTGGCTTCGCTTTTAAAAATAGACTCTCGCATCGACCGTCTTATTGAGTTCGACCGTGAGGATGGGATGGGCGGGATAATTAAACTGGCTCTAGCCTTAAAAAAAGAAGGCTACACCCGTGTTTACGATGCCCACAGTAACATCCGATCCAATATACTTAAAAACATTATTTGCCCCTTTGGCATGGGTAGCAAACTCATAACGCGCCGAAAGCATAGGCTAAAACGAATGCTGCTGTTCAACTTTCAAATAAACCTGCTTCCAAATCCATTCCGAGCTTTTGAGTCATTCCGAAAACCACTCGAAAAATGGGGTATTACAAATTTTCATACCTCAAAAGATAACTGGGTATTTCCTACTGAAACAGAGGGGAAATGTGAACAATTACTTAAAAATCAACCGGCCAAAACCATCACCTTAGTGCCATCGGCAGCTTGGGAACTAAAACGCTGGCCCGTATCGCATTGGAAAAAATTGATAGCACTCCTCCCCGACTTTAATTTTACCATATTGGCCGGTCCACAAGATTACTTTTGCCAAAACATTGCGGATAGTGCCCCCGGAAGGGTTATTAATCTGGCTGGTAAAACCTCGTTATTAGAAAGCTTTTGTGTTACCTCACGCTCAAAATACGTAATTAGCGGCGACACAGGTTTTTTACATGCTGCCGACTTGTTTAACGTGGCCGGATGCGCACTCATGGGTCCCACTGCATTTGGTTTCCCTACAGGCCAAAAAATGAAGATATTTAATTTAGCGTTACCTTGCCAACCGTGTAGCAAGCATGGCAACACCAAATGTAAAATAAAAGAAATAAAAAAATGCCTGGTGGATATTACACCAGAACAGATTGCGGCAGAAGTGAAATCAAGCTTTCCGAAATAAAGTTATTAACCCTTTTAAAGCCTGCAGAAACTATTTAGCATAGATACGCCCTTAAATTATGGCAATAATGCTATTTTTGCGTTTCAGCAAAAAGACAAACACTATATGACCATATTATTTATAAACTCTATCGGTAAAAACAAATGGGGTGGCGGCGAAAAATGGATTATTACAACTGCTAATGGTTTACAAGAAAAAGGTCATGATATCGCAATAGGGTGCAGAAAGGACTCGATATTAGAAAAAAAAGCAAAAGAATATAACTTAAAAACTTTTCTAATATCATATAATACCGACTTTAGCTTTTTCAGTGTTTATAAATATTATAAATACTTTAAAAAAAGTAAAACTACGTGCATAATATGTAGCTTAAATCGCGATGTACGTATTGCAGGTTTGGCCGCAAAAATTGCTGGAAACATAGCAATTATAGGAAGACAAGGAGTGCAATTGATAAAAAACAAATGGAAATATAAATTTACCTTTAAATATATAGACGGTATCATTACCAATTCTTTTTCGTTAAAAACAATATACGATTCGTTTGGTTGGTGGGATAAAGATTTTGTTAGTGTAATTCACAATGGTATTTCTGAAAAACAAGACGATTCTAATAGCGTAAATTTGTTTAAAATACTTCCAATTGAAAAAGATGCCAAAATAATACTTAGTGCAGGACGATTGTCGAAGCAAAAAGGTTTTAAATATTTAATAGAAGCAGCAGCATTAGCCAAGAAACATGGGAAAAATTGGATGTTTATAGTTGCTGGTGAAGGCAAACTGAAAAATCAATTAAACCAGAGTATTCATAAATTGAACTTACAAACAAGTTTTAAAATATTAGGGTTTATAGACTCTTTAAACCCACTTTTAATGCAAAGCGACATCTTCGTTTTGCCCTCACTATACGAAGGAATGCCCAACGTTTTACTGGAAGCTATGATATTGGGAGTGCCAGTTATCGCAACACCTGTTAATGGCTCCAGTGAACTTATAAAAGATGGTGTAACAGGCTCATTAGTACCTGTAAAAGACGGAAAAGCCATTTTTCAGATGCTTGAGCGTAATTTTGCAGACCCTGAAGGTATGAAAGAGAAAGCAATACAGGCTAAAAGCCATGTATCACAATACTTTTCGGTTTCATCATCCGTAAACAGAATAGAGTCCTATCTATTAGAAAAAACGAAAAATACTATCAACAATAACAAACCCATATAATTATTGCGATGGAAGATTCTAAAACTTATTTTGTTATTTTCTTAACATCTCATTTGTACTACATACCTCAATTCTATCCAATTGCCAAAGAGCTAAAAAAGAGAAATCATACATTCCTTTTTTTATTGGAGGGAAAAGATTTACCATCACAAAATAAGATAGCTGAAGATTTTTGTGCTAACAATGGATATGATTATGCATATGTAGATAAAAATGTGGATAGGCATCATTGTAAATTCTTAATAAACGGGGGACATTCTTTCCCAAAGTATCCAATAAAATACCAGAAAACAATATCAGTTACACATGGCATAGGCACTAAAGTAGGTTACTATACCGAAGAACAGCAAAAACATGATATTCGTTTTATAGAAGGTCCAGAAAGAGTAAATAAAATACAAACACTATTTCCCAACTCTAAATGCAGTCTTTATAACGTTGGCTTTGCTAAGCTCGACACGGCAGTAAATTTTTCAACAGAAGAAAAAAATGAGTTGAAATTAAAATGCAATTTAGACCTAGATAAACCTACAATATTATATGCACCAACATTTTACCCCAGCTCTATAGATAAAATGCCAAGTGATTTCCCAAAAGATTTTCAACAATATAATATTATTATCAAACCCCACTTTTTTTCATTTCTCAAAAAAAAGTACAGCCATCATTTACGTAAATTTAAAAAGTGGGATAAATACACTAACGTATATTTTGCCAATGTAGAAGAATTTGACCTATGTCCTTTTATGGCCATTTCGGATATGATGATTTCAGATGAATCATCGGCCATTTTTGAATTTGCCGCACTCAACAAACCCGTTATCATCAATAGAAATATTAAATTTAGATTAAGCTATCGTTTATTTAAATCAAAGATTAACAAACGAATGGATAGTCTTATGAGCCCTTACAGGGAAATTGGACAATCTATATTTAATTATAACGACCTTTTGGTTTATGTGAAGAAAGAAATGAATAACCCAGATAATAAAATTGAAATTAGAAAAAAAATTAGCGCCGAAATTGTTGGGACAGTTGACGGCAATGTGTCAAATCGTATTGTTGATATCTTAGAAAAACTGTAGCATTAACAATGCCAATTCAACTATTACCTACTCACAATTGTACCCCCCATCAAGCTGAATTACTTGTCCGGTCAAATACTCATTTTCAACAATACTAAAACAAAGGTTTGCCACTTCCGCCTCGGTAGCAAATCGCCCTAGTGCTATTTTACCTTTAAGTTTTTCGCGCAGCCATTCGGGCTTGTCCTTTTGCCAATCGGTATCCACAAAACCCGGGGCAATAGCATTTATCCTAATTTTTTGTGGTGATAAAAATTTAACCATATTTTTTACTAAGGCATGTACCGCACTTTTACTAACACCATAAGGAATAGATACCGAATGTGGTATATTACCCAACATGGAACCAATATATACAATATTAGCTTTGTCGTTTAAATATGGCAACAGCCCTTGCATCAGGAAAAAAGGAACATTTAAGTTGGCATTAAAAACTTTAAGCCAATCCTCTTCCTTTATCTGGCCAAACTCATTCCTGTTTGTTAGTCCAGCATTAAAAACAACGATATCATATTTAGGGCTTATATCAATCAATTGCTTTATAACATCATCCACAACACCTAAATCCGAAAGATCGGATTTAACGATACAGAATTGTGCGTTATATTTCGTTTTTAACTCTTGCTCTAGCGCTTTGGCTTCAGCATCTGAATTACAATAGTTAAATACAACAAAATAACCCTCATCCAATAATCTACAGCCAATGGCCTTTCCTATACCACGGGTTGAACCGGTAACATATGCGTATTTCATGCAATAATTATAATAGACTTCTATTTTAAATAGTAATATAAATCAGTAAGTTACAAGCACACAATTCCACTACTTAGAAACGATATCAGGATTATCGTGATTATCGATTCTTTTCTTAATTTCCGAGTAGCTTTCGTAAATCTTTTTCTTCAAGGCTGTTGAACTTGTGCCAGCACCATAAGGAAAATAAAACACCTTTACTCCATATTCTTCCAAATAATCATACTTACCAGTCCAGTCATCACCAACAACAAAAATATCTATATGCAGATTTTTAACCACTTCTTTATGATCCAAAGAGCGTTGCGGAATCACAATATCCGGAGATTTTAACCCTTCAACAATAGCTAGTCTTTCCTCAAAAGGTACAATTGGATGTGCTTTATAGGAGCTTACTAACTCATCGGTACTCACACCTACAATTAACACATGTCCTAAGCCTTTGGCATAATTAATCATTTTTAAATGATTGCTATGAAACATGTCGAATGTTCCGGACGTATATACAATTATCTGACTTTTTTTCTTTTGACCCATATAGCTTTGTGCTTATCCTAATGAAATTAATGACGCAAAGTTACATTAAATTTCTGTTTCACTAAGATTACTGTCATATAAATTAGATAAACCAAAGTGCATAACAAATTGATTCAATAGCCATTTTTATTGGCTATCCATAAATAATCTTTAACAGAAAAACATGTTGTAATCTGCCATAATTTTAATGTGAGCGATAATTTTAAATTTTTAAGTACAATCAACGATGAACTATCCTGAAATTCAATAATAACCATTTTTCCGCCGTTTTTTTTACAATTAATCTTAAATTTGCCCTCAAAATAAGAATTGAATGAAACTAGTTGATGAAAAATTACTAAAAGCAAGAAAACTGCTACTATTTATAACTGATGTTTTAAACGAGAACAACATTGAATATCATCTTGAAGGAGGTACATTACTTGGCATTGTTCGAGATGGTGACTTATTGCCATGGGATGATGATATTGATATCTCGATTGATATTTCTGAGGCACCAAAACTAAAGGCTCTTCAAAAAGTCTTCTGGAAAAAAGGACTTAAACTAAGTATACGAAAGTCCGAAAAATCATTTGGCCCGATAAAGAAAGGTCAAATACGAATATTTAAAGTTAAGCCTATGGCTTTCAATTTATGGAATTTATTTGATCGCAACTACAGTAAGAGAGCAATGGTTGCAGACATTTTAGTTAAGTGCAGCGATAACACACATACCTATTGGCAAGCAAAAGATAATTTTCTTCGTGTATCTAACATTCACTACAAAGGCTTCGAAACGGTTGAGTACATGGGGCACTCATATAAAGCTCCCTTGCAATTTAAAGAATATTTAACTGCAAAATATGGCGATTGGTCAATTCAGGTTAAAGAATGGAATTGTAAATATGATGAAAAAACAATTTGTGACTAAATCAAAGCTCATTTAAAATATTTGCAAGAGCTTCTCAAAATGATAGTATTCTAAAAAAGAATCAAATGAAAGTTGTACTTTTTTGCAAAAAACCATATTCGTTTGGAATTATGATGCCTCTTTTTGAGCAACTCAATAAGCAAAAGCATACAACAATATGGTACTTCCCGGATAATATTAAGGATAAATTCCCCTTGGACTTAGAACATATAAGCTACAGCCATTCTATTAGTGACTTATTAAAATTTAACGCCGATGTAAATTTTGTGCCAGGAAATGATTTCCCACATTATCTACCAGGAGTAAAAGTCCAATTGTTTCATGGTTTAGCAGGTGAGAAAAAAAGTCATTTTACAATTCGACATTACTTTGATTTGTATCTAACATCTGGACCTTATTTTACCGATAAGTTTAACAAACTAGCTAAAAAATATAAAAACTTTACGGTTACGGAGACCGGGTGGTGCAAATTGGATACAATATTTTCAAAACCCAATAAGGATGATTTAGCTAGGAGCGAAAAAAACACCATCCTGTATGCTCCTACTTTTTCTAAAAGTCTTACGTCAGCAATAAAATACAAGGATTCAATAATTAAATTAGCGAACAACCCCTCAAATTATATTTACATTAAGTTTCATGACTTAACAGACCCAAAAATTATAGATCAATATAGAAATCTGAACCACAACAATATAGAGATCTATAAACACAACGACATTATTCCACTTTTAAAAAAATGCGATTTACTTATAAGTGATACTTCGTCTGTTGTTTACGAATTCCTACTTTTAAACAAACCTGTAATAACCTTAGAATCGCGGTCACCACATATTTGTTGGGAAAATATTTTAGCACCTGAAAATTTAGAGAAATCAGTTATCGAAAACATACGTACCGACCCCTATCAAAAGGAAAGAAAGTGGATAATATACAATTACCACCCTTATACAGACGGTAATTCCTCTTCAAGAGTTATTGAAGCTGCACAAGACTTTATAAATACGTACGGAGTTCCAACAGAAAGGAAATTGCCATTTTTAAGAAGACTAAAAATGATTAAGCAATTTGGTAAAAAACCCGTATTAAAATAAACACGCTGTTCCTCATTATAAAACCAAACATTACCTACTTTTTTTAAGCACTGCACCGGCTATAGAATCGAGGGAGAGGATTTGCTGCTGCGCGTCGAGTTTGATTGCTTCGTGCGGCATTCCAAAAACAATGCACGACTGCTCGTCCTGGGCTATGGTATGTGCACCCACGTTCTTCATTTCAAGCAATCCTTTGGCACCATCGGCACCCATGCCTGTCATAATAACCCCAATGGCATTAGCTCCGGCATTGATTGCCACCGATCGAAACAAAACATCCACACTAGGGCGGTGACGGTTAACCAATGGGCCATCGGTTACCTCC
>JAGXIP010000271.1 GCA_024635585.1 Saccharicrinis sp. | reverse complement strand
CGCTAAAAGCATGACGACCGGCCAGTCTAAACGAAATCTCGTTACTATCTACCGCATGCATTTTACCATCGTACACACAAACCCTAATGTCGCGGGCATAGGAACCTGTCAAAGGACCTTCTTCCATCTTTTCCATAATACCTTTCAATATGGCTGGTAAAAAACGGTTGTCGATGGCGCCTCCCACAATACAATTATGGAATACCAGTTTACCACCCCAAGGTAATTTTATTTCCTCGGTGCCCCTTACGTTCATTTTAAACTCCTGCCCGTTAAATTTATAAACAGTAGGTGCGGGCATTCCTTCCTCGTATGGCTCAATAACCATGTGTACCTCACCAAATTGCCCGGAACCTCCCGACTGCTTTTTATGGCGATAATCGGCTCTGGAAGCTTTGGTTATGGTTTCTCTGTAGGGTATTTTAGGGCGATCAAATTCAATATTTATTTTGTCGTTATTTTCAATTCGCCATTTCAGGGTATTTAGATGAAACTCTCCCTGTCCGTTCACAATTATCTGCTTCAGCTCTTTGGAGTATTCTACCACAATAGTAGGATCTTCCTCGTGCATTCGCTGTAGTGCTTCGCCTAGTTTTTCATCGTCATGTTCGTTCACTGGGCGTATGGCTGTTCTATATTTATGATCCGGATAGCGAATGGGTTCAAAAACATAGTCGCATCCTTTTACGTTTAAGGTATCGCTCGTGTTGGTTTCCTTTAGCTTAACGGTTGCACCAATATCGCCTGCAACCAGTTCGGCAATTTTAGTACGCGTATTTCCTGCCACACAATAAAGTTGCGAAAGCCTTTCCTTGGCTCCTTTGGTCTTGTTAATCAAATCCATGCCTTCGCTAATTTTTCCCGACATCACTTTAAAAAAGGATACCTCGCCCAAGTGCGGTTCAATACTGGTTTTAAATACAAAAATAGATGCCGGACCATCGGCAGAACAACTTACCTCTTGTGCATCTTTGGTCATAATCTTAGGCATTTCCGATACAAAAGGAACAATATTACCCAAGAATTCCATTAAGCGTCGAACACCCATATCTTTAATGGCCGACACACAAAAAACAGGAAACAAATCCCGGGCTATTAGTCCCTTTTTAATTCCCTTGCGCATCTGTTCTTCATCTAACGAACCCTTATCGAAGAAAAGTTCCATCAGTTCATCATCATTTTCGGCAGCGGCTTCAACCAATTTATTATGCAGCTCATCGGCCTTTTCTTTTTCACTGTCGGGAATTTCTAATACCTGAGGTTCGCCGCCATTGGGGCCCCATTGGTACATTTTCATTTTAAGCACATCAACCACGGCGTTAAATTCAGCGCCTACATTTACAGGGTACTGAACAATAACTACCTTTTTGCCAAATGATTCCTTTAGCTGGTCGATGGTTTGTTCAAAGTTGGCTTTTTCGTGGTCGAGTTGATTAGCAATAAAAATAACTGGCTTATTATATTTTTCGGTATATCTAAAAAGGCTTTGCGTACCTACTTCCACACCTTGCGTGGTGTTTAGGAGCATCAGTGCTGTGTCGGTTACATTAAGTGAAGTAATGGCGCCGGTAATAAAATCGTCGGAACCGGGGCAATCGATAAAATTTATTTTTTTATCTAGCCATTCCGTGTATAGTACCGACGAAAAAACCGAATAACCATACTCATGTTCCACCTTGTGATAATCCGAAACAGTGCTTCGGCTATCGATATCACCACGTCGGGTGATTACACCACCCTCGAATAACATAGCCTCGGCGAGGGTGGTTTTACCCGAGCCCGAACTTCCAAGAAGGGCTATGTTCTTGATTTGATTTGCTTGATATACCTTCATAAAATATTAAAATTGCGGCCAAATCAATAAAATCAAATCTAACATAAACACCAAATGCAATCCCCTTAGTCGAGATCGCTAAAACTACCGCAAATGCATGAGATTTTGATTTTGAGCCTTGACCATGTTAATAATTATTGAATTTTAAGATATTAGTTTGTAGTTACTTTACTTCTTAAAATAATTAGGAATCTTACTTCTCTCAAAATTAATAATATTTAAATAACAATCAAGGAAAGCACAATTAAAGTTAAATTTTCCTGCTAATTTTTTGCCGTTCATTAAACATTTAATCTTTTTTGATGATGATGTGCGGTATTAGTTGTAATTTGAATGCGATACAAATTATCAAAATCTAAATTTCACCACAACAACACAACATTATGCTATTAGAAGGAAGAGCAAAAAAATTGAAGATTATTGTACAAGAGCACGAAAAAGTTTATCAACGCTCTTTGTACGAAGCCATTGTGTTTGCCGCAAAAAAAAGGACTTTGGCAGGAGCCACGGTTAGCAGGGGAGTTATGGGTTACGGGAGTAACGGGCTCAACAATTCCTCTAAAAGCTACCACATATCGCAGGAAAGTCCAATTGTAATTGAAATAGTGGATCGGGCAGAACGTATAGAAGATTTTGCCGAGGTTGTTTCAAGCTTGATTGATAAAGCGAACGGTGCAGGCATTATTTACATGGAAGATGTAGATGTGGTTATTTACCGTAAGCACGAGGAGTTGAAATCAACAGCCAAATAGGATTTGGGGGTTGGCAGATAGCTAGTGGCGAATAGCGGATGGCTGATGGCTGGGTAGCTTATCACGGTTGGGTTTGGAGTTGAAAAAGTAAAGGCTAAAGCTGTGGACTGAATACAGAACTTTACAGTACATTGTATAATTATTTAAGTAATTCGCAAAACTAATCACTGAATACCAGTAATTTATTTGAGATATTGAGCCTTGGTGCGTACTTTTGTGCCGGATTAAATCAATAGTATTAAATGAAGCTTCCTGTTATTTTTGTTTTATCGTTTTTGGCAACGTGTTCTTTAGTTGCACAAAGCCCCATTTCACCTGCACCCCCTAAGCTGATTATATTTTTAAATATGGATGAGCTGCGCACGGAGCATCTTCTCACCTTTAATCATAAATTCGGAAAGCATGGATTTAACGAACTTATAAACAATGGCACGTTTTATCATAGGGGAAATTATAAGTCCACCACATCGTTCAGAGGAAGCAAGTTACTGAATATGCACACCGGTAGTTATGCTAGTAAGCATGGTGTTATTGGTCAGGCTTGGTACAACGAGCAAAAACAAACGGAACAAAGAGCAAGCTCCTTTTATGCTGTTAATCCCAAGTTTCAGCCCGATTCGGGACAAATAATTTTTCCTCAAGCGTTTTGCTCCACCATTTCGGACGAGTTAAATATCTTTTATAAAGGCAAGTCCAAGGTGGCCGCCGTATCTCTTAACCCCAATTCATTGGCTTATCAAGGCTTTGTTGATAATAAATTAATATTTTGGTTTAACCGAACCACCGGTAAAATGGTGAGCAATAGCAGTTCAGAACCTCGTGCTTGGGCGCAAAAGTACAACAACATGAATTTTGCTGATCTGTATATACAAAGGCAGTGGGGTCCAATTAGCGATTTAAAGGGTTACCACGAATATTTATCAGGGGGACCCATTCAGCCGCGAAACTTTATGTACGATATGAAGGAACGCAATTCCCTATTGCCCTATCAAAAAATAATTGGCTCGCCTTATGGAAATATTTTGTTACGTGATTTTGCGGCCTCTCTAATCATTAGCGAAGAATTAGGTAAAGATAAATACCCTGATTTGCTCACCATTTCTTTATCGTGCAAACCTTTTGTTGATAGACCACAGGAAATGTTCGATGCTGAAATGGAGGATATGCTTTTAAGGCTTGATGAACAAATTGAATCCATCATACAATTGGTGAAAGACAATGTTGGGTTAGAACACACTTTGTTTGTTCTTAGTTCAACTCCCACAACAGGATGGTTACCCCAGACTTTGGCAATGAATAACGTGAGCACCGGAATATTTAATGGAAGAAAAACATCCTCATTGCTAAATTTGTATCTTATGGCCATATACGGACAAGGTAAATGGGTAGTCGGCTATAACGACAAACAATTTTATTTTAATCATAAACTTCTGGACGAAAATCAAATAAACTTGGAAGAGATACAAGAAAAAGCAGCCAAGTTTTTGTTAGATGTTTCGGGTATAGACCAAACTATTACGGCCTACCATTTGCGTGTAAATGAATATAACACTGGCATATTTAGCGAGTATCAGCAAAACTACTTTTATGGTCGGTCGGGCGATTTGTTTATCTCTTTAAAACCCGGTTGGACAGAAGAAATAAATGGTACCAACGAGGTGAGTTTGGAACAAAATTTCTACACTCCTTTAATCTTTTTTGGTTGGAACACGCAGAGGAACCAAATATTGGAACCCGTGAACATGATTAACGTGGCACCCACCATATCCACCATTTTGCAAATACCAGAGCCCAACGGATGTATAGGTGAGCCTTTAAAGGAAGTGGTGCGGTAACTTATTAATAGGTAGGAATATTTGCCGAAAATAGCTTTCAATTTGCTCAATTTCGGCATTTGATAACTCTTTAAATATTTGCTTTTTAGCTCTATTTGACAACCTTCCATCGTCCTGATTCAGAAAACGAACTAATGTAGCGACTAATTTATCTGGCATTTCAAAATTATCATCTAAATATTTTTTAAAGTCATCGTAACGTCTTAAATATCCTATCTCTTCTGGGATTATATTTTCTATGGTATCCAACACAGATTCGCACATAAACTCTGCTTGTAGAGTAGCATCATAATACTTGTAGTAGTCAATGGTATCGTTTAAAACTTCCACATTATTGTCCGCTGTTGTCTCCCACTCTAGAAAGTCTAATATTTGATGCGAATAGGACTCTAACACCTTTCTGTAATCTTCTATATGATTTAGTATTGATGCCGAAGTTGGAAACACCACACCTTGAGGATAAAAACTTGCTTTTGTCAAAATATGATGAATCAAATAACGGTGGATGCGTCCGTTCCCATCGACGAATGGATGAATAAAAACAAAACCAAAAGCTATAACTGCTGCCGAAAGAACAGAGTTAAATTTTGATGATTCCAAATGGTTATAAGTAGAAAGTAAACCTTGGAGCAGTTGCTTTAAATCTTGCCATTTGGCCGAAATATGGTCGGGAATAGGTTCTCCAGTAACCCTATCGTGTTCACCAACAAAACCAGCTTGCTTTCGGATACCCAATTTTGTAAACCGCTTGCTTTCAATAACAATTTGTTGCAAGCGTTCCAATTCTGCTATACTTAACTGTTTTTGTCCTGCTTGCGCTATCGCCTTTCCCCATCGTAATGCCCTGTTGCTTCCTGGGTTTTCCCCTTCTATATTAAATGAAGCCTTCGAATCTTTTAGCAACAGAAAGGCTGAAGCCCTTTGCAGTATATCTTTATGAAAGGATTTTATTAGTAAACCCTTTGACAAATCGACATCTATAAATTTTAATAGTTTAGGGGTTTTTGATATCAAGGGGCAAAAGTCAGGCGTCCCTGGTAAATTATTTATTATTCTATGTCGTGACGATGGTATTCCGTTTACAGCAAACTGTTGCTTTTCATCCACTAACGGTTCGTATTTTTTAGCCTTTATATCGGGGACATCCAACAATTCGCCCATAAGCCATTCGTATAAAAACCATATCCTTCTGCTGTATTGTCCGGTAGGCTCAATCTTTATCAGTTGTTTTACCAGCTCTGCGTCAATTGTTTTAAATAGATACTTAAATACCAATAAATTAATACCTTCATATTTTAGAGCAAACACCAATTGCTTGTACAAAGTAGCTTCTGGGAGATATCGTGACGGTAAAACTATCCAGCCTACTTGGTTATAATTTCTGTTCTTATTGCTGATTAGGGTAATAACTTGGGGAATGGGAACTGGCAACTCAAGAGTGTCTATAATAGTAGCATAGCCAACAATCGTTCCCTCTTCTGGAGCGGACCTTCCGTGAAAAGTAGTAATTGTTTGTGAGAAATGGTAATTTTTCATATTCTTTTAGGAATAACGGTAATTCAAAAATACATTAAAAACAGTAATTATCCGTGTAAAGTGGTAATTTTTTAATGTGTTTTATAAAAAACAGTAATTCAACTCCGGGCGCGACTTAAAGTCGCGCCCGGAGTATAAGTAAGTAAGTGAAAACCTAAAAATCCCATTGAACACCTACCATTACACGTGGCATAAACTTGGCTGATTAACGGCTTTGTCGGCATCGCTGTATGAATACTTCCCATCGCTCTCTTGTTTATTTCGTGGGTTCACGTTATCGTCATCGGGGTTATAAGCTGTATCGTGACCTTGCAGTTTGGCACCAAGATAATAATCCAGTCCGGCGTTGGTCACCAGTTTTAAATTATCGGAAATATTATAGTGACTCTCAAAACCTCCACCAAAACCAAACTGTTTAGAGGTAACATCGAAGTCCTCGTTTCCGCCCACGTGTTTATATCAAAAAGAATGGATAATCCTTTTAAAATCCTGTAACAAGCTCATGTCTTTTTCAAAGGCATTGCCCACTACTATTACATCGGCTCCAGCACGGCATGCATCTTCAACTTTTTGAATGGTATTAAGTCCGCCACCTACAATTAGTGGTACCGAGATGTTATTTTTTACTGCGCTTATCATTTGTTGCGGTACATGGTTTAGGGCGCCACTTCCTGCTTCGAGGTAAATAAGTTTTTGCCCAAGCATTTCGCCCGCTAAAGCTGTGGCTATGGCTATTTCAGTTTTATTGGAGGGGATAGGTTGGGTTTGACTCATATATTCTACCGATGTGCTAGCGCCGCCTTCCACCAATATATAACCCGTAGATATAACTTCCATACCCGATTCTTTTAAAAAAGGTGCTGCCGCCACATGGCTACCGATTAGCAATTCAGGGTTACGGCCTGATATTAATGATATAAATAATATGCCATCGGCCTTGGCCGTTAGTTGTAATAAATTACCCGGAAAAAGTACAATAGGAATATCTATACTCTTTTTTAGCACTGCCACTACCGATTCCACCTTGCTCATCACCATGCTTCCGCCTACCAATATCAAATCGGGGCTGGCACTTTCCATGGCTGTAACCATCTTAATTAAGTTTTCATGCGGAAACTTATCCGGATCGATAAGTACAGCAAAAGACTTTTTACCAATATTTGCTTTCTGTTGTATGGATGATAAAATCATTGAGCAAGATTTTCAAATTAGGCGACTGCGTTCGGCCTAAATTACATTTAATTGCGAATGTAAGGAATTTGTTTTTGTTTAGAACAACTAAAAAACGCCAGCTATTGATGAAAATTTTTTTTAAACGTGATAAACCAAGTAAAATTCACTGTTGGTGACATACTCAAAATCCATGGTTCGGCAATCTTCAAACTCAAAGCTTGCACTTATTTTACCTTGCTTTTGTAATTGAAATGGGTGACATACAAAATTGATATTAAAGATGCTGTTTTCGCGATCGTACATTTTATACATACTTTCCTTTAAGCACCACATCATGGTATAATAGGGTATTTTTTTATCCTCAGGTATAAATAATTCTTCCTGTGGACTCACAAAACGTTGATAAACGCGTGCTACCCTTTCTGAGGGGTATTCGATATCTACTCCGGCAAAATCGCTGCATGAAAATACAACGGCAACGTAGCCTTTTGTATGACTAATGCTTATTTTATATGCAGAATTTTTTAAAATCGGCTTTCCCGAATCCAGATAATTAATAACACCATCCTCTCCAAGCATTTCCTTTATCAAGCAGCGGGTAGCTAAAAACTCTTTTTTTCTGGATTCAAGCCTATAAGCATTTAACTTTTTTATATCCTGCACCCTCAAATTTAATTGTCCTGTTAATTGGTCAAGCGATTCTTCTATCTTCCAAACTGCTACCAAACCACCATTATTTGTATTTATTCGTAGTATTTGAGCCATTTTTTAAAGTTCAGGCATTTGTTTCCATTCAAAAGTTTCCATTAAATGGATAATATCCGTCTTCACAAATTCCACCACAGGCGCCAATGAATCCTTGTTCGGAATGGCATCAAAATATAATGCACCCCGCACAAAATGGCGTATGCTATCGGTTAAATAAAATTGAACAGGTGAAGCGGCATCTCCTTTAATGTCGAACAACGTTCCATAAACACTTTTATCAGGCGATATAAAAAGACGCTCACCTATAGCATCGGCTTTTATAGAATGTTTGTAGGCCAGCTTGCGGCTATCCTCCAACATCTCGTTTAAATTGCCTTGTATGGATTTATAGCTGACGTGAATAGTACCCTTTAGTTGTGGATAAAAAATATTGTACCAGTATTTTTCCTCATCGTGCCCAAGGTTACCTTTTTTTACCTCTGCATAAACAGGAAGTTCAAAGGTAAATGGGGATTCTTTAACGAAGGGTTGATAAGCATGTTCAGGAAAAGTGATGCGGTAATAACCACGCGGCTTGGGTGTACCATGTTGCTTGCATCCCAGCACAAAAAAAATAGCCATCACTAAAATGGCTAAAAAAATTACCTTACTCCTCATAACCTTACTTCTTTATTTTAATGGGTTTCTTCTCGAAACGCAGTTTTCGTATTCTGCGTGAATCTACGGCCAAAACAGTAAACAAATAATCGCCATAGCGGATTCGGTCGTTCTTATCTGGTATTTTACCTTTCATCTCCAGAATCAATCCTGCAAGAGTTTCTGCTTCGCCTTTTATCTTTTCAAATTCCGATTCATCAATTTCGGTTACTTTATGAAAGTCGTTTAACAATATCTTACCTTCAAAAATTATACTTCCATCGGGTTCTAGAACATAAAACGATTCGTCCTCATCGTTTTCATCGGCCAATTCGCCCACTATTTCCTCTAAAATATCCTCCAGAGTTACAATGCCCGAAGTGCCCCCATACTCATCCACCACAATGGCCACGTGAATTTTATTTAGTTGGAACTCTTCCAATAAATCATCAATTTTTTTGGTTTCCGGAACAAAATAGGGTGTTCGTATAAGTTCTTGCCATTTAAAATCTTTATCGCAATCTAAAAAAGGGAGCAAATCCTTAACATACAACACTCCTTTTACGTTATCGGGAGTGTTTTCATATATGGGCATTCGGCTGTAGCCCCATTCCACAATCTCGGACAAAACCTTATTATAATCTGCGGTAATATCAATATCTATAACATCTACCCGTGCTTTCATTATTTCGGCAGCACTAATATTGCCAAACTTTACAATACCTTGCAAAATGTCTTTTTCGTCTGATATTTCATCGCTTGTAAGTTGTAGCGCTTGCGATAAATCATCTAAGGAGATGCTACCCGTCCTTTTACCCATCCGTCTGTTCACAAAACCTGTTGACCGTACCAAAATACTACTCAACGGACTAAAAATAGCCCATAGCACTGTGATAGGGTACGACATGGCTTCGGCCACGTTGCGCGAAAACCGCGAGGCATAAACCTTGGGCAGTATTTCGCCAAAAAATAAAATAAGAGCAGTAATACCCAATACCTCCACCACAAATTTAATCCAAACGGGCTCACCAAACTCTATTAACGAAGGGGTTATGTAGGCTGCTAAAATAACTATGCCCACATTTACAAAATTATTGCCTATTAAAATGGTTGCCAACAGATGTTCTGGCGACTGCATGTGTTTCATTAACAACTTACCACTTCGGGTGTTTTTATCTTCAATATATTGCAAATCGGTGGGTGTAAGCGAAAAAAAGGCCACCTCAGAACCGGATAGCATGGCCGAACAAGCCAAAAGAATGATTAGCACTGAAATTGAGATGATAACCCCAAGCGTAATGGGCAACAGCTTAACTGCAACAAGTAAAGGAAATATGGACAGGTTAATAAGGTCTGTTTCCAAGTATATAATAATTAAGTAAATATTTAGAACGGTAAATCGTCTTCTTCAGATGATCCTTCGCTCATATCATTGTCGTAATTTTGCGATGATGGCGGCGGAGCCGAAACAGGTTGCTGATTTTTAGCTGGTGAACTGGAAGCATGACTACCTGATTGACTATCGCTGCCAGGATTGTCTGCCTTGCGACCCAACATCTGAAGGCTATCTACCATAATTTCAGTGGTATATCTTTTAATATTATCCTTATCGTCCCATGAGCGGGTTCGCATTTTACCCTCAATGTATAATTGCGATCCTTTTTTTATGTAACTCTCAACAACCTTTGCTAAACCACCCCAAACAACTATATTGTGCCACTCGGTACGCTCAGGTATTTGTTGCCCCGACGAAGTAGTAAAACCACGCTCGGTTGTAGCCAATGTAAAATTTGCTACAGCTCTGTCGTTTTCAAAATATCTTATTTCGGGATCTTTACCCACGTTACCCACTAAAATTACTTTATTTACTGACATGCTTTATAAGGTTAGTTATTAAACAAAAAACGTTTTAAATCATCGAAATATAAAATTACAAAACTTCTTAACAATACAAAAAATGTAAAAGCAATTAAAATAGGAAGTTACACCAAATTAATTCTATTTGGCATAAGGTCAACCCGTCCGCACCATCAATTGAGCAACAAAGTTAACAATAAATGCTTTGTGCCAGCATTTTTTTGCACGCTCAATTTATACCGCTCAAAGGCTTCGGAAAAGCATAGTTGCTAATTTTATCAACATCTACAACTTGAAATTCCGAGTCGTTAAGGTGCACAATTGAATTAAGTTCGATACTTAAAATGGAAAGATGCAGGGTTTGATGTGTGAGTTGATGCTTTAATATAGTTTCGGAAGTAATATTAACCTGCTGTTTGTTTATCAACCTTTCAAAATCATCAGAAGCTAAAATTTCTTTTACAGATATATTTTTAGAGGTTTCTATTAATGGAAATTGATAAAGACCCTTCCAAATATCATTGTGGTTTCGTCGCTGAATAATGGTTTGTTTATGTTGGTCTTTTATTAAAAAGTAAAACATATACCTGTGTTTTATTTTTAGCTTTTTCTCTTTTATGGGAAGCAGATCAACTTTTTTGTTTTTCAGAGCCCAGCAATCCTGATTAAAAATACACGCAGCACAATTAGGCAGCTTAGGTGTGCATTGCAAAGCACCAAACTCCATCAAGGCTTGGTTAAACGTACCCTTATCATTTCCATCGTTAAGTGCATGTGCTAACTCTTCAACTTGCTTTTTACCTTTCGCAGTATTTATCGGCGATTCAATACCATAAATACGGGTTAGAACTTTAAACACATTACCATCCACCACAGTGCGATGTTCGTTATAACAAATGCTACTTATCGCTGCGGCCGTATAGCTACCTATACCTTTTAGTTTCAAAAGCTCATCGTACGATTCCGGAAAAGCTTCGTTAAGCTCCTGCGAAACATATTTAGCAGTGTGATGCATGTTGCGAGCCCGAGAGTAATATCCTAAACCTTCCCAACATTTTAAAACAGTATCCTCGTTTGCATTGGCCAAATGATGTACGGTTGGAAATTGCTCCACAAAACGTATATAATAACTTAAACCTTGATTTACACGTGTTTGTTGTAGTATGATTTCCGACACCCAAACACGGTACACATCCTTGGTTTTGCGCCATGGCAACTCACGTTCATTCTCTTTATACCACAAAATCAAGTCACTAACAAAGCCTGTCATCTTGTTTTTTTTGTCAAAAATAGGCTTTTTGTTTTTTATTTTTCAAATTCGTTATATCTTTGCAGTCTTATTTTTAGAATATTAATGTAATCAGTTGATAATTAAATAATTTAAAATAGAAATGACAAAGGCTGATATTGTAAACGAGATTTCAAAAGAATCCGGAATAGAGAAGGTTACCGTGCAAAAAGCTATAGAAGCTTTTATGGAAACTATCAAAGGATCTTTGGTGGAAGGAAATAATGTTTATTTGAGAGGATTTGGTAGTTTTATTGTAAAAGAAAGAGCAGAAAAAACTGCTCGTAACATTTCAAAAAACACTACCATCATTATCCCAAAACACTTTATACCTGCATTTAAGCCCTCAAAAAGCTTTGTTACCAAGGTAAAAGACCAAGTTAAGTAATTTGGTCATTAACAATTAAAAATTAAAAGCATGCCAAGCGGAAAAAAAAGGAAAAGACATAAGATGTCAACGCATAAGCGTAAAAAAAGACTTAGAAAAAACAGGCATAAAAAGAAGAAATAAACCTCTTCATTTTATGGTGAAAACATAATAGAGAACAAACACGAGTAAACTATTCTACGCTGTTTGTTCTTTGTTTTATGTGGAAACGAAAAAAAATTCCCGCGAAAGGGCGGGATAAAAGTTCTTATTTATATTGAAATACCTACTATTGTGAGTGCAGAACTATTTGTTGATGTATCTCCCGACGAGCTTTCCATAGCGTTGCTCGAAGACAGACGGTTGGTAGAGTTAAGAAAAGAAAAGATTGACATTCAGTTTACCGTGGGTGATATTTACCTGGGAAAGGTAAAAAAAATCATGCCGGGACTGAATGCTGCTTTTGTTGATGTTGGATACGAAAAAGATGCATTTTTGCATTATTTAGATCTTGGACCCCAATTTCGTACCCTGCAAAAGTTTCTTAACATGGCCAAGACCGCTAAAAAGGGAGGTGTAGACTTACACAAAATTAAAACTGAAGTGGATATCGATAAAAACGGTTCCATAGCAGATGTTCTCTCCGCAGGTCAGGAAGTGATGGTGCAAAT
>JAGXIP010000270.1 GCA_024635585.1 Saccharicrinis sp. | reverse complement strand
AGCCTCATAAAGCGGTATAGAGACGTCTGGTTTGGCCGCATCGATATACGAGGGACGATGACCCTTTTTTGTATTAGCTTGTAATGTAAATTGACTCACAACAATTATCTCTCCATCCACATCCAACAACGAAAGGTTCATTACACCATCTTTGTCGTCGAAAATACGCAGCTTAGCAATTTTGTTGCAGAGCCACTCTATATCATTTTTATCATCGGAGTTGCATATTCCAACCAAAACCAATAAACCCCTGTTTATTGAAGATTTAATTTTGTTATCTATACTTACCGATGCCTTACTTACTCTTTGAATGACTATTTTCATCAATACACAAATTTATATTTTCATATACATATACTTAAATACATATATACTTATATTATTATAACTGTTATTTTTAAACTTTACTGCTAGTTTTGTAACATAAATACGTAAAAATAGGATATTTTGCATAAAATCGCACAGATTACGATTTTTCATAACAAATATAATTTAAAAATAATAAGGTGCATTGTGTTTGATTTAATGACACTTACAATGTTTAATTAAAGTATTAAGTGATGTTTTAACGCGCTTACAATTCGATATTTAATTCATCTTAACAATAGGTACAGCTACATGAAGATTATAATCAGTCAAAAAACCGATGCTTACACAAACTTAGCTACCGAGGAGTTTTTACTTAAAAATTCTACCGAGGATATCTTTTTCCTTTACATCAATTCAAAAAGTATCATCATCGGAAAGCATCAAAACGCACTAGCCGAAATCAACTATAAAATTATATCCGAAAATAAAATTCCTGTCGTGCGAAGATTGTCCGGTGGAGGAACTGTTTTTCACGATCCCGGAAATATTAATTTTTGCTTTATCACTTCAGGAGCCAAAACTGAATTGGTTAACTTTAAAAAATACATGACCCCGATTGTTGAATTTTTAAATAGCCTAGATGTAAACGCTCAATTGGGAGGCCGGCAAGATATATTAATCGAGGGTTCAAAAATTAGTGGCAACGCTTGCCATGTTTTTAAATCGAGGGTAATGCACCATGGCACCCTCCTATTCAACAGTCAACTTGGTACGCTAACTCAGGCTTTAAAAAACGATCCACTTAAATTTAAGGATAAGGCAGTAAAATCGGTACGAAGCAAGGTTACCAATATTCAGGAGCATTTAAAAACTGAAGTTTCAGTGGAAGTGTTTATACACCAACTGTCGGAATATATTATAGCACAGAACGGTTGCGAACGATACGAGCTTAATGACAGTGATTACACGATTATAGATAATCTTGTAGATACGAAGTTTAACACTTGGGAATGGAACTTTGGCTACAGTCCTAAATACGAACTTAAAAAACGATTGAAAGCAGCATCCGGCCTCCGTTTCGAAATACGCATGAATGTTACCAAAGGACTGATTCTTGAGGTTAATGTAAAATCGAACGCCATCCAGAAAAATAAGGTGAAAGAATTGGAAAGGAGTATCACCAATTGTTTGCACCAATCCGGTGCTATTAAAGCAAGTACTAAAGAGATATTCGATGGTTGGGACGAATTACAGCAAGTAGAGTTATTAGATGCTCTGTTTTAGTAGTGTGTAAGCTCCATAGCATTGATTACTAAATCCACAATCCGATATAAAATATTAGGAGTACACACTTAAGAAGTTGAGGTAGTAAGAAAACGGTATTATTGGCAGCGACGGAACGATTCTGTATATGCGCCATGCACATCAGAACCGTTCCCTAATAAGAAAGAGGCTCGATCGCAATGCGAAACACCCAACAAGAAAGTCGTAACCTGATTATCTTTCTTCATTTGCAGCTTGGCTAAGTATGGAACGGTTCTGATTGACACCTTGCTTATACAGAACCGTTCCATACCATTCCTTTAAGCATGAAAATAATCCCAAACCACCTTTGCTTTTGCATTTCCAATGAGCTTTTCAATTTCTGCTAGTTCCAATTGTTTAATTTGCTCTACCGATTTAAATACTACCAAAAGCTTACTAGCCGTCTTCTCTCCTATTCCGTTGATATAATCCAATTCCGATTTAGCAAAATCCTTTGATCGCTGGTTACGATGAAAGGTAATTCCAAATCGGTGTGCTTCATTCCGCGCATGTTGAATTATTTTTAAAGACTCTGAATTTTTATCCAGATAAAGAGGTACCGGATCACCTGGAAAAAATATCTCTTCCAGGCGTTTTGCAATACCAATTACCGCCACCTTATCATCGATATTTAGTTTCCTCAGAATTTTAACCGCTGCACTTAATTGTCCCTTTCCACCATCAATAATAATAAGGTCGGGCAAGGATTCATTTTCGTTTATTAAGCGCTTGTATCTACGCTCCAATATTTCTTCCATACTGGCAAAATCATCAGGACCCAACACTGTTTTGATATTAAAGTGCCTGTAATCTTTTTTACTAGGTTTGGCATTTCTAAATACCACACAAGCCGCTACCGCAAAATTACCCTGAATATTGGAGTTATCGAAGCATTCGATATGCTTTGGTTTTTGCTTTAACTGCAAATCTTTTTGCATTGTGCTCAAGATTCTATCCTCACGAGTTTCCTTTTTCCTTATCGATTGCTGCTTTAATTTTTCTAAACGGTAATATTTAACGTTACGTTCCGATAACTCCAACAACTTCTTCTTCTCTCCTATCTGGGGTATTACAAATTTTACATTTTCAAAATCCGTATCCGGCTTTAAGGGTACTACTATTTCGGGTGAAGTACTGTGTAGCCGCTCTCTTATTTCACCGATAGCTAAAGATAAAAGTTCGGGAAGAGATTCATCTAACTTCTTTTTTAGCTCAATGGTGTGGGCTTGTATTATAGCACCATTCACCACCTTTAAAAAGTTAACATAGGCCGATTCTTCATCTTCAATAATAGAATAGACATCCACGTTGTTTATACTGGAACTTACCACCGTCGACTTACTTTGGTACGAATCCAGCTGCTTTATCTTTTGCTTTATTTCTTCTGCTTCTTCAAACTTAAAATCAGCAGCATAAATGTGCATCAAATCCTTCAAATATTTAATAACCGAATGTATATTTCCTCTCAAAATATTTTTAATGGCCTCAATATTTTCAAGGTATTTACTTTCATCGTATAGCCCTACACAAGGACCCTTACAATTACCAAGGTGGTACTCCAGACAAACCTTATATTTTCCTTCGGCTATTTTGTTGGATGCTAAATTAAGCTTACAGTTGCGAAGCGGATAGGTCGTCTTAAATAAATCCAGCAAAGTACGCACCATCGACGTGGACGTGTAAGGCCCAAAATAAAGACTACCGTCCTTAATAACATTACGGGTGGAGAAAACACGTGGGTAATTTTCATTCTTTACCACGATCCATGGAAAAGATTTATCATCCTTTAATAGAACGTTATATCGCGGTTGGTACTTTTTTATAAGGTTGTTTTCGAGTAGGAGAGCATCCTCCTCTGTGTCGACCACTATATGTTCGATATTGACAATATTACGAACCAGAAGTGCTGTTTTGGTATTATCGGCCTTACCAACAAAATACGAGGTAACCCGTTTTTTGAGGTTCTTGGCCTTACCTACATATATAATTTTACCGTCTTTGTTATAGTATTGGTAAACACCAGGATCATCCGGCAGAACCGCAATCTTAGCTTTAAGAAATTCTATGTTAGGATTGATCGTAATTTTCATTCAACATACAAATTAGTAAACGAGAAGGTGTTTACATCAAACAATCCCTTATCCCCTATTTTAAGCTGTGGAATAACCAAAAGGCTCATAAACGATAAAGTCATAAAAGGAGCATGTAACGGTGATCCCCATTCCTGTGCTTTCTCATTCATATGTTGGTAAAGCTTGGCCACTTCCTGCCCCGACTTACTTGTCATCAAACCTGCCACTTCCAAAGGTAGGCATTCAAGCTCCGATTTACAGGCATACGAGATACCTCCTTTATGGCTTATGACTTGATTTAGTGCATTAACTATATCGTCATCACTAACGCCTACTGCTATCAAATTATGGCTATCATGTGCCACACTGCAAGCAATAGCTCCCTTCTTTAAACCAATATTTTTAATAAATCCAACCACAGGAGGTTGTTGCTTATATCTGTTTAAAACTACTATTTTAAGGACATCATCATTGGTGTTAGATTCTATAAAACCATTCTCATCAGTCGGAGAATAGATAAGTTCCTTCGTTACCAAATCTCCATCTGCAGCCTCTATGACTCTAATATCCTTTCCGACTTCGTACTTAACTTTTATATCTTTTGTTGATATTGTAGAGATATTAAAGTTATTAATAGGAGGTGAAACAGGGACATCAAACAGCAACTCACCTCCACCAAAAACACGTTGACCATTTATATAGGTTTCATGAATATTAAAATCCACCAAGTTATCTACAACAATAAAATCGGCCGGGTCACCCACTCTCAACAAACCTACCGGTAGATTATAATGCACGATTGGCTTAAGGATAGCAGCTCTCAGCAATTTAAAAATATCCATTCCTTTACGCAGTCCTAGGCGTATTATTTTATCGATATGACCCTTATTAAGTAGCTCGTCAGGATGCGAATCATCTGTACATAACATGATGTCGTCAGGATTGGTATCAAACAAAGGCCAGAGCTTCTCAAAATTTTTGGCTGCACTACCCTCCCTAATCTGAACTGTTATACCACACTTAATTTTATCAATAGCCTCCTGAATTGTCATACACTCGTGATCGGTAGTAATACCACCTTCGGCATACTTTTCCAAATCTGCACCCATCAAGCCGGGAGCATGCCCATCAATTCTTTTACCTGATAATTGAGCTGCTGCAATTTTACCCCATACTTCCCCATCCTTATTTATTACACCCGGAAAATTCATCATTTCAGAAAGAAACCAAATATCCTCACGTTTCAGCAAATCTCCTATTTCAAGAGAATTTATTACAGCTCCACTAGTTTCGAAAGAAGTGGCGGGCACACAGGAAGGAGCGCCAAAAAAACATTTTAAGGGCGTATGCTTGCCGTCCTCAATCATATAATCCACACCGGCCACTCCCATTACATTGGCAATTTCGTGGGGATCCGTTACAACGGCGACCGTTCCACGTGGAACAACGAGTTTGGAAAATTGGGTAGGCGTTAGCATAGAGCTTTCAATATGCACGTGACTATCAACTAAACCGGGCAAAATATAATTGGTATAATTCTGTTTTGATTCCTTTATAGATTCAATGTTTCCGTTGCTTACAGATACAATTCCGTTATATACTTTCCGATTAATAATGTCTACAATCTTACCTTTTACTTCCATAATCCAATCTTACGTTCCACGTGGAACACATTATTATCTTCATTATCTTCCCATTAAAACTAAAAGCACATTAATATCACTTGGACTTACCCCTGAAATTCGTGAGGCCTGCCCTATTGTTTTGGGATTAATTCTTTCTAACTTTTGTCTAGCTTCAGTTGAAATTGAATTCATTTCAGCATAATTAAAACGTCCAGAAATTTCTAAGTTTTCTAGCCGTGATAATTTATCAGCCATTACTTTCTCGCGATTAATGTACCCCTGGTATTTGATAGAAATTTCGGCGGAATCAATAATTTCATGTCTGCGCAAATCAGGTAAAGATTTACAATGTTGACCTAGAGGATCTATATTTTTTATTAATCCCTCTAAACTAACTTGCGGTCTTAATAAAACATCCTTTAGTTTTACAGTTTGCTTTAAAGGACTTGTGCCTATTTGATTAAGATAATCGTTTATATATTTTGGCTTAATACTAAAGTTTTCCAGAAAATCTATAAGACCATTTATATGCTCTATTTTTTCATTCAAAAGGTCCATTCTTTCTTTACCGGCTAAACCAATATCATAACTCCTTCTTGTTAACCTTACGTCTGCGTCATCTTGACGTAACAAAATACGAAATTCAGCGCGCGACGTGAACATGCGATAAGGCTCATCGACACCTTTTGTAACTAAATCATCAATTAAAACACCTATGTAGGCTTCATCTCTAGCGAGTACAAATTGATCCTGACCTTTAAGTTTTAGATGTGCATTTATACCTGCCATAATACCTTGAGCTCCCGCTTCTTCGTAACCCGTGGTTCCATTTATTTGGCCTGCGAAATACAGATTAGAAACGAGTTTGGTTTGTAAGGTATGATACAGTTGAGTCGGGTCAAAAAAATCATATTCAATAGCATAACCTGGTCTGAATATGCGTGCATTTTCCAAACCTGGAACATGTTTTACAGCTTCTAATTGAACTTCTAAAGGCAATGAGCTACTAAAACCATTCAAATAATATTCAATAGTTGTTTCTCCCTCTGGTTCCAGATGCAACTGATGCGCATCTTTATCGGCAAAAGTAACAATTTTAGTTTCGATACTCGGGCAATAGCGTGGACCTAAACTCTTAATTGTTCCATCATACATTGGTGACCTATGAAGTCCTAGTTGTAATTGTTCATGCACTTCCTCATTGGTATATGTAAGCCAACAGCTCTTTTGTTCAAGTTTAGATTTTTCATATGGCAAATACGAAAACTTATAAAATGAATCATCTCCATCCTGACGCGCACATTTGGAAAAGTCAATAGTTCTACCATCAATTCGCATGGGTGTGCCAGTTTTCATTCTATCCGTAGTAAAACCAATCTCCATCATTTTTTTAGTCAGACCATAGGAGCTTGGTTCACTAATCCTACCACCTTCCATCTGTACTTTGCCAACATGCATTAAACCATTTAAGAAAGTACCATTGGTAAGAATTAATGACTTGCAGGTAAATTCTACACCTAATTTAGTTACTACAGATTTTACCAGACCAATCTCGAAATTAATATCCACTACTGTATCCTGCCAAAAAAATAAGTTATCAGTTTTCTCAAGAATACTTCGCCACTGAGCCGAAAAAACCATTCTATCGCACTGCGATCTCGGACTCCACATTGCAGGACCCTTTGACTTATTTAACAAACGAAATTGAATTGAAGACCGATCTGTAACAATACCGCTAAAACCTCCTAAGGCATCAATTTCGCGCACAATTTGACCTTTGGCAATACCACCCATGGCTGGATTACAACTCATTTGGGCAATTTTGTTCATATCCATTGTGATTAGCAATGTTTTAGAACCTAAATTAGCAGCAGCAGCAGCAGCTTCACAACCAGCATGGCCAGCTCCTACCACAATAATATCATAGTTAAAATCCATAGAGACAAGTAAAAGTATTCCATCCTATATACAATAACTTGCACATCCTTTGGCATACATTAATTTATACTAACAAAAACGCAAAATTAATCAAATTGTTTTAAGAAGTTCCAAGGCCTCGTCTTCCTTTTGACGCATCAATTTAGCCTCCGTCGAGGTTTTATCCTTAAATCCGAGAAGGTGTAGGATTCCATGGATAATAACCCGGTATAACTCATCAGTGAAAGTAGTGTTGTAATCTTTTGCGTTGGTATGAACCGTATCGAGACTAATAAGAATGTCTCCACTTATTAAATTTTGTTCGCAGTAATCAAACGTAATAATATCCGTATAGTAATCATGATTTAAATACTCCCGATTTACTCCAATGATATAATTATCTGAACAAAAAATATATGTAATTTCTCTTTCAATTCCATTATGCATACGAAGCACTTCAGAAATCCACTTATTAATCAGTTCCGTATTTAGGTCAATCTGACTAATATCTTCATAATTATAATAAATCACCTACAAAATAAAAGTTAACTTAACCTTGCTGCCTTCATTTTCAAAGGATATTTTATCCGCTAAATGATTCATTAGGAACACGCCCCTTCCATGCGTTTTCTCCACATTTTCGGGTAACGTTGGATCAGGAACAGAAGCGTAGTCGAATCCATTTCCCTCGTCCATTATAATAAACTCTAACTCTTTATCTCCTATAAAATACTCAAGCTGAACATTTTTATTGGCATCCAGTTTATTACCATGTACAATAGCATTATTAACCCCTTCAACAACGGCCAAGAGTAACTTACCATAAACTTCAGTATGTATATTATACTGACCGGTTAGATCGTCGATTAATTTTTCGACTATGCTGATATTTTTAATATCGGAATTAATTATTATTTTTTTCACTGCTATATACATTTATTACGATGTAATTGACTTACTGCTTATACTACTATACGCAAAAATAGTTACTTAAAAACTAAAAAAAAACTAATTACTATCCTTACTACTTTTTTAACCATTCCAATGGATTTGTCTTTTTGTTCTCTTCCCAAATTTCGAAATGTAACACACCACTTTTATCATCTGTGTTGGCAAAAATTTCTCCAATATTTTCATTGCTTTTTACCGCTTGTCCCGTTTTAACATTTACTATGGCCAAATTAGCATAAACCGACAAGAATTTACCGTGCCTTACAATAACTGCTTTATTGTATCCAGGGATAGCAATGACGCGGCTTACAGTACCTTCGTATATACATTTAACCTCACTTTCTACAGCGGCAGTTATATCTATCCCATTGTTCTTTACTTTTACGCCCTTTAAAACCGCGTGGTTATGTTCACCAAAGTGACTTGTTACAACTCCTCCAGCTACAGGCCAAATTAAATTTCCTTTTGCGCTTAAAAAATTACTAAAGGCATAATCCACATCATTAGAAACTTTAGAGATTGCATTTGCAATTACACTTTCCAATTCGTCCGAAGCCTTTTGTTTTTTTTCAATTTCACGCTTTAACCAATTTTCATCTTTTTTTAAATCCGACACATATTTGGATTTAGTTACCACAGATCCTTTTAAATTTTCCATTTCACCAAGCAAAGCTAAATAAGTTTTACTCTTTTCTTCCAATATAATTTTATTTTGATGTATCGTACTATCCAATTGATTTTTGGTGTCCATTAAAACCACACCCTGCTTTTTCCTATAAGAAGCATATTGCTTCATTAAATTAAAACGCCTATAGGCTTCAGAAAAAGTATGCGCGCTAAACACAATCATAAATTCATTATAGTTTGAATTCAACTGTTTATTAGCTTCCAGAATAAGCTTATGATACGAGTACCTTAGCGTCTGTAGTTCCTTACTTAGCGAATCAATTGCAACCTTATTTTTTCTAATTACTTCATTAGTAAAGTCTATCTGATCCTTATAGGAATTAACAACTTTATTTTGCGCTTCTATTTGTGCCGTTATAACTTCAAGCTCACTTAAATAATTTTTCCTTGTATTCCCCTTTTGTGTAAGCAGTTTACTGGCATTAGCTATCTCCTGCTCATATTGTTTCCGCTTAGTTTTTAGCGACTCAATATCAGTATTTTGGGCAGTCCCAACTAGGCTTACAAAAAATAAAATTACACCAATTTTATAAGACTTTTGTTTTATAAGCGGACGGAATTTTAAAATATAAGCTACCACCATCGTTTATCTCTAAATAATTAATTTCTAAACTCACTTCAAATTTATTCTCTTGCTGATCTACAATAAAATTAATTTGCTCAGGAAACAAAACACTTCCGAATTTCCTAAAATCAGAATAATCAATATTAATGGATTGATTTTTTGCTAAATCTTTAATATTTATTTTAAAAATTCTATATACGTCTGGATATATATACATTTCGTGTTGTATCACACCCTCTTTACCTCTTCCAACAAATCGGTCAAATCGGTTATCCTTTAAAGCTTTAAACGAATAATAATCTTTTTCAATATAATGTTTATATTTTTTTAAACCTTCATAATTATCTACTTCTACAGGGTACAAAAAAACTGCATTTGTTAATATAGCTTGAACCGCATAGTAATTAAGGCTAAGTCCATATTTTCGATTAAAGTAATCATAGTTGGTTTTAGTAACAACTTTGTTATGTTTATCAATGATAACAACCTCATTTGGGGTTAAACGCACCCTAACCAACTCAATACCCATTAAAGGAAATATTGAAACTACAATTTGGCTGTCCTTTTCAATAACAAAACTTCCTTTAAAAGATTTCTTTTGTGAACCATCACTAAAATTGAATTGAACCTTTTTTAAATATAACTTACTAAATTCTAATTCATTATCAATTAACTTATTACGCAATCTTGCATCTGATATATTTGATACAGCACCTTTGGTAAACGTTTCTGTTGTTTTGCACGAGACGAGTAAATAGATAATCGCCACAAATAGAAGTCCTGCCTTATTCCTCCACATATGTTTTTAATTCTATTTTTTGTTTGAGTAAAGGCGAAATATTGCCCATTTCTAATGACTTTTTCCATTGCTTTAGCGCGCCTTCGAGGTCGTTATTTTTATAAAGTATATCGCCATAATGCTCCACTATGACATCACTTTCATCACCTCCATTATCAAGAGCCCTTTCGATAATATATTTAGCTTCAAAAAATCGAGCTCTTTTAAATAAAACCCATGCATACGTATCCAAATAAGTCGAATTTCCAGGTTCAAGGGCAATGGATTTTGAAATCATTTTTTCAGCCTTTTCCAAGTCTTTATTTTCCAGAGATAAATAATAACTGTAGTTATTGAGGACTACGACGTTATTTTCATCTATTTTTAAGGCTTTTTCGTAATTTTCAAAAGCATCTTCAGTACTACCAAGACTATGCAATACATCGCCTAAATAAGCATGGAATTGGCCTTTTAAGGTAATATTATCACCAACATACTTTAATCCTTTAACAAGAGCATCTTTAGCCTTTTCATTTTCTTCCTTCTGCATTGCTCCCATTGCATAAAATAGCGAAAACAATGGTTCTTCAGGAAACAATTTTAAAGCTTCTTTGGAATCCACTAATAAAACATCGTAAAGACCTAGATTAATTTCCAGAAATAACATATCCTGCCAAACTGCAGGGTTACCAGGGTCTATTTCCAAGCCCTTTTTAATCTGCTCCAAAGCTTCTTTATTTCTATTAATACTTTTTAAATAGTTCGCATAGAAAATATAACTTCGAACATCATTGCCATGCACTTGAGTTAACTTGATGAAGTAATCCTCAATTTGCGTTGAATCAATTTTAAAGGTAAAATTTTTACCCATCAAAACTGGTATCAGGCGTTGTATTTTTGTTTCTAATTCCAGATCTTCATCTTCCAATCCTTTTCCAGTATTATTTAAAAAACCTAATGTATCTTTTTGCTGAAGCTTTACATTAGCAATTGAGAAATAACCCATTCCATTTCCCGGATCCATAGCCAAAATTTTATTATAATTTAATTCTGCCTTTGTATAGTCCTCATTATAAAGATATAAATCACCTAAAAAGCCATAGTATCTAGGCTCAAAAGGGTTATCCTGGATTAGCTTTTCTATTTCTTTATAGGCTAAGTTTTGCTTGCCCATTTCAACATAAATCTTTTCTTTTTCAACCGAAATTAACTCGTTAATTCCAATACTTTCCTCAAGTCGATCGTAAGTATCAACCGATTTCTGAAACTGCTTATTCGTATAATAAAGTTGAGCCAATGCATAAGTTAATTCATCATTCTCAGGAAATCGATTATTTAACACCTCGTAAACACCAATAGCTTTTGGAATATCCTCGTTTTGTTGGTACAAATCGCCCAATAAAATTTGGTACCACTTATTATCTGGAGCCAAACGTACTGAATTTGATAGAAGCTCCTGGGCTGCAGAATAATTTTTCTGAGAAATAGCAATGTTACCAAGCTCATAAAAACTTGTAGCACTTAACGAATCAATTTTTAAACACTCAATAAAATAATTTTTTGCTTTGGCAAAATCACCATTCATTTTAAGTCTTTGCGCTTCAAAAAAGTAATAATCAAACTTTCTCTTATTCTCATCTGTAAGTACTGATACTCTTGTTTTAGCTACTGCCTTATTGCTAAGTACCTTCTCATGGGTTTTACAGGCAGAAAAAGAAATGACTACCAGTAGTATATACAATATATTCTTCATTTATTACTAAAATTTTAATAAGAAAAAATCCTTTTTTAATGTTGTCCTGTATGCCCGAAACCACCAGCACCACGTTGGGTTTCATCTAATTCGTTAACCAATTTAAATTGAACATTTTCATGTTGGGCAATTACCATTTGACAGATACGTTCCCCACTTTTTATACAGAAATCTTCACTAGATAGATTAACCATAATAACTTTAATCTCGCCCCTATAATCGGCATCAATGGTACCCGGACTATTCAATACCGAAACACCATGTTTATATGCCAATCCACTACGTGGCCGTATTTGAGCCTCGTAGCCTCCTGGAAGTTCAATAAACAAACCAGTTGGAACCAAAGCTCGTTTCATAGGCTTAAGTATGATATCATCCTGCAAAAATGCTCTTAAATCCAGTCCAGCTGATAACATAGTGCTATACGAAGGCAACTCGTTATTACTTCTATTAATAATTTTGATAGATAATGCCATATTGCTAAATAACTTTCTTTTTAAATTCTTTAAAATAAACTATTACTAAAAATACCATTATAAGAAAAACACGCATAGTAAAGTTCAATATACTAAAACCCAAACTATTTGTGGTCACAATATAACTATTGAGAAACGGTACTATAAAATTTCCAACGACATAAATTATACTAACTAAAGCAGAATATTTCAGTATCCTACCCCAATCATACCTTATTGATGAGTGTTTGTTACCCCAGTAGATACTCAATAATACCATTACAAAAAAGCAAATTAATCCTGCAATAGCCGCTCCAAGATAACCCATAACTGGTATAAGCACTAAGTTTAAACCAATAGTAATTACACTGCCAACTATACCCGTATAAGCACCAAAAATTGTTTTATCGGTTACTTTATACCAAACTGATAAGGTAAAATAAATACCACTTAATAACTGCGAAATTAGCACAATAGGTATAACTACATTTCCTTTAATATATTCATCCGTTAAAACGAGATTAATAATATCCATGAAAAAGCTTACTCCCAGAAATATTAACAATCCAAACAGCACAAAATACTTTAATATAGCACTATATATCGCTTCGTTTCTTGTTTCGCTATGGTCTTTAAAGAAGAAAGGTTCGAAAGCCAAACGAAACGATTGCGTAAACATAGCCATCAATACCCCAATTTTAAAATTAGCACCATAAATGGCAAGCTGACGAAATCCTTCATCGCCTCCTATAATCTTTGGTATTAATATTTTATCCACTTGAATATTTACCATACCTGTTATTCCGACAATTAAAATCGGAAATGAATATTTAAACATTCTAAGCAACAGTTTAAAGTCAAAGCCTTCGAAGCTATTATAAACATCTCTTAAAATGATAATTAGTATAACGAAAGAAGCTACAAAATTAGCAAGAAGTACATAATACGCTTGATGATCTAATATAGGAAGTCCAATTAGGGATTCAATAAAATTTGTGCCCTGTTGCAAGGGAATCCAATATAAGAAATAGATATTTAAACCTATAAGTACTGAGACATTAATAAGTTTTAAAAGCCCAAAACGTACACTTTTTCCTTCGTATCTAATTTTAGCGAAAATAATAGATGAAATAGCATCAACAGCAACTATTAATGACATCATTAAAATTAACTGTGGAGAAAAACCTTGGCTAAAATAGCTTGCCAGACTATCATTGAAAAAAACAACAAACAATAGAAACAGAACACTTGTTGACGTTATACTTGTAATTGCTGTAGTAAAAACACTAGAAAAGTTTTTGCTTTTAGCGAAACGAAAAAAACTAGTTTCAAAGCCATAGGTTAATATCACCAATAATATAGCAATATAGCCATACATTTGAGTTACAATACCATATTGCACCTCATCCATGGTACGAATATAATATGGCATCAAAAGCCAGTTTAATAACCTTACCAGTATTGTGCTGCCTCCATACACAAGTGTATCACCAGCCAATGTCTTAAATTTTCCCAAGTTCTATTAGTTAAAACAGTGAATATTGCTGCTGGTTGAATGAATCTTTTCCTAAATGACTATATGCAAGTGCTGTGGCCATCCTTCCACGTGGTGTACGTTTTATAAATCCTTCCTTAATTAAAAAAGGTTCATAAACTTCTTCAATTGTTCCACTATCCTCACCAATAGCCGTTCCAATAGTACTTAATCCCACTGGCCCACCCTGAAATTTATCTATTAAAGTATTCAGGATCTTATGATCCATATCATCCAATCCATGTTGATCGATATTAAGGGCTTTAAGCGAGTATTTAGAAATTTCTAAATCTATTTCACCATTACCTTTT
>JAGXIP010000269.1 GCA_024635585.1 Saccharicrinis sp. | reverse complement strand
GAATGTGGCTGGTAATTACACGATTCCAGTTTAATGTGTCGTCGGCCGCGCTTCAAATACCACTGGGCTATGTTTACATGGTTATGCCATTGAGCGGATTGCTTATGTTGTACTATTCTATCTATTTTATTATTCATCCCTCAGAAAATTTGGCATAATGGACTACCTAGGTATTTTTGTTCTAATATTTTCCTTTATTTTTTTATTGGTCATCGGAGTGCCCATTGCTTTTAGCATAGGCATATCCGGAATATTAACCATGTTGGTAAGTATCGATTCCTTACCCGCATTTACCACCTACGCCCAACGTATGGCAACGGGGCTCGACAGTTTTGCCTTATTGGCCATCCCGTTTTTTATACTCGCCGGAAACATTATGAATAGCGGCGGCATAGCCATCCGGCTTATTAATCTGGCCAAAGTGCTTGTGGGCCGATTGCCTGCCGGATTAGCTTATGTAAACGTATTTGCCAACATGCTGTTTGGCGCCATATCGGGTTCTGCCGCGGCATCGGCATCTGCCATTGGTTCCATTATGGGACCAGAGATGAAAAAAGACGGCTACGATGAAAACTTTAGTGCTGCTGTAAATATTTCATCTGCCACAACCGGTCTATCAATACCACCCAGCAACATACTTATTGTGTACTCTCTTGCCAGTGGCGGGGTATCTATTACAGCCCTTTTCTTGGCCGGATACTTACCCGGGATTCTCACGGGACTGGCCATTATGCTTACCTCCATGGCTCTTGTAATTAGGCACGAAAGTGGAATTAAAGCTTCCGTACTGGCCGTACTTAAAGTGATAGCTGCAGTAACTGCAACTGCTGTTGCAGTTTATGGAATTTATATCATCAAAGGCCATTCCGTACTAGCCTACAACATAATTTGGGCTGCTATCATTTCATTTCTGGTATTTTTGATAGTACGTTTCTCGGTCAGGCGTCCAGCTTCCATTAAGCGGGGTCTTAAAATATTGTGGGACGCAGTGCCCAGTTTGTTTCTTCTTATCGTGGTTATTGGTGGTATAGTAGGTGGCTACTTTACGGCTACCGAGGCTTCTGCTATTGCCGTGCTTTATGCATTGGTGTTATCTTTGATTTATAAGGAAATCAAACTTTCGGATTTGGGTTCTATATTATTGGGATCTGTAAAAACAACAGCCATTGTATTGCTTCTGGTAGCTACCTGTATCGGTCTATCGTGGATTATGGCTTACGAAAATATTCCACAGAATGTAAGCGCCGGTTTGTTGGGCATAAGTGACAATCCTATCGTAATACTCCTCATTATCAACTTAATACTTTTAATAGTAGGCGTTTTTATGGATATGACACCTGCGGTACTTATATTTACACCCATTTTTTTACCCATCGTAACCGCCATGGGCGTTGACCCTACTCACTTCGGAATCATAATGGTATTAAACCTAAGTGTTGGTTTGTGTACTCCTCCAGTTGGTTCCGTGCTATTTATAGGTTGCAGTGTGGCTAACATTAAGATAGATAAGGTGATAAAACCATTGCTGCCTATGTTTTTGGCCATGGTATTGGTACTGCTAATGGTAACTTATATCCCTCAAATAAGTTTGTGGTTACCACAGACTTTTGGATTTTAATTTGAATTAATTTAAACCGAGGGTACCGTTTGGAGCGATGCCCTCGGTAAGAAAACAGTACCCAAAACCTCAATAAGAAAACAACACCCAAACCCTAGGTAAGCATACTATAATGACCAAAACTGTAAGGATAAAAGATATTGCTGAAAAAGCGGGTGTTTCAATTGGTACTGTTGACCGTGTATTGCACAACCGGGGAGAAGTAAAAACAGATACTAAAAATAAAATATTGGCCATTGCCAATAAACTTAACTATAAGCCCAACGTAGCTGCACGTGCATTAAAATCACCCACCATACATAAAATTGCGGTACTCCTTCCCCGCTCCGATGATGACAACTTATTTTGGAGCAAGCATCCCATTGGTATAGAGCAAGGCAAGGAATCCATTTATCCTTTTGCATGTAAATTAGAGTTCTTTTATTACCAGATGCACAATCCTGCCCACTTTAACAAGAAAGCGGATGCCCTGCTCAAATGGCAACCCGGCGGGGTAATTATGGCGCCCATCCTCAAAAACGAATCGGTGGAATTATGCACCAAGTTAGACGACCTGCAAATTCCCTATGCTTTTATAGATACCAATATCGAAAATACCGGTAACCTAACTTTTATAGGCGAAGATGCATATCAGGCGGGCAGAGTTGCAGCCAGCTTAATTGATATGAGTGTTCCTGCACACAAAGATATACTGATAGTAAACATTGTTAAAAATCTCGAAAACATCCAGCATCTCAACCATCGCAACCAAGGCTTTTTAAGTTACTTTATGGATGCCGGTATTAACACGGGACTTAAAATAAGCGTTGAAATTCCGAGTACTGAACCGAAACAAGTTAAGGAGCGATTAGACAAAGTATTTACCAGCAACCCAAACATAGGGGCCGTATTTGTATCTAGCTCGCGCACCTTTGTGGTGGCCGATTATTTGGAGAAAAATGAGCGCCAAAAATTATTCTTAGTGGGCTATGAGCTGTTTGGAAAAAATAGCTACTTTCTGCAACAAAGAGTTATCAACTTTTTAATTGGTCAACGCCCCATAGAACAAGCCGAAAGAACATTCAAAAACTTATTTGACTTTATGGCACACCACACAATACCCGAGAAAAAAAATTATCAACCCATCGACATCATTAACGCCGAGAACATGGACTTGCATTGATAAGCCCCCTCTTTCTCCCCAAAAAGGGGAGAAATAAAACCTAATAATCTCAGTCCAATTGCGGCCTACAAACCTTTGAACTTACAATAAAGTTAAAGCGGGCTGCAATCCATGAATTCTCAGCTATTATTTATAATCATTGCAGCTGAAGTATTTTCTTATTTTAATATAAGGAGTAATTCTAATTTCTTCCATAGGAAGTTTACGACTCGAATATGAATTCATTAAATCGTTAATAAATTTATTTACACTAATTACCTTTTCGACAAACCCTTCTTCACAATTCATTGTTGCTGTTTCTACAACAAAATATATTTCTGGAATATACGCATTCCCTACCTTCCTATTCTTTAGAATTTCAATTGGCGATTTATTGTAACGAGAAGCTATTTTCTCAATAATCAAATCTAAATCATCAAAACCGTATACCAAGTCATAATTATAAACACAAAAACTATCACGTCTATTTATGTCAATATATATAACACCGTAGTAGTCATAAATCACGTTCCAGTCTTCTTCATAAGGGCCTATAAATTGATGATATGATGTGTCATTTATTTCAACATGCATTTTACTGAAAACAAAATCATATTCCTTTTTCAAACTGTCACAAATAATTGTTTTAACAAATTCACATTTAGTACTATCAAATATTGCATATTCTAACAAAGTTCCAAATAATGAATTTTCAACCATTTGCTTTTCAGTATATGGAAATATTTCCAGTTTGTTAGTTTGACAAGAAATTAAGATCAGAATGATTGTAGCTCGTGCAAAAATTGATAATAAAGTTGATTTCAAGGCCTTCTTTTTAAATATTAACTAACAGTTTGAAACTTCACACATCCGCATACTGATCTTACACAAAACATGCAATGCAACTTATCACGGCTGGCATCTTCGCATCATTCACTACACCTCATCATGTAATATCAACATAGGGTATTCAGGTTGCAGAACCATTTTTTTGGTGATGCTGGGATGAAAAATACGATCGAAAAAACTCACATCGCGACGCACCATAGCTACTATCTCGGCATCATTTTCATCCATAAATTTAAAAATGGCTTTACTCACATCATCCCCTTCGATAAAATTAAAGTTCAAATCGGTATTCGGAAAGTGAGCTGCTATTTTACTTTCGGCATCCAAACGATTAATATATTCATCGTTTAATACATTCACAAACACCAACGACGAATTATATCTTTCCACAATATCACGAATAGTACTTATCGCCTTTTTGCTATTAATATCCTTTAAGTCAGTGGAGAATACAATTTTTTCGGGTTTTTTGAATTCTGCACTTTTGGGTATAACCAAAATAGGCCACTTAATACTTTTAATGACTTCGTAAGCATTTGAACCCAATAAAAAATTTTCAAGAGCGGATTCGCCCCGGCATCCCAATATTATTAAATGTGGTTGATTTTTGTCTATGTAATCATTTACCACATCAATCAGAACTCCAAAGCTGGAAAGAGCTTGCAAGTCTGCCATAGGAAAAGCGCGCTTAAGCACCTTAATCTCTTGTTTTAAGCCTTTTTCACTTTCGTAAGCCATCTCTTCTTTCACCTGCATTACATATGGGCTACCACTGAATTCAAGATCAAAGGCGTTAAGCAATTTAAAAACAACATCACTGTCGTCTTTATACATTTTTAGGGCGTAAAGAGCTGCATTTCGGGCAGTACTCGAAAAGTCGGTCAAAATTAATACATTTTTCATCTGTCTAATTTTTTTTTCAACGGTCAGATGGAACTCGCCACATTAGCCCCCCTGAAAGAGAGTGCACTCTCATGGCTCGTTTCATAGCCTGAAATTTAATATGAACAAAAACGAATAACCGGTAATGGAATACCGTGGAGAGAAGTGTAGGACAACGAACTTTTTCGTGGTCACAGAAACCGTTGCCACCTATTTATACGCAAAAAAATAGATATTAATTACGTAAGAAGGTGTCTTTTTCACTTAATCAAATACAATTTAATACATTATTTTAACTTTGCAGTATTATCTATAACTTAATGCCAAATAGTTGATATTTGTATTAAAACCAACCCTTATTAATGCTAATTATGCAAAGATTACCAGCAGAATGGGAGCCACAAAGCTTCGTCCAATTTACCTTTCCGCATAAACAGAGCGATTGGGCTTATATGTATTCAGAGGTGACCACCTGTTTTATACGTATTATAGAGGCTACCGCCGGTTTTGTACCAGTAGTTGTGGTGTGTCAATCAAGGGAGGAAGTTTCGGGATATTTTAATAATTCAACCAAATATCCTATCCAATTTATTGAAATAGCATCAAACGATACTTGGGCGCGCGACCATGGTGCCATCACCGTTTTACATAATGACAAACCTGTTTTACTGGATTTTATTTTTAACGGATGGGGCAAAAAATTTGAAGCTGCGTTAGATAACCTTATCACGCCTCAATTGGCTAAATCAGTGTTTATAGAAACCAAAGTACAATCCATGAATTTTGTGCTTGAAGGGGGCGCCATAGAATCCGACGGACAGGGAACACTGCTCACAACATCGGAATGTTTGCTTTCGCCGTTCCGGAATCCGGAAATGAACAAAGCACAGATAGGTGAATTTTTAATGGATACGTTTGGACTTGAAAAAGTACTGTGGTTAGACCACGGTTATTTGTCCGGCGACGATACCGATTCGCACATTGACACTCTGGCGCGCTTGTGCAGACCCGACACCATTGCATACGTAAAATGCGACAATCCTGAAGATGAGCATTTTGAAGCATTGCAGCAAATGGAAGAGCAACTAAATACCTTTACCAACAGTAAAGGTTTACCTTACAGGCTAATTGCCCTCCCCTGGCCACAAGCATGCTACGATGCGGATGGGGACAGACTGCCCGCAACCTATGCCAATTTTTTAATTGTTAATGGCGGCGTATTGGTACCCACTTATGCTGTACCTCAAGATGATGAAGCGCTCCGCATTATCCAAAATATTTTCCCCGATCGGAAAGTAATAGGAATTGATTGCAGGCCTTTGATAGATCAGCATGGCTCGTTGCATTGTATTAGTATGCAGTATCCAGCAAGGGTGAAATGAGCGTGGAGCGAGAAGCAAGGGGCAAGGAGCAAGGAGCAGAGAGCGTAAAGAATGCAAGCGGAAAGCGGAAAGCGTAGAGTGGAAAGAAAATAGCATATAATATGTAAAACAAATCCTACATAGGGTAAAATAAAACCAATATCATGAGTAAACTAAAAGTTGGAATTGTACAGCAAACTTGCTCTATCGATAAGCAAGACAATATAAATAAAAGTATCGCCGGGATAAAAAAATGCGCCTCTCAAGGGGCCAAATTGATTGTGCTGCAGGAGTTGCATTGCGGTATTTATTTTTGTCAGGCCGAGGAAACTAGCATGTTCGATTTGGCTGAGCCCCTCCCCGGCCCATCCTACAATCAATTTTCTATCATTGCCCAGGAACTTAACATTGTGCTGGTCACCTCCTTATTCGAGAAACGGGCACCAGGGATATATCACAATACGGCAGTAGTATTCGACAAAGACGGCTCGGAAGCCGGACGATACCGAAAAATGCACATCCCCGACGACCCTGCTTATTACGAAAAATTTTATTTTACCGAAAGCGACATGGGTTTTAACCCGATTCAAACATCGTTGGGCAAATTAGGGGTTTTAATATGCTGGGATCAATGGTACCCCGAAGCTGCCCGTCTAATGGCCATGGCTGGTGCCGAAATACTCATATATCCCACTGCCATTGGTTACGAAAGTAGCGACACAGACGCCGAGAAAACCCGCCAACGCGATGCCTGGATTATCACACAGCGGGCTCATGCGGTTGCCAATGGTCTGCCTGTAGTATCGGTAAACCGCACCGGTTACGAACCCGATTGGACAGGAGTGACCAAGGGTATTCAGTTTTGGGGAAGTAGCTTTGTAGCCGGCCCGCAGGGCGAAATACTATGGCAAGCCAATCAGAGTGAGGAACTGAATCATGTAATCGAAATAGACAGAGCCAGAACGGAAGATGTGCGCAGGATATGGCCCTTTTTTAGGGATCGTAGGATTGATGCGTACAAAGATATAACCAAAAGATATATAGATTAATGAAAAAAAATATTACTTATCTAATCATAAACAGCTTAACGCTTGTTTTTACGCTTATTATGAATTTTTTATCGGGAACAACGGTGTTTGGCTCAAAGAACGTGGGTCAAATTAGCAAGATGTTTCCCAATCTATTTGCTCCTGCCGGCTATGCCTTTGCTATTTGGGGATTGATTTACCTTTTGCTTATTGCTTTTGTTGTGCATCAATGGGTAGCTTGGTTCAGCAAAAAGGAAGACAGTCATTTGAGGCAAATCGGCTTATCATTTTCTCTGGCCAACCTTGCCAACGGCCTTTGGGTTGTTGCATGGCTTAACTTGTACATCGGTTTTTCGGCAATACTTATGCTGGTGTTACTTGGTTCATTAATTGCGATAACCTTAAAACTGCGTTTGGAATTAGGAGATGCTCCTAAACGTATTATTGCCTTAGTTTGGTGGCCTATCACTATTTATTTAGGTTGGATAATAGTGGCTGCAGTAGCCAACATCACCGTCTTACTGGTCAGCCAGGGATGGTATGGTGGAAGCATCTCATCTGAAACATGGACTGTGGTTATGATTACTATTGCTACCTTTATTTACTTATTGCTAGTTTATCTTCGTAATATGCGTGAGGCAGCTTTAGTAGGCATATGGGCATTGATAGCCATAGCAGTAAAGCAATGGGGCGAACAACCTAATATTGTTTGGACAGCAATTATTTCTTCTGCCGTGCTTGTTATTGCAGTGGTGATACATGCCGTTAAAAATTTTCGATTAAAATCATAAAAACAGGTTTTAACTATATTAATAATCAAAAAAAGCTCCGGCATCCGAATAAGGTTGCCGGAGCTTTTTTTGATGCTGTCAAGTGCATTTCTATTTTTTGAAAAAAACATCTGAATATTTGAATAAATCATTGACAAATAAAAAAAACCGTTCTAAATTGAATCTTACTTAAAGCAGAACGTTATAGTTCGTAACTATTTTATCATAACATAGAGAAGCAAACACGGAGATATCCACGGAAAGAGCGACAAGGGAACCACGATGACCATAATTGTTGGAAAGGTTTTGATAATCGGTATGGCGTTGTATCTGTTGATACAAAAAAGCAAGCGCAACTAAAACAACAGCCACTATGGAAAAGATAAGCTGTATTATAATCGACGTCGAATCGGAAATAAGGAAAAGGATAGCAAATCTGCTCAATCAATTTGAGGTGATACAAATAGTGGCCAGCGAGGGGATGCCGGAAATAGCCATTGAAAAAACAATAAAACTGAACCCCGATATTGTGTTTGTCAATGTTGAAATGCCCAGAATAAATGGTTTTCATATCATCAATGCCATTAGGGCACGCCATTGCTATCCCACCTTTATATTTATTACCGCTTACCAGCAGTATGCTATAAAAGCCATTAAGCATGGGGCATTCGACTATTTGTTAAAGCCCATCGACATCGACGAACTGTCCGATACCCTCGAAAGATATAAACAAGAAAATTTTAATGGCAGGCCATCCGAAATATTAGATATCCCATTGCTATCCGTTCTAACGAACCGCGAAAAAGAAGTGCTGTCACTGGCCATGGAATGTAATACCAGTAAAGCAATCGCCAACGTACTATGTATCAACAAAACTACCGTGGATACCCATCGGCAAAAAATACTGGAAAAAACGCAAATGAAAACCATATCAGAACTGATAATAAAAATCCTTGACCATAGCCATTAATACGTAACTCTTTCAACTTTTTACTTTCCGGCTTGTACAAGTTAGGTATTGGAATAATCTTGCCCTGTACCTATCAATACACATCAGACTATCTGTATTATCCAAAAATGCTCATCTTCTTAATAAATCCCTATTTATAAGGAGGCAATATCCTTATAAATAGCAATTTATTTTTACTACCCGATAGCTTAACTTGGATTATGCAAAAAAAAGACCGCATAATCACTTTTATTACCGGCGACGACAGCTTTAAGGCCGAACACCAATTTTTGAATATCAGTCTTATACTCGGTGCTTTCTTCTTCCTGTTTTTTTTGCTTGTCAACATTTATTTCCGTATCGACATTCATTTGGGGATGATAAAAACGGCGGGGATTATTTTAAGTCTAGCCCTATTTTATTATGCCCGTTTTAAGAGGGCTTTCACATGGCCTTCCCTCGTATTTTTCGCTTATCTCAACTGCAGCTATTTTTTAATAGGTATCTGGAACGGTGGGGTAACCGGAGGAATTGCCCCCATCTACACGGCTATACTGGCACTGATGCTTTTTATTGTTAAAGGAAGATCCTTGAACATTTTGTTCACGATGTGGATATTGAGCATCTCGGGCCTTTTCCTGCTTGAATATCTTAACCCGGAATTTATAATCCCCTACAACAACCACGACCAAAAATATTTGGACCTATGTTTAAGTTACGCTTCGGGCATGGGTATGATAACTATGGTAGTGATACTGGTAAAAAGGTTGTACCTGAAAGAAAAACTCAACGTGGAGGAAATGATGATTAAATACCGGAGTTACAGCACCGATATTAAACAGAAGATTGCCGAAAACAAAAAATACCTCTCCATCAGGGAACGCGAAATTTGCGAACAGATACTTAAAGGCATGAGCAACCAGGAGATTGCCGAAGAACTGTATATTTCGCAAGGAACGGTCAAGTGCCATATCAACAACATTTACAAAAAACTTGGCGCTAAAAAAAGAGTGGAGATAATCGACCATTATCCCGAACCTGAATACAGCGACATCCCTATTACAGAAAGCAACTAAGTAAAGATTATAACTTTTTTATACCCCCCGAAAGTAATCTTCTTTCCTTAGGATGCATTAATTTGGGAATTGTAAAAATAGTATCGGATCCAGGCTCGAGCCCCTCTACCACTTAACCCAGGTTAAGGTATATGTCAAACTTATAGACTCACCAATTGCACCTTAATTGGCAAACTAACTAATTATTTTAAACCCGGTAAAAATGAAAAATCTATTTTTCTTATTGATCCTGGCTATTACCCAAAGCAGTTTTAGCCAGGTAGCTAATCTCGAATTACTTGGTTCTGGCGGAGACAAGTTTACCTCTAATGATTTGGAGATGACCTTTAGCTTGGGCGAATTTTCAACAGAAACATACATCACAAGTGAACTTCAACTCTCACAAGGCTTTCATCAAGTTTTTTTTGTGGCTACACCTATTGAAAATATTCAGGACGAAGGGGTGGTCATTAAAATTTACCCCAATCCGTTCAGCGATTATATTGGCGTAGAAATATCCAATGCAACTTCCAATGGAATTCCAACAGACTACCTTGTTACAGTAACTGATTTACAAGGAAGGAAGCTAATGATCAAGAATGTAAACAAGAACTTTCTTAACATTAACTCAAGTGCACTATCCCTTGGAATTTACCTGTTGACTGTACAAATAGACGGACAACAGAGTCAAACTTATAAAATCGTTAAACAAATTTTTAATCCTTTATAAAACCGAAATATCATGAAAAAGAATTACATAATGTTACTCGCATTGATAATCATGTCGGTTATTTCGACATATTCGCAATCTCCTAATCAATTCAAATATCAAGCCGTCCTAAGAGATGGTTCTGGAGCAATAAAAGCGAATCAGAACGCCAGTATAATGATTGATATTCTACAAGGATCCCCTACCGGTACTAGCATGTTTAATGAAACGCACAATGTTAGCACTGATTTACATGGTATTGTTAACTTAAACATAGGTGAAGTAGAAGAAGGATTAAACACTATTGACTGGTCTGATGGTGAGTTTTATTTAAAGATAACAGTTGACGGAACTGAAATGGGAACATCGCAAATGCAATGGGTTCCATTTGCCTTATACGCCAAAAGCTCGGGTGATATCGACAATAATATGCCACAAGTATTTACAGATAACCCTAAAAATATAACCACTACTTCGGCTGAATGTAGTGGAAATATTGTGATGCGGGGCGACACCGAAATTAACGAACGGGGTATCTGTTGGGGTGAGCAACAAAACCCTACCATTGAAGACAATATTACCTCAGAAGGTTCAGGAATGGGATTCTTTTCAAGTTCTTTAACGGATCTCGAAGCAGGCAATACATATTATGCTAGAGCTTATGCAACTAACAGTTATGGTACCAGCTATGGTAACCAAGTAATGTTCAAGACCACATTCAATGTGCTATTCCCGACAGTTACCACCGCTGTAGCGATAAATATAACAGCCAATGCAGCTGTTTCGGGAGGTAATGTGACATCAACAGGTGGCGATGCAATATCTGCGCGTGGGGTGTGCTGGAGCATCAACCAAAATCCAACTATTGCCGACAGTAAAACAGAAGATGGTACTGCCGAAGGAGAATTTCAAAGTCAAATTTCAGGATTAAGCCCAGGGACTTATCATGTAAGAGCCTATGCAACTAATATTGCAGGAACGGGTTATGGAAACCTTGTCAGTTTTACTACCGAAAAAACATTGCCGGTTTTAACAACTAAAAACATTTCAGATATTTCTGCTATGGGTGCTGTTTCCGGCGGATCTATCCCCTCCGCAGGTGGTGGAACAATTTCGGAAAGGGGAATCTGTTGGAGTGATTCCCCTAATCCAACTATATCCAACGAAAAAACAATCAGCCCAGCTAATTCTGGTTCTTTTGGTGCCGCTATTGCCAAAGCTGCCCCAAATACAAAGTATTATATTAAAGCGTATGCCAGTAACGAAATAGGAACCGGATATGGTGACGAAAAAACTTTTACAACTTCAGATGCAGCCTATTATACAAGTTTTGAAGCTGGAATGACACCAGTAAATTGGTATGGTCCCTTTACAGTGACATCAGAAACGGCATTTGATGGGAGCTATTCATTAATGTCATTATATGATACAAACTGTGATGCTGAATTTTCAACTATACTAAATGTCAACGGACAATTAAGTTTTTACTATTCATTCTTAGGGGATGGTGCAGTATTAATCAATTTATATATAGATGACCTATTGATAGCTATTTATAACAATGATGGTTCGGGTTGGCGACAGGGTCTTGCATCAATAGAAGCAGGTACTCACACAATAAAATTTCAATATGTTGATCGAGCAAATAATAACATGCCGTATAATTCCAAAGGCAAATGTTACATCGATCAAATAACTATTACCAAATAAAGCCGATTTTTTGCCGAGGGGTATCTATTTCTACTCCTTACAGATTAACAACACGGTTATGTCCAGCAAAAAAATGGTGATCGTAAAATAATATTTTGACCCAATCGATGGCTACGCGGGAAATATAGATCCTGCGTAGCCATTGATAAACACACTTCTTCAGAACTATTAACAATAGATTATGAAAATCCTCATCAGCACACTCATCATGACATTTATGGTTATCGGTGCTTATTCGCAAACTGCCGATGACGAGATAAGCATTGTTAAAAAAAGAAAGTACTACCAGAACGGTGAAAAACTAAAATGGCGTGACCTTAAAAACACCCTGGGCAACAATGCGGCATCGGCTGAGTCTTTTAAGCTTGCCCAGAAAAACAGCACCGTAGCCAACCCATTATTGATAGGAGGAGGAGCCCTGTTACTTGCTGCCGGCATAACCAGCCTGTCATCGAGCCTTGAGGAGGTCAATGCACTCGAAGATGGTAAAATAAAGGACAGCGGGTCCAACGGGCTGGGGTTGGCATTGGGTGCATTGGCTTGCATGGTGACCTCCTTACCCTTTTCTCTGGCTGCCAGGAACCACCTGCACAACGCCATCGACCAATACACCGCCGACATAAAAAAGGTGGGAAGCTCATGCCCGCCTCCCGTAAGGTGGAACCTGATGGTAAAGGCTAACGGACTTAGCCTTCGGATGACATTTTAAAAATGCTGCCATTGTAACTTCAGCATTTCTTGTTCCAATATGGTTTAAAACTTTAAAAAAACCTATCAAATACAATTATCAATTATTTATTCACACCCTAATTTTTATCATTATGAAAAAAACTAAACTTTTATCCGTATTGTTGACAGTTATCTTTTTATTCTTTCTAAGCAGCGAATATTCCTTTGCAAAATGGGATGATAAAAGCGATGACCTCCCAGGAATGAAGGATGACAGTGAGATAACAACCTTACTTGTAGTAGGTGGCGTTTTGGTTACCGGCATGGTAGTATATCTGCTGGTACGCAAAAGTAAGCGAAATAAACCTGCTTCATCCATTATAACCCCTAATGGCAGCAGTACATTATTGCTAACCGACACCAATAAAAGCCAAGCACTTTACAACGAGTTTCGGAAAGCTGCGGAACAGTCGCCGGTTCAGATCTTTACCCAAAGCAACACTTTTAACAAGCAACAAAACATGGATCTACAAGCCGTGTCGGTTGGGCTAAGGTTTAAGTTTTAATGCGACAAAGAGATCTTTTGAAGTCACTTACAAGTAAAACAGTTCACAAAACTATCATGAAAAAAGCTACTCTTATTTCCATTTGTACAACACTACTCTTAGAGCTAGTATTAACAAGTATAGTCGGTGCGCAAAATTATTACGCGACGGAACATCATCAGCTAAAACCGGTATACGACACCCTCCCCGATGGCACTGTAATCGATTTATCGGCATCCACTTTTGAAAAAATAACTTCGGACAGCAAACAATTAAAAACTGCACCCAAAACGAACACTAAAACCTTTGCACTGCACAACGCCTCCCAATCAAAACCCGTACATACCTCACGGTTAAAGTCTGCCAGCCTGATTAAATCGCTAAACGATGAAGCATCCTCTTTTTATACCGAAAAGATTGACAGCATAGTGAGTTATGATACTTATTTGTTACCGCAATACGACTCCATCAAAACCGAAACCACGGACATTAGCGTTGATGTAAATGGCCATGTGGTGGACCGCATTACGAAAAAATTAGACGAACAGAGCCAGGCTTTAATCAACAACTTGAAAACAGCTATTGAACCGAACGAGTTAACAGGCAAACCTCTCAGCGAAATAAATTACGTTTGGGATAATACTAACAGTGAGTGGACAGAAGAAACTAAAGATGAATATAATTACGACGACAACGACAATCAAATATTATGGATAAAATATAGTTGGAACGAATTATCAAGCGAGTGGTATCTAATTAAGAAATCCGAAAGCATCTATGATGAAAACAATATGGTAGTTAATTATAAATATTATGATATTGAAAAGAATGGAGGTGGGGTTGTCACTTACAAGTACGAATTAACTTATGATAACAATGGAGCCCTCATTTCATCCCGGAATTACAGCAACTGGGATTCGGAACTGAACACATGGCTTGTTCAGCAAAAAACGGAATCGACCTATAATCAGACCGGGGAAAAAACCACTTATTCCTCATCAAAACTCAATATGGTAAGCAGCGAATGGGACTACAATTACAAATACGAATATGATTACCTGCCAGATGGCAGTATTGAAGAAACATACTTAAGCGGATGGAACTCAAACACCAAAGAATTCCTAATACAATCTTATGCGAGATACAAATACGATCGCTTGTACGAAAACGACAAAATAGTACAAGAAATTAAGATGGATTGGAAATATGACGATTGGGAATATGACTGGAAAAAGATATATGCCCACGACCAGTGGGACAACCAAATTTTATATGAATTGTACGATCCATACTGGGGCGACGGGGTCGATCTTAAGGAAAAGTGGGTAAGAAAATTTACCGAATCGGGGCAAATGGTAAAATATGAAAGCTATGTTAGGGATGAGGAATCTTACAATTTAAAGGGCGTACTTTTTTTTGCATACGAAATAAACGATGCAGGAAAGATTGTATGCCGAACCGAATATAGATGGGACGATGATAAACTCGAATGGCGTGTGGACTCTCGTTATAGGTACACCTACCCTAACGCAGAGAAAGAAGTAGTGGATAAGTATGATTACCACGTAAACGGCTATTCCGCTACCTATGCCAAAAGCGAGTCGATTAGGCTATATTACGATGCAACCACCGGAAGGTACACAGGAGCCGACGAAAGTGGAGGCTTCAAATGGCAGATATCTTATAACGAGTATTT
>JAGXIP010000268.1 GCA_024635585.1 Saccharicrinis sp. | reverse complement strand
TCTTCCGATAATAAATTGATTTCCGTTCTATTTTTTAATAGCACTTTTTTCTATTGAAAAAATCCTTTTAGCTTTACGCATTCGATTTTAAAGCATAAAACCTTATAATATGTACAAAAGAATATTACTAAAACTGAGCGGCGAATCGCTTATGGGCGAACAAAATTATGGTATCGACAATAACCGGCTCGAAGAATATGCGCAGCAGATAAAAGCAATTTGCGAGCTGGGCGTTCAGGTAGGTATAGTTATTGGCGGAGGCAACATATTTCGTGGCTTAAGTGGAGCAGCTAAGGGCTTCGACCGCTACCAAGGCGATCAAATGGGAATGTTGGCCACCGTAATAAACAGTCTGGCCTTAAAATCGTCGCTCAACAATGCCGACGTTAAAGCAAGGGTGCTCACCGCCATTAGAATGGAACCAGTTGGCGAATTTTACTCCCAACCTAAAGCCATAGAGGCATTAGAAAACGGCGAAGTGGTTATTTTATCGGCAGGCACGGGTAATCCGTATTTTACCACCGATACTGGCTCCTCGCTGCGGGGCATCGAAATTAAAGCCGATGTAATGCTCAAAGGAACAAGGGTAGATGGTGTTTATACCGCCGACCCCGAAAAGGATCCAAGCGCCACCAAGTTCGACGAGATAACCTTTGATGAGATATATAAACGTGGCCTCAAAGTGATGGATTTAACAGCCACCACCATGTGTATGGAAAATAACCTGCCCATCATAGTTTTCGATATGGACACCCCCGGAAACCTGCTTAAAGTAGTAAAAGGTGAAAAAATAGGTACGTTGGTAAAAAATTAATTTCAAATACAATGAAGAATATTTTCATCCTATTTATCGCCTTACTCTTTTTATCGTGCCAACAAGCTACTCAAGAGTATGTGAAAATCGAAGGGCAGATTTTTGGCACCTATTACCACGTTATTTATGAGCCCGTGCAGCAAACCGATAGCTTAGACAAAGGTGTATTGCAAGTATTAAAAAACGTAGATTGGTCGCTATCTACCTATAAAGATACCTCTACCATAAGCAAATTTAATTTTAGCGAAAAAGGTTCACGGGCGGATGCTATGCTGGAAAAGGTTTTTTTAAAAGGACAAGAAATATACCGTAACAGCGATGGTGCTTTTGATATGACGGTGGCTCCATTGGTAAACGCCTGGGGGTTGGGGTTCAAAAAAAAGGACAGCATCACATCCGAGCTGATAGACTCGCTTTTACTGTTTGTAGGAATGGATAGGGTGCGTTTACAAAACGGTTATTTAGAGAAAGATAAACCAAATATCATGCTTGATGCCAGCGCCATAGCTAAAGGCTTTGGGGTTGATGAAGCTGCTGATTATCTGGCTTCGCAGGGTATTAAAAATTATATGGTGGAGATAGGTGGCGAGATACGTGCAGCAGGCGTTAACAGCAAACACATCCCCTGGCGAGTAGGCATTGATAAGCCCATCGACGACAAAGTGGCACTCAACCACGATTTGCAGGCCATACTATCGTTGAGTAGCGTTGCCTTGGCTACCTCAGGTAATTACCGCAATTTTTATACGGATAACGGAAAAAAGTACGCCCACACCATCGATCCCAAAACAGGTTACCCCGTGCAGCACTCCTTGCTGAGTGCCACCATCATAGCACCCGACTGCATGACTGCAGATGCCTATGCTACGGCCTGCATGGTAATGGGTGTGGACAAAAGTTACGAGCTAATAGAAACCCTGCCAAACGCAGAGGGCTACTTTATTTATGTTGACGAGCAGGGTGAAAATCAAGTGAAATACACAACTGGGTTCGAAAATTTGATTGTCGAATAAGCCAGCCATGCGATGGCAGCGGATTTAAAATTAAAGTAGTAAAATACGACTTATTTTAAGAATGTACTTTCCATAAAAAGAAGAACCATGATTTATACCATGTTCATAGTGTTGAGCTCTCTATTTTTCAATACCCCTAAGATTGATAATAGCTTGAATGTAAGCAATTCATTATATTGGGAAAAAATTATACTTAGAAATGAAGCCAAATTTAAAACAAGAGATGATATAAATTATGGGTCATCATTCTTAATTAAATTGGATACAGGTATTATCGCATGTACAGCTAGAGATTTTACAGGAACACTTTACACTCATGGGAATATGCTAAAAATAAAAGATTTCCCGAATGAATTATTGTCATGGAAAATGTATCAATTAAATTCACCTTCAAATTGTGTTTATGTAAAATCAACCATACTTGAAGAAAGGATGGAAATAAGACGACTTATTTTTTATTATTCTCCCCCTTTTCTTACTTTTTCCATACAAAAATCCAATAACTCAATTAAAACCTTACTGCCTGACGTGTCACTTATAAACAATAAAGATACAGTTTACATTGTTGGCTATGATTCAAATAACAACATTCGAATTATTACCGGGACAGTTGAGACTGCAGATAATTCAAAACATGCGAATGATGATTTGCGAATTCGGACAGGAGAATTTTTAGATAGCTGGAGCTATGTTGGTTCCCCTATTATAAACAAAGAAGGCAAAGTAATAGGGGTTTTTAATCGTGCTTACAGCTTGAAAATGAATAAAAAAGGAAATATTATTAGTAAGAATAAAATCGTTTCTAATTCTCATTATGAATACTTTGTAAATGCAACTACAATGCGAATAATTTTAGGAAAGAATTACGGTAAGTAACAGTGTAGTATAAAATTTAGGCTATGACTGGCAGATATTTGATAAAAGAGAAAATCTTCATTTCAATCGGATCCGACATAATTGAATTTAAAAACTCGTTTCAGAAGCCTAAAAAAAATACAGTTTGCCAACCTACTTGATATTGTAATTGATGTAAAAAAGATGGAGTTTGTAATGAAAGATCAACAAGTGAAAACATTTGTTTTTTCAGTTTTCTCAAGCGAAGAGAAAGAGCAACTTTTAAACGAAACAGCGAAGTTAAAATTAAGAAAAAAAGGTGACAACCCATCAAAGACCATCACCCATTTTATTCAAAAAATTATCTTATTTATTTCAAAATCAACTTGCTACTACTTACTATACCATCCTGAATTAATTTCACGATATACACTCCTCGTGGAAGATGATTAACTGAAATTTGATTGCTATCAGATAAATCCTGATTCAATACTTTTTTACCATTTGCATCAAACACCTCAATGGATACCGATTTAGATGATAAATTATTATCCACACTAATAGTTTCTGTGGCAGGATTTGGATATATTTTTAATTTTAAAGCTGATACATCATTTAAAGTAGTAGGCGTATCTTCTGTATAATAGTAAGTTGTTCTATCCGAATATTTCCAGTCATTCAATTCGGTATCCCAAGTATATTCAACATGCAGAGCGTTTTCCCCATTAGAATCGTAAGCGTTTTCATACATAAGTCTACCTACCCACATACTCGATGCAATATCCCAAGTGTATCTTACAATAGATGTAATATTCCCTGTGGAATCATATGTGATAGTATCTGTATAGCTATTTACCCATTGCTTAGTCTCTGGATCCAATATGTAATGTTCACCCAAGGTCTGTTTTCCATCAGAATTATAAGTATATTCACTTTTAGCGTTAATTATCCAAAGGCTAGTTTCTGAATCCCAAGTGTACGTTTCATTCAAAGTCTGCTTTCCATAGGTATCATAGGTGTATTCTATTTTAGTGTTAATTACCCACAGGCTAGTAGCTGAATCCCATGCGTAAGTTTCATTCATGGTTTGCTTTCCATCGGAATTGTAAAAGTATTCAATTTTAGAGTTAATTATACAAAGGCTAGCAGCTGAATCCCAAGTGTAAGTTTCGTTCAAGATTAGATTTCCGTTGGTATCATAATCCCATTCAAATTTAGACCTACTTATCCATTTACTAAACCTTGTATCCCAAGTGTAATGAGCATATAAAGTCTGATTTCCATTTCCATCGTAAGTATATTCAATCTTACTTCTATATACCCATTGGCTAGTTGTTGAATTCCATGCGTAAGTCGTTTTCAAAGACGGATTTCCATTTAAATCATAATTGTCTTCATATTTGGAATCAATTACCCATTGACTATTCACTGAATCCCAACTATAGTTCGCACTCAAGGTCTGATTTCCATTGAAATCAAAGGTGTATTCACTTTTTCCACTAATTACCCATTGACTAGTCGCTTCATCGTAAACTTCGTCAATAGTATAATCTAATACAGTTTTAACTCCTTGTGCTGTAGCTAAATTAATTATTAAACAGAGAGCAAATAATGTAAAAATATTTTTCATATGTGTAGGTTGTAAGTTTTTTTTGATAAATACGTAAAATGCAGTATTTTGTTACATAAAGTTATCCTACTTTTTCAATTCAGAAAAAAAATGAAAACCAAATTGTAAAAATCTAATAGAACTAAGCCACATTCAAATATCTTTTGCTAATTTTCGATAATGATAAAGCCTGTATTTTCCTCATTCATATAACCCCCTATGCAACCCAAAAATCTATTTAGTGTCCTCATTTTGTTTGCTTGCTTACTTTTAGTAGGATGCGGACGAAAAAACAAAGCGGTACAACAACTTTCTGAAGTGAAGTATAACCCCAAGGTGGCTGCATTTACCTCGGGTATGGTATCCAACCAAGCCGAGATAACGGTTCGCTTTTCTGAAGTAATTGAGGAGGCCGAACCCGGTAAGCCAGCTTCATCGAGCATCATGAAAATATCACCATCAGCAAAAGGTGACTTCTATTGGATTGATAATCAAACGCTTTCTTTAAAACCCAAAGAAGGGATGAAAGGGGCAACTGTTTATAAGGTACAGGTAAAATTGGGTCAGGTATTTAAGAACTATGACGAAGATTTTGAATTTACTTTTCAAACGCTATCGCAAAACCTAAGGTTAGATATGGGACAGGTATCGCCCTACAAAAATACCGAGCTTTCGGATAATCAACTGAGTGGCACGTTAATATTAGCTGATTATGCCGATTTAGAGCAAGTGCATAAAGTGCTGTCGGCCAACCAAAAGGGTGAAGAGTTGGATGTGGAGTGGTTAGCATCGGGCACAGCTAATCATTATCCTTTCTTACTGCATAATATTAAGCGCGGCGCCTCATCCAGCAACGTGCAGGTAAAGATAAGCGGTGAGCCCATTGGTGTAGATTTGCAGGAAAGTGAAAAAATTAAAATTCCCTCTATCAATGATTTTGAGCTTGTAACATGCAAAACTGTTTTTCAGCCCCGACAATCCATTAATATTTCTTTTACCGATCCGCTTAATCCATCGCAGGAATTGGCCGGTTTGGTGGAATTGGACAATGCCATTATGTTTACGGCAGAAATAGAAAACAATACGATACATGTTTATCCCAACAATTCTTTGATGGGTGATGTGAAGGTAACGGTGCATCCCGGCATAGAAAACATATTGGGCACAAAAAGTAAAGAGAAAGAAACCTATCAGCTTACTTTTACGAGCAACAAACCACAGGTGGAGTTTTTGGGCAGCGGAACCATTCTTCCCGAATCATCGGGTCTCACGCTGCCATTTAAAGCGGTAAGCTTAAAAGAAGTTCAGATTCAGATAATAAAGATTTACGAAAATAACATTGCTTCATTTTTACAGGAAAACACCCTGGACGGTAATTACCAGTTAAAGAGAGCCGGCCGCTTGGTACTTAAAAAAACTATCCCACTCAATACCGATAGAACATTAGATTTGAATCAATGGAACACTTTTTCCATTGATCTAGACCAATTGGTAAAGGTGGATAGAGGAGCCATCTATAGGGTTGAGCTTCATTTTGCGCGGCGCAATGCCATCTATCCATGCTCCGAGGTGGACGAAAAGGATGCTGCAGACACCATGACTGACCCTGATGTTATTTCGGAACAGGAGATAGCGTATTTTGATGGCCCACAAGGTCATAGCTACTACGATGAGGATTACTATTATTATGGAAGTTGGAACGAAAGAGATGATCCCTGCAAAAAAGCCTACTACCATGATAATCGCTTTGCCAGCCGTAATATTTTGGCTTCTAATATTGGCATCATAGCAAAAAAAGGAACCGATAAGGAAATGTTGGTGGCTATTACCGATTTGCGAACCACCGAACCTTTGGCCGATGTTAATGTAGAGATTTACAATTACCAAAATCAATTGATTACATCTTCAAAAAGTAACAATGAGGGCTTAATCCGCATGGATGTTACCAAGCAACCATTTTTACTGATTGCTAAATATGAGAACCAAAGAGGATATCTGCGCTTAGATGAAGGTTCATCCTTATCTTTGAGCCGTTTTGATGTAGCCGGACAGACCATCGACAAAGGACTAAAGGGTTACATTTACGGCGAGCGCGGTGTATGGCGACCTGGTGACACCCTGTTTGTTTCCTTTATTTTAGAGGATAGGGACAATACTTTACCCAAAAATCATCCTGTAGTTTTTGAACTGACCAACCCCAATGGCCAACTAGTAAAACGCATGGCCAGTACCGATGGTGTAAATAATATGTATCTGTTTAAAGTGGATACTGAAGAGGAAGCACCCACCGGAAATTGGCAGGCACGCTTTTTAGTGGGTGGAACGGCCTTTTATAAAACCCTGAAAGTAGAAACAGTAAAGCCAAATCGCCTAAAAATAAAAATGGATTTTGGCACTGAGATGATTTCAGTGGCTAAATCCTTTATCCAAGCTAAAATGGAGGTGAAATGGTTGCACGGTGCCGTAGCTAAAAATTTAAAAGCCAACGTTACCGCTACTTTAAATTCAATGCCGACTCATTTTAAAAAGTTTAACGATTTCTCTTTCGATGATCCAAGTCGTAAATTTACCGGAGAAGAGGTCACTTTTTTTGAGGGGAAGACTGATGCCGAAGGAATTGCCAACATTCAGGGAAATTTGGAAGTAAGCGATCAGGCACCGGGCATGTTAATGGCCTCCTTTCGCACCCGCGTTTTTGAGGAGAGTGGTGATTTTAGTATCGATAGGTTTTCTATCCCTTACAGTCCCTATAAATCATACGTGGGCATTAAAACGCCAGATGGCGATAAACGTGGCGTGTTGCTCACCGATGAAAAGCATACGATAGATGTTGCTACGGTGGATAGCGAGGGGAATCCCATATCGAAAAGCGGGTTGAAATATGTGATTTATAAAGTTAGCTGGCGCTGGTGGTGGGAATCAGGGGATGATAACTTAGCCCGTTATGTTTCGTCTTCATCGGAGGATGTAATAGATAGAGGCACTTTAAGCACCAAGGATGGCAGAGGTAATTTCAGTTTTAAAATCGAATATCCTGCTTGGGGACGTTACCTCATCCGGGTGTTTGACCCTGTGAGCGGACACGTAAGCGGAAGAACTGTTTATGTAGATTGGCCTGGATATGCCATAAAACCAGTGGGCGATAATCCAGAATCAGCTTCTATGCTAACACTATCCACAACCGAAGACAAATACAATATAGGACAAAAAGCAGAAGTAACTTTTGCATCTGCCGAAGGCGGTCGTGCTTTGGTAAGCATCGAAAACGGGACGCGTATCATCAGAGAGTATTGGGTGCGAACGCAAAAAGAGTTTACGGCATTTAATTTTGAGGTGACCAAGGAAATGACACCCAATATTTATGTTCATGTAACCATGTTACAGCCCCACGCACAAACGGCAAATAACTTACCCATACGCATGTATGGCATAACGCCTTTGCTGGTTGAGGATGCACAAACACACCTCAAACCGCTTATTGATATGGCCGAAACACTCACACCAGAGCAAAAAGTGAAAATTAAGGTGAGTGAACAAAACGGTGCACCGATGACCTATACCATTGCCATGGTAGAAGAGGGTCTTTTGGATTTGACCCGTTTTAAAACACCAGAGCCCTGGAATCATTTTTATGCCCGCGAGGCACTTGGTGTGCGTACCTGGGATATTTATAATCAGGTGATTGGAGCTTATGGCGGTCAGGTCGAAAAAGTTTTTAGCATAGGTGGCGACGGTGATATGATGCAAAAGCAAAATGACCCTAATGCCAATCGATTTAAACCCGTAGTAAGGGTATTCGGCCCCTTTGAGCTGAAAAAGGGAGGCAGTAAAACACACGAGTTCAAGATGCCGCAATACATTGGCTCGGTGCGCACTATGGTGGTTGCACGCAGTGGGCGAATGTACGGAAATGCAGAAAAAACTACCCCTGTTAAAAAACCATTGATGGTACTGGCTACCCTACCCAGGGTGTTGGGGCCAGGAGAAACGGTAAAGCTGCCTATCACGGTTTTTGCCATGCGCAACGATATCAAAAAGGTAGAACTGAGCATCGAAACAAACGATTTGCTCAAGGTTAAGGAAAGCAATAAACGAACCATCACTTTTGATAAGGAAGGGGATAAAGTAGTTTCTTTTACCCTACAAATTCCCGAAAAATTAGGTCTTGGCAAAGTTAAAATAATAGCTAACTCCGGTTCGGAAACGGCGGTGGACGAAATAGAAATTCAGGTTCGCAACCCCAATCCGCCCCGTGTAACTTCCGTTAGCAAAATGCTAAAAGGCAAAGAGAGCGGTAGTGTTGATTATCAGCTCTTTGGTATGGAAGGTACCAACAAGGCTACCCTAGAGGTGTCGTCCATACCGCCCGTTGATTTTGGCAGCAGGTTAAAATACCTTTTGAGCTATCCTCACGGGTGCTTGGAGCAAATATCCAGCACTGCCTTTCCGCAATTATTTTTGGAAAATGTGATGGAGCTTAACGAGAACACTAAAGTTACTATCGAAAATAATGTGAAAGCGGCTATTAGTAAGCTATCTACTTATATTAATGCAGATGGGGGATTTGTTTATTGGCCAGGGCATACCGAAGCCAACGACTGGGGAACATCTTATACAGGACACTTTTTTATTGAAGCCGAGAAAAAAGGTTATAGTCTGCCCATCAACTTTAAAAATAAATGGGTGAGCTATCAAAACAAGCAAGCCAATAATTGGACAGCAGCCAACAATGAAAGCTATAAACAATTGAACCAGGCTTATCGTTTATATACCCTTGCCTTAGCGCAGCAGCCCAACAAAAGTGCCATGAACAGGATGCGGAATATTGGCTCACTTAACTCTGTTGCAAGTTGGAGATTGGCTGCAGCTTATGCCCTCATAGGCCAAAAGGAAGTTGCAGCTGAACTGATAGAAAACCAAAGTGTAGGAGCACCCGAAAAATATGATTACTATTATTATTCCTACAGCTCTGCAACACGCGATCAGGCAATGATTCTGGAAACATTGGTTTTATTGGATCGATTAGATTCTGCCGCACCATTGATGAAGGAGCTTGCGGAACAACTGAGCTCGCAACGTTGGATGAGCACGCAAACCACCGCCTATTCGCTTATTGCTATTAGTAAATTAGCTGGTAATACAAGCAGTTCAAAGGTTTCTTACACCTATCAGGGAGCAGGCATCAGCAAGGAAAAAATATCATCAGACAAACCTGTGAACCAGGTTCAACTGCCCGCTACTATCCCTTCCAAAGGCGATGTGAAATTTGAGAACCATGCCGATGGTGTTATGTTTGCCCGCCTGATTTTGGAAGGAACTCCTTTTATGGGCGATTCGGTGGCCGAAAGCTCCAACCTTAAAATGAGCGTAAAATATACTACCCTAGCAGGAGAGCCCATCGATGTAAGCAACATTATACAAGGAACGGATTTTATGGCAGCGGTAACCCTTACGCATCCAGGCCAGTTATCGGGTTATACCAACATGGCTCTTACGCAGATATTCCCTTCGGGCTGGGAAATACGCAACACTCGCATGGAAGATACGCCATCGGTCTTCGAGGTCAACACCCCCGATTACCGCGACATACGCGACGACCGCGTTTATACTTATTTCGACCTTGATCGCAACCGAAGCCTAACCTTTGTGGTATTGCTCAATGCCACCTATCAAGGCCGTTATTATTTGCCTTCGGTATCGTGCCAGGCTATGTACAACAATCAAATAGCATCGCGCAAACCCGGCCAATGGGTGCAGGTTGTAGGGCAGGATTAAAGGGAAAGTAAGGGATATTAGTCCAATTTGAAAACTAAGGTACTATATGAAATGTAGTGGGTATTTTCAGATTAGTATTATTGGTCTCAATACCTTTGGGAGTATCAAGTTGCTATTTATTATAGGATCATACCCACTATAAATCATACAGAGCCAAATCTTTTAGCTAACATCTAATTCTGCCACCTCAATAAAAAAGTTAAAACTTTGTTAAAAAATAAAAAATTAATTTTATATTAGCGCCCGGAAAAAAGAATATCCTTTTCCCTTAAATATGAAAAAAAATCCGCGACAAAAAGACCCATTACCCTTGGGTCTTTTTTGCGTTTACCACTTTCGTGATATAGGAAGTGAACTATTTAAGTAGGCTGGGGTTTTACCCTCTCTGTACTACTAATTCAGGCGAACCTAAAATCAAATATACGCTTATGCAATCATTTTGGGACGAGCGCTATGCCTCGCAAAAATACATATATGGCGAAGAGCCAAACCCTCAGCTTAAATATTTTATAGACAGAAATACACCGGGTAAAATATTATTTCCTGGCGAGGGCGAAGGTCGTAATGCCGTTTATGCCGCTATGCAAAACTGGAAAGTTGTGGCCATAGACCAAAGCAATATAGCTAAAATAAAAGCAGAAGCTCTGGCTACCAAACATGGGGTAAAGATTGATTACACTGTTGGGGATATTATCACCAACTCCTACCCTACTCGAAGCTTTGACGCCATAGCCCTGTCCTTTTTTCATTTGCCTCCGCAGGTGCGAAATAAGGTGCATACTTATCTGGCATCTTTGTTAAAGCCTGGCGGGATATTATTTATAGTGGGCTTTTCAAAGCAACAGATCAACTACAATAGCGGTGGCCCAAGCAATATAGACATGTTGTATTCGACTAAGCTGTTACTTGAGGAATTTAATGATTTTCAGATTGTTACTAATCAGCAGTTTGAATCGCATTTAAACGAAGGCGACGGACATGATGGTTTAGCATCGCTTATTGAGTTTGAAGCGGTAAAAAAATAGGATTGGTAAAAAGCCAAATAATGGTAATTTTGACATAAATTTTAAAGATGGATCAAGTAAAGATGGATCGCAAAGAAGATAGTTGGGAAGAGATGCTTTTGAAAGTAAGCAAAAAATTTAAAGTGATGGCCGACTTCGACTTCCTTTTGTTTTTGATAGGAATACAGGAGCGAGGAACGGGATATATTCAATATTCGAAACAAGAAAAAATGGATTTGATAAACTTGGGGCGCTGCGTGCTATTTCAGCAAAAGGGATTTTATGCAAGCGATGGATTGGATGAAGAAGGATGGCCTACCTTTACCATTGTTAATGAAATACAAGACATACCGCCTTCGGATCGTGAAGGTATTTTAAAAAAGGCGATGATAGCTTATTTTGCTGAGCAATTATAGGATGCTAAGAATGGTGTGTGTTTTCTTAAAAAAAACAGAAGCCGACACGAGCTTTGAAGGGCCGGAGCGATCTATCTTAAGCGAGTTGAGGAGCTAAATCGCCTTGTTCATCATTATTAATATTCTACCCATCGTCAGATAGGTTGATACTCATGTTCCCGCTTTGGCGGGACAGGCTTTGATACTTGACACTTTTGTCTTGATACTAATTCTAACCAAATGAAAAACACCACACTTTTTATAATAGCCATGCTGTTTTTGGGGGTAATAGGCTGCTCCTCAAAATCGGGGGAACCCATTGTGCAGATAAAAACCAAGCATGGAAACATTAAAATAAAATTGTACAACGAAACTCCGGCACACCGCGATAATTTTTTAAAGCTGGCGAAAGAGGGGTATTTCGATGGCACATTGTTTCATCGTGTTATCAAAGATTTTATGATTCAGGGCGGCGATCCCAACTCTAAAGCTGCTCAACCCGGTGCAGCATTGGGCGAAGGAGGGCCGGACTATACCTTGCCTGCCGAGTTTAATTACCCTACACTTTTCCATAAAAAAGGAGCTCTTGCCGCAGCCCGCGAAGGCGATCAGCAAAATCCCGACAAACGTTCGTCAGGCTCGCAATTTTATATTGTGCACGGCGAAGTTTACGACGATACCAAGCTCACCAAGGTAGAAAACAAAATACGAGATGGGAGAAGACGTGAGATTTTTAACCGCTTGCTCATGCAGTACAACGATTCGTTAAATATGCTTCAACAATTGGGCAAGGAGGATGAAATGATGGCTTTGCAGAATTTTATGATGAGCGAGGTAATGAGAATATACGGCGAGGAACCTGAGTTTAGTATCCCGGAAAATATAAAGGAAGTTTACAAAACAATTGGCGGAACTCCTCATTTAGATGGATCGTACACTGTTTTTGGCGAGGTAATTGAAAATAAAACCCTGTTTGAAAAAATAGGCTCGTGGTTTGGTAAGCACTATGGCTTGGAGGTTATAGACCTAATAGCCCAGGAAAAAACCGATGGCCGTAACCGGCCGCTGAACGATGTTGTGATGGAAGTAAAAGTGATTAGGGAATAATTTTGATTGCTGTTTTTCAATCGTGGCGATGCCACATTTTAACAGTTTAGCTTTATCAGATTCTTAATAAATAGCACTAAATTAGTTTTTTAGTACATGGTGATACAGATAGATAATGTATTTTAGAAAAAAACAAAAATCTTGGTAAATGACAAAAGAAACAGCAATCAAGTTATTTCAAGACCAAAGCGTAAGGGTTGTATGGGATAGCAACCAAGAAAAGTGGCTTTTCTCAATAATTGATATAATTGCAATTTTAACAGGTAGTGCAAGGCCAAGGAAATATTGGTCAGATTTACAAAAGAAATTAAAATCGGAAGGTAGCGAACTGTCCGAAAAAATCGGACAGTTGAAAATGAAGTCTTCTGATGGAAAAATGAGAATTACAGATGTGGCTAATACAGAGCAACTGCTGCGATTGATACAATCAATTCCATCACCCAAAGCAGAACCTTTTAAATTATGGTTAGCAAAGGTAGGATATGAACGTATTGAAGAAACTGAAGATCCTGAAAAGGCTTTTGATAGGGCAATGGAAACGTATCTGAAAAAAGGATATTCCACAAATTGGATAAATCAAAGACTAAAAAGTATTGAAGTTCGCAAGGAATTAACTGATGAATGGGAACAGCGAGGGGTTAAGAAGGGTTTGGACTTTGCTATTTTAACTGATGAAATAACAAAAGCTTGGGCTGGATTAACAACTAAGGAATACAAAGACTTTAAAGATTTGAAGAAAGAAAATCTCAGAGATAATATGACCAATTTAGAATTGGTTTTAAATATGTTGGCAGAAGCTACAACTACTTAAATTTCAAAAGAAAAGAAACCTGAAACATTTTTGGAGAATAAGAAAATAGCAAGACAAGGAGGTACAATAGCTGGAAATACAAGGAAGGAGATTGAAGAGAAGACGGGTAAGGGCATTATATCACCACTTAGTGCAAAGGAACTCAGATCAAAAAATTTGGGAGTAGAAGAATGAATAATGACAATCAAAATTTCAATTTCAATTTATTTATCCGTTCGATTAAATCCATTTTATTAAAATCATGAAATTATTTGTTGTTTACATTATTTTGAGTCTTTGTGTTTGTATTTTGCATGCGCAAAGCAAAAGCGTAATCATATCGACCACTTTGGGCGATATAAAAATTATGCTTTACGATGACACACCCAAGCATAGAGACAGTTTTTTAAAACTGGCTGCGGAAGATCACTACGATGGCACGCTTTTTTACAGGGTAGTAAAAAACTTTGTAATTCAAGGCGGATCGTCCGACTCAAAATATGCTTCGCCAGGGAAGCATATTGGCTACGGCAGTTCAGAATTAACCATCGACTCGGAATTTCGCGAGAACAGGTTTCATAAAAAAGGTGCCATCTGTGCACCGCGACAACCCGAGGATATCAATCATTTTTTAATGTCGGACATAAGCCAGTTTTATATTGTTTTAGGCAGGGTTTACACCGAAGCTGAACTGGACCTACTAGAAAAAGCGACCAACACCCCCATCATGATCGATCTGAAAAAGAAATTTTATCTGCCACAGAAAGCCAAGTTGGATAAGCTAAAAACCGAAGACCCCCATGGCTTCAACCAATTACTGCGCGAAATAAAGGATAAAATTGCCTTTGAATATACCCTTTCGAACAGGTTGAAGTTTACACCCGAACAAAGGAAAGTTTATACAACAGTAGGCGGTTTGCCCGAATTAGATGCCGACTATACAGTTTTTGGTGAGGTGGTCAGCGGCTTTAATGTTGTGGAAAAAATTGCCGCTCTCGAAACCGACAAAAACAACCGCCCCTATACCGATGTAAAGCTGGTGGTGAGGGTGTTGTAGACCCTATAACGTCCACCTGCAAGTAAACTACTGTGGCCAGCATTCTTCATTTTTCAAAGAAAAACAAATTCGCTTAATTCGTTTAATTTGCGGTCGAAAATATGCTTGCGCAGCAAGCATAAAAAGTTTTGCTGCTTTTAGTATATTGAGTTTCTTTGTAATATGATTAGATTCAAAGTTATATTCCTACTGCTCCTTACCCTGGCCGCATGTAAAACAGGGCAGCAAAAAAGCGATGGTTCAAAACAAGAGCATATCTTACCTAAGAGCTCGTACCAGCGTAATATTAAAGGCATTGTAAGTATCGAAACATTCGATCATTATAACCGCACTTTGAATAAAGGCTACGGATTTTATATCACTTCCAATCTGGTGGTTACCAATCTCGATTTAATAAAAGGGGCGTTCAAGGCCAAAGTTGCCGTTATTGGAGCTGACAATTACCACGATGTGGCAGGTTATACGGCTTACAATATTGAGCAAAATATGGTGATATTAAAAACCTGGAAAGAAAACCTTAATTATCTCGATATTGATAAATCCGCTCGTACCATCCCCGATTCTGTTGCAGGATTGTACCGCAAGCAAAAAACAATGTATGCCCCAAAAGCTGCCGTAAGTAAATTGGAGCTAGATTCCACTACGCATTATCTTTTAAGTCGTGATATTTTTACCGGCCTTCCTACTTTTAATGATTTGCATCATTTGGTTGGCATGGCACAAACCCTGGATACCGATAGCGGCGAGGTTTCGGTGCTAATTCTATCTTCCGATATCAAAAACCTAAGTAAAAATCAATTGGATCAGCCAGCTTCGATCTACGATTTGCGCACCAAAACCAATAAGGTGTATCCATCCTACAAAAACATTGAGGGATTCAGGATAACTACTTCCATGGGCAATATCACTATAAAACTCTACGATAAAACGCCCGTGTTTCGCGATAATTTTATAAAACTGGTGAGTGATCAGTTTTACGACAGCCTATTAGTGCACAGGGTAATACGAAATTTTTTGATACAAACTGGCGCTGCTGATAGTAAATATGCGGATAAGGATGATTTGGTGGGTTGGCAAGGTCCTGGCTACGATTTAAAAACCAACATTGTTCCCGGATTATTTCACAAACGCGGTGCCGTGGCTGCTTCTAAAGCACCCGAGGAACGCAACCCCAAAAACCGCACCGACGGATCGCAGTTTTACATCGTTTCAGGAAGACCTTTTACCCTGAACGAACTGCACGATTTGGAAAAAGAAAAAGGCATCAAATTTACCCAAGCACAAATTGACACCTACACCACCATTGGTGGAGCTCCCCACCTCGACGGCGACTACACCGTGTTTGCCGAAGTAACACAAGGTATGGATGTGGTTGATAAAATAGCTACCGTTAAAACTTATGGCGTGGATAGGCCGGTTGACGATATCAGGATACTGAAAATTGAGATCGTGAAAAAGTAAAATTTTAAGGTAAATGTAAAACCTGATCTAAGAATATACTTTGCTCCATAATTCCTTATAGAAGTCAGAATATATCAAATAAGACTAAGCAAACACGCTTAAATGACGAAAAAACAGGAAGATAAGAAAAATACAATCAGAGTTAGATTTAAAAAAGAGGGTTTAAAACCTTTTGTGTCTAACAACAAAACCAAAAAACTTTAGTGCGATAAAAATATGATGATAGAGGGTTGATAAAAGTCCAAAATGATTGACCATGATGCGGAAACGCTCTTTTAATCCGGGAACAATGTTTTGTTTGGTAAATCCGCCATCTAAAAACTTAGACAGTACCAAGTGTGTGTTGCAAATATTCCCCGATTTTTCAATGGCTTTGAGGCACCACTTAAAATCCGCGGAGTAGGTGTATTTTAGGTTGTAGTGATCTACCAGGCTCTTTTTTACAATAAAAGACTGATGACTCACCAGCATGCCTTTTTTAAAGCTGGCAGGCGTAAGTACCTCTGGTGTTTTCAACCGCCTGTCGCCAATTTCATTGCCTGCATTGTCTATCATCACCGTTTCGCCATAATAAATATCGGCATCTGGCATGCAATTTATGGCTCTTTCCAAGGTAGTAGTGTCTGCAATCTGGTCGCCAGAGTTCATAAACCACAGATAATCACCCGTAGCCAAGTCAATCCCCTTATTCATAGCATCATAAATACCGTGGTCGCTTTCACTAATCCATTGATCAATTACCCCCTCATACTGCTTGATAATACGGAGGGTTTTATCTGTTGAATTTCCATCAACAATAACATACTCGATATTTTTGTACGATTGACTGGCTATGCTTTTAATGGTGGCCTCCAAAGTAGTGGCTCCGTTATACACAACGGTGATGATGGATATTTTAGGACTGATAGGCATTTTATTGGTTAAAAAGCGAAGTGTATAAATCGGTGTAACGTTGTGCTACCAGCTTATTCGAATAATTTTCTAAAACAAAATCTCGTGCCGATGAAAGTAATTCTACAGCGTTACTCATGTATAATGTATGATAGATGCCCTGTGCTAAGTCTTCACAATCATTTGCTTTGCTCAAATATCCGGTTTCGTTGTGTTTTATCATTTGAGGCACGCCACCAATATCAAAAGCCACCACAGGAACCCCGCAGGCCAGCGATTCCATCACAGTATTGGGCAGGTTATCTTCCAATGAAGGTAACACAAAAGCATCGGCACAATTATACAGTTGGGCAATTTTATGGGTATCGCTCAAAAATTGGATGCTGTGCCATTTGTAAGGAAGACTGTTCAAGTGTTCCTCATTACTCTTCCCAAAAACTACCAATTCTAAATCCCTGTTTAATTCAGGATGACTTTCGTTTAAAAGTTCCAAGGCTTGTATCAGTTGTGTTACTCCTTTACGGGGATCGTTAATATTGGCAGCACCAAATAACAGCAACCTTTTATCAGTTGGCAACTCAAATGCTGTCCGGCACTCTTTTGTATCCAGAGGCTTAAAAATACTAGTATCGATGGGGTTAGGGATAGATGTAATTTGTTGCCCTTGCATTAAGCCACTTTTTCGAGCTAAATCGGCCATCCACTCGCTACATCCCACTGCATATATGCGGGCTTTCGCCCATATATTTTCTTTCTGGCGATAAATACGTGCCGACAGGTCATGCTTTCCGCGAAAACGGAGCATAGGACAATTGCCGCAGCCTTGCATAAATCTGACGCAGGAGCCGGCGTAATGGCAACCTCCGGTAAAAGGCCACATGTCGTGCATAGTCCACACAATGGGTTTGTTGAGCTCAAAAAGCTTTTTTAATCCACCCAACGATAAAAAACCATGATTAATCCAATGCAGATGAATAATATCGGCTTCCTGCACCCAAGGATGCTTACTGATATCTACACCTACTTTGGCAGGAGAAAATTGATATCGTACCGATTTATTTATTTCGTGGGGCAAAAAATACAAACGCTCTAAAGCAAACCTAAATAGTGCCTTTCGTTTTTCAGCTTTATTATGGGCAATACATTTTATATCCTCTGTTTCATCTGCACTCCCTTCAACCAACATTTTAACCTCGGAGCCATTCTGTTTTAAGGCATCAAACAGCCTTTTTGCAGCAATAGCAGCTCCTCCGTTTTTTAGGGATTTGTTGATGATAAGGATTTTCATGGTGGTTGTATCGTATGTTTAGGAGATCTAAAAAATCTCGATTTTTGTGGCTCAATAAAAAACGTAAAAGACAAGGCTTTTGAAATCTTGAAAATTAAGGAGTTTACTTCTGTAAATGACTATTTTCAAGATGAGAATAACGTAGTATTTGGCGTTTTCTTATAGCCGCAATTTATCTTTTTGTACGTAACTTATTCTGATCCACAGTATAATGCAAGCCTCGGCTTTCCTTGCGCATCATGGCCATCCGGATAACGAGATAACCTACATTTATTTTGTTGCGCAATTGACATAACTCTTTGGTTACGATGGAATCGTCGAAAAGCGCTTCCGTTTCGCGATAAATCAGTTCCAACCTGTCAAGAGCTCTTTTTAAACGCAGGTTGGAGCGGACAATACCTACATAATTACTCATGATTTGCTCCACTTCCTTGTTGGTTTGCGTAATAAGTACCATCTCCTCGTTGTGCGTCGTTCCATCATCGTTCCAGCTCGGTATCTGTGTTTTATGCTTAATGGTATCGACCATTTCCACAGCATCCTTTGCGGCAGCATCGGCATACACAATGGCTTCTAGCAGTGAATTGCTGGCCAAACGATTAGCCCCGTGCAAGCCCGTTGAGGAACATTCCCCGGCGGCATACATGTTTAGTATGGAGGATTTACCTTTTAAATCTACTTTGATGCCGCCACACAAATAATGAGCGGCAGGCACAACAGGTATCATTTCCTTGGTTATGTCTATACCTAGCTCTAAACATTTATGATAAATCGTAGGGAAATGCATCTTGGTTTCTTCGGGGTCTTTATGCCTAACATCTAAATAAACAAAATCCTCACCCCTGTTTTTCATTTCGTTGTCGATGGCTCGCGCCACAATATCGCGTGGTGCCAAACTTCCGCGTGCATCGTATTTTTCCATAAAAGGTTTTCCATCGGTACCTTTTATAATGGCTCCATATCCGCGCATGGCCTCGGTAATCAAAAACGAAGGCCGCTCTTTTGGATTATATAAAGAAGTTGGATGGAACTGCACAAACTCCATGTTTTCTATAATTCCCTTGGCACGATACACCATGGCAATGCCGTCGCCAGTGGCGATGGTGGGGTTGGTGGTGGTTTGATAAATATTACCAATACCACCCGTGGCCATCATAGTTATTTTAGAAAGAATGGTATCTACCTTGCCTGTTTTTTCGTTCAGTACGTATGCGCCAAAACATTTTACATCCTTACGCCAACGGAAGGTAATTTCGCCAAGATGATGTTGCGTAATGATATCTACAGCATAAAAATCTTCGGCAAACTCGATATTGCTATGTTCTTTGGCTTGCTCGAGCAAGGCGCGTTGAATCTCCTTCCCGGTATTGTCGAGATGGTGCAGGATGCGATATTCGGAGTGCCCGCCCTCTTTATGCAAATCATATTTCCCCTCTTCAGTTTTATCGAAACCTGTGCCCCACTCCACCAACTGCCTAATCTGCTGTGGTGCATTTTCTATCACCATCTTAACAGCTTTGGGATCCGACAAGTGATCACCTGCAATCATAGTGTCCTCAATGTGCTTCTTAAAATCATCAGGTTCGTACGTTACCGCAGCAATACCTCCTTGGGCATAGGCGGTATTTGTTTCGGCCAATTTGGTTTTACTAATTACCAAAACCTTACCGTGAGTTGCCACTTTAAGTGCAAAACTTAAACCGGCTATTCCGGAACCTATCACCAGAAAGTCCACTTTTTTTCTCATACCAACAATTGTATTTTTAACGCTTTGCAAAAGCAAATATAGCTATTTAGCTATTCCTATTCCGGAATAATTCGGAAAAAACGAAATTTGGACTATTTTTGCATTCGCAAATAACAACTTAGATTGAATGCCGGCTCCTTAAATGTTGACCTGCCTTTAATCTTATCATCACTTATACAATTATTATGGCGCAGGAAGATGTTTTTAAAAAATTGGTAGCCCACTGCAAAGAGTATGGCTTCGTGTTTCAAAGTAGCGAGATTTACGATGGACTGAGCGCAGTTTACGACTATGGACAACTGGGTGTTGAATTAAAAAACAACATCAAAAAGTTTTGGTACGATTCAATGGTCAAACTCAACGACAACGTGGTAGGGCTCGACTCTGCTATCTTTATGCACCCTACCACTTGGAAAGCCTCCGGCCATGTAGATGCCTTTAACGATCCGTTGATTGATAATAAGGACAGCAAAAAACGTTACCGTGCCGATGTGTTGATCGAAGACCTGATACAGAAATTCGAGGCCAAAATTGAGAAAGAGGTGGAGAAAGCGAAGAAACGCTTTGGTGAATCCTTTGACGAAGAGCAATTTAAAAGCACCAATCAACGTGTACTGGACAACCAAGAGAAGATTACACAAATACATACCCGTTTTGCCGCAGCCTTAAACAACAGCGACCTTGTGGATTTAAAGCAAATCATTATCGATTACGAGGTGGTTTGTCCTATTTCAGGCACTAAAAATTGGACTGATGTGCGTCAGTTTAACCTGATGTTCTCTACCGAGATGGGTTCTACCGCCGAAGGTGCCAGCAAAATATATCTGCGACCAGAAACAGCACAAGGCATTTTCGTTAACTTCCTGAACGTTCAAAAAACCGGACGCATGAAGATTCCTTTTGGTATTGCCCAAATAGGTAAAGCTTTCCGTAACGAGATTGTAGCGCGTCAATTTATTTTCCGCATGCGCGAATTTGAGCAAATGGAACTGCAATTTTTCGTTCGTCCCGGCGACGAGATGCAGTGGTTTGAGTATTGGAAGGACTTCCGCATGAAATGGCATAAATCGTTGGGAATGGGCGATGAGAATTATCGTTTTCACGACCACGATAAATTGGCTCACTATGCCAATGCAGCTACCGATATTGAATACCGCATGCCCTTTGGCTTTAAAGAGGTGGAGGGTATACACTCGCGTACAGATTATGACCTAACGCAACACCAGGAGTATTCAGGCAAGAAATTACAGTATTTCGATCCTGAACTGAACAAGAACTATGTGCCTTACGTGGTAGAAACATCCATTGGTGTGGATCGCATGTTCCTAAGCATCATGGCCGGTGCCTATACCGAAGACGAAGTAGAAGACACCAAAGGCAACAAAGAAACCCGTGTTTCATTGAAACTCCCTCCTGCTCTGGCTCCGGTGAAAATGGCCGTGTTGCCCTTGCTGAAAAAAGCGGGTCTGCCCGAAAAAGCGCGCGAGATAGTTGATACCTTAAAGTTTGATTACAACCTACAATACGACGAAAAAGATTCCATAGGTAAACGCTACCGTCGTCAGGATGCCATCGGAACACCTTTCTGCATCACCGTTGACCACCAAACATTGGAAGACAACACGGTAACCATCCGCTACCGCGACACGATGGAACAGGAACGCGTATGCATTGCCGATCTGGAGGCTATTTTGGAAGAAAAGGTAAGCATGAAGAATTTGTTTAAGTTGTTGGTTTAGGATAACAATAGACCGTTAGATTTTAGATAGTAGACGTTAGATTTAATTACAAACACCATATTCTCAGCGTGTTAGAGAAAATTACACAACTAAGTAAACAATCTAATATTCAAACAGTTACAAAAAAATAACGAAGTGTTGGGATAAAGAAAAAGCATTTTTCTTTATAAGATAAAAAGGCAGCCCGTGGGTTGCTTTTTTTGTTTGGGTAAAAGTGGTTTCAGGAATAAGGGAAGCTATAATTGGCTAATTCAATACATCTTCAAATTAGGCTCTCAGCCATCCGTCAGGTAGAGGTAGAAATTTAGGTAGGTGAATACAGGAGGCCTGGGGCTTACAATTTTAAAAATCCTCCGTAAGGATGGTGACCTTTTTGGTATGGTGATGGCTCGATAAAACTATAACACAGGCAGCAGCAGTTACCAACTAAATAAATATCTTTATAACGGAAAAAGCCTGTCCCGCAAAAAAAAAGACGGGAAACTTCAATCTAACGAGTTTGAAGGGACTGGACTGAACTGGTACGATTACGGGGCTAGGTTTTATGACCCGGCAATTGGCAGGTGGCATGCTGTTGAACCATATTCTAGTTTTGCCCCAGGAATAAGTAATTATGCATATTGTTTTAATAACCCAATTAACTTTCAAGAAAAAGATGGTTTATGGCCAGGTGTCTGTTGGCCATTTAACACCCATCAACGAATCATGAGGAAAGCACTACATAAATATGCCACTTGTGGGTTAATGGGGGAAGATGAAATAAGACAAATTATTGATACTCAGAAAGCAGCAGATGTTAGTGAATTCCAATTACCTAAATATGCATTTAGACATTCCATGACTGATGGAACAAGAAGGCAAAGCAGTGTAGCTGCAAAAATTAAACAAAGGGATTTTTTGGAAGCTCAATTGACAGCTTTTGTAAACAAAGGTAATTGTAAAGCATTAGGTTTTGCACTTCATGCAGTCTCAGATACAGATGCTCCTACTCACTCTTGGATGGCATGGAATGCAAGTGGTCTGGGAGAAGGCTCACTTCACTTTATTGGAGAAGCACTTTGGGCTCCAGGAAATATGAGTATGCGAGCACAAAAAAGAAAATCAATAAATGCTGTTCAAATATTTACAGAGAAAGCTATATTCGCTAGTCTTGAGCCTAATTTAGAAATTCGCATGAAAATGATAAAAGATTTAGCTTCAGAGGCTGCCGGTTTTGTAAAAATACCAACTCCGACTGTACCAACTCCGACTATACCAACTCCAACGATTGTGCCTTTACCAAAACCAACTCCATTACCTATACCAGGACCAACTCCTCCAGCACCTGAAGTTCCGAATAGATTTGATCCGCCACCAAGTCAAGTTGGGTAATACAATGAATTATTTAAATGTAAAAAAGAACAGTTATGAATTATATATATTTATATTTTATCTACATATGTCTATGTAGCTGTCAAAATAAAGAGGAAGTTCAAAAGCTTTCGATGGAAGGAGTGAATCCAATTAATTATTGTTTTAATAATAATAAAGAGGAAGTAAAAGAGGCTATTAATTACTTATTTTCTGATTACAGACATGACGGAATGGGATTGTATAAGTTTGGAGATACCACTGGTGAAAGTGCAGTAGATTCTTTGCTTCTGTTACCTTCGAATATTGATAGTAGATTTATTGTCCCTTTTGGACCAATAGGTAATTCAAAAGTTTATTTAGCCAGTAATGGGGATTCTTTGAAATATTTTATTGATTGCTATGAGATTGAGATTGATTCTATTGGTGCAGGGAGGACAGATGTTAGTATTATTACTCATGGAGCAAATATAATCTATGCCTATGAATGTTTACCGTCATTACCAAACTTCAATAGAAAAGCAAAATATAAAAGTGTAGAACCTTCAAGTATAGAAGAGTATGAAATCTTGTTAAAAATAGGAAAATTTTTGAGAACAAAGGAAATGCCTGATATTACATATCCCCAGTAGGTTCGGATATGTAAATTAAGCACCACGGCTGTTAGCGCGGTTTTGCAAACCTCCGCTTAGGCCGAGCAGTCTGTGCAATAAGCGTTATGAGCATAAAATAAAGAGAGCTGCATTAGAGATAGTGCAGCTTTTTGTTTTATGTGGTAGTTTGTAACCCGTTATTTTATAACAATACTTGTAATTTAGTTTTTGTAATAAAGGCATCCAAAAAGGTAAATACCATCTTTTTTTCTTCCGGCTTTAGTTTGTCCACTTCCTCAATGCGGTTCAGCATCTCTTTGTTAATCTGCTTTTCAGAAGCTCCTACCAGATAATCCAAAGAAACCTCAAAAGCATCGGCCATGCGCTTGGCAATGTCGATTGAAAGTACAGCATCACCCCCGCTGTCGCACGATTGTATCGTGTGATTAAGAGATAAAAATAACCCCCCGCTATCGCACGATTGCATCGTGTGATAAAGAGATAAAAATAACAAAAGCTGCATTTAGAAATAAGTGCAGCTTTTACTGTATAAGGCCTGCATTTTTAAGCAGTTCAATAATATGATCTTTAGTAATGTTTTCGAGCTGTCCTTTGTCGTAAATAAAAGCAAGGTACACTTCGTTATCTTGGGTAACTAAATAAGTAATTACTCTGGCACCGCCAGATTTACCTTTACCTTTTGAGGTAATAGCCATGCGTATTTTATGAATGCCATGGCCTAAATGAATACCTAAATCAGGCTCTTCTTTTAGGGTATTAATAAGCTCTTGTAGATCGGTTTTTAGAGAAGGATGTTTTTTAGAAAGCTTCTTGAAAAACTTTTTAAAATCGGGAGTTGGATATACGCTATAGCTCATTTAAAAAATCTTCAGCCGATTGCTTTTCTATTTTACCTTCTTGCATGAGTTTAATCTGACTAAGGCTGCCTTGCAGTTCGCTTAAAGCCTTTTTGTCAACCTCAGGTACTTCTACGTAATCCAAGGTTTTGATAAACTCAAGAAACGTCTTGAATTTATTATCGCTAATATTTAAAGTTAATTGCTTCATAATTTAAAGTTTTATCCAACGTAAGACTATTTAATTTTTTTGTGACGGATTAGTATCAATAGGAAAAAATAATTTATCCTTAATCTGTGGAGTAAGACTTAATTTACGTGCAAGTCGCTTAGCTTGCCTGTCAATATAAGGAATGGTTTTAATGCCTATAACTCATTCAATAACTCCTTAGCATCACGAGCTTTCAATTTTCCTTGTTTTACAAGGTTCATTTCTTCTACAGCTTCATCCAGTTCAGATAAGAATAGTTTTTTATTCCTCAAACGCTCAAGGTCTTCAAGGTCTTTTTGTATCTGCTCCCAATCTTGCATGGGCAACTGCACTGCATTTTTGTGACCTCTTCCGTCTGTTATGTATTGTAAATTCATAATCATTCAAATTAAAGATACAAATATACGCAATATAACACGATTTTAAAACGCATACATCTTTGTCTGTTTGAGTAATCAATATCCTCCCTGTCACACAATTGTATCGTGTGATATAAAGTAAACTAATCTGGTATCTTACTAGCATAAGATAACAAAGCTGCATTTGAAAAGATGCAGCTTTTGTTGTTTTTAGGAAAAAGCAATCCGATACAATCGCTCACTTTTTGTGTAGGATTTTCTTACTTTAGCATTATTAAAACACACAGCCATTAACTCAATTGATATGGGTCGTAATTATAAATTTGACTCCGTCGATTTTCAATTCATAATCTAGAAGGTGCTTCCTTCGTCAGCTTTGCAGTTGTTGAATGGGTAGATGTCTTTACCCGAAACGAATACAAAAATGTTGTTGTTGATAGCTTACAATAAGGTGATAGATGAAAAAATAAACTATATCCATGATAATCCTGTTGAAGAAGGGCTTGTTTTTAGGGCTGAAGACTATGTTTATAGTAGTGCAAAAGATTACGCAGGAGAAATAAGTTTATTAGAGGGAGTGATTATCGTTTTGTAGCTGAGCCACACGATTAAATCGTGCGGCAGCGGGGGGGGCACGTCATTTAGTGCATTACTCAACTGGCTTAAAAAATAAAGAAACATGAAAAAAATAATTGTGATAAGCATGTTCGGTATGATTTTATTTTCATGCAAAGAGGAAATAAAGTATACTATTAAGTACGAAGAAATTAAGACAACTGTTAATAATTCTTATCTGTTAGAATACGTTTTTTATAAATATGAATCAGATGGGGAAATTGCAAACTCTATACCTGCCGAGTATTATGCTAATTATGAAAAGTCTATTAAATCTTTAATCGTGAATAATGATTTCAATATTAAAATGATCCCCTTATTTAACAGTTCTTCTAATGTTAAGGAAGGTATATTGATTTATACAGATGGTCCAGATCATAAATATAATGTCGAATATTCTGAAGAAGATTCCATTACTTTTAGAGATATTGTTCAGTCTGATAAATTTATGAATTTACCTTTAGATTATAAGAAAATAGAATGTGGAGGATTTGACTTGAGTTACGATGATTATGCCAATAAAGATTTTTATGAAGGTAAGGATCTGTTGCTACACATAGTAAGTTTCCCTCATCACTATTACAATGTGCTTCATATATTTGAGGATGCTGCCATTTTTTATGATGAAGCTAGAAGTGGGAAAAGAATTAGAACTAAGACGATAAGACTGTTTTTAACAAAAAACAACGTAAAAAAAACGGCTTCTAATTTTGAATTTGTAAGTAAAGGCAATACTAACATTTTGTTTAAAATTAAAAATAATACAGAGTATAACTATACAATTGAAGATACATTATTGGTTCAATTTAATAGAGACTCCATAGTATGGTATGGTGATAAGCTTATTTGTAAAGACGTTATGCTTTTCCCCGGTCGCTCTGATATGTAGTGGTTGTTAGAGCTGAATTCTCCCGCTATCACAATTGTATCCCCCGCTCTAGCACGATTGTATCGTGTGATAAAGAAAACTAATCTGGTATATTACTAGCATAAGATAACAGAAGCTGCATTTTTAAAAGGGCAGCTTTTGTTGTTTTTAGGAAGAAGCAATCCGATACAATCGCTCACTTTTTGTGTAGAATTTCCGTACTTTAGCATTATTAAACCACACGATACAATTGTCCGGTAGCGTGTGGAGTTAGGTGGTTTTTAAAAGAGAGATTGTTCCGTTTTCTTATAGTCACTACCTATCTACTCAACCTTGCAATAATCTCTTTGTGCTTTGGATATGCGTCACTCAGCGCATTGGTTGTTCCCAATTCAAAGTCGGCAAAGTCGAATCCTGGGGCTACGGCACAGCTAACGAGTGCATAACCCAGACCTTCTTTCATTTCGGCGGCGAACCACACGCCGGGCTCAACGGTATATTGCAGCTTACCGTTCAGGCGGTCAGACAACTCGATGTGCTGGTATTCGCCATTCTTATCTATACAATGAATACTCAAAGGCATGCCGCGATGAAAATACCATACTTCGGGTGATTTTATTTTATGAAAGGCCGAAAACCGATCTCCTGCTAACAGATAATAGATAGAAGTCAAGGCACTTCTATCGCCCCCAAAAGATTGGGGCAAGCCATCTTTTGGTAATATCATATCTGATTTATACACCTCTTTAAACCAACCGCCCTCGGGGTGTTTGTCTAATTTAAGATCTTTGATAATATGTCGGGCTTCGCGGGTAATATGATCCGCTGGAACTGCAAGTGGATTATCGTTGACAAACTGTTGCAGAATACCTTGCGCCTCTGCCAGCTTTTCCTCCCAATGTTGAATGGAGTTTTGACCTATGATATCGGTAACACACTTGACCCCCACAAACGGAACATCGTTCATGCGGCAAACCCTGGCCACTGCAAACGATTCCATATCGAACACGTCGCCGGTGCCATCGGCCTCGGTTAAAAACGTGTCGCCAGTATTGCAAACGCTATCGAAAATCCAGTTTTTAAAAAAGCCGCTCTTGTTTATGGCATCCGAAAAATCCTCTTCGAATGGTACCCCAAAATTATTTAGTTTTTCCATGTCCCTGTCCACAAATTTCTGACACAGATGAACCGAGCCTATTTTGTAATGAACAGATCCTGCGGTGCCAATGTTTATCACCACATCGGGCTTGTGGTTGGCAATGGCTTGTTCAACGGCTATAGCCGCTGCCACCTTACCTACACCTGTGCGGCAATAATGAAATTTACAGTGAGGCATCGTCAGATGTACTCTTTCTTCCTGAACAGCGTAAACAATTAAAACATTGAGCATATTTATTACTTTTGAGCAAAAATAGCGATAAAAACAGATGAACCCATGCAAATTAATACTCCTTTTAGTCACGGCGCTTATCTCGTTGCAGATTGTGGCTCAGGAGGCCAATATTGAATCGATCAAAAAATCGCTGAAACCACAACAGAGTGATATAGAAACTTACGAAATGATCATACCTGATATCCGTTGGGGTTTTAATGTTCAAGGATTTATGGCCGAACTGTCCAACGATAAAAACTTTACCATGGGCACTTATTTCAAGTACAAGCCATTTTATCGTTTCGACATA
>JAGXIP010000267.1 GCA_024635585.1 Saccharicrinis sp. | reverse complement strand
CGTTTAACCGTTGTGGGTGCTCTTGGGGGGAACTATATTTTTAAACCACCCTCTCCTGATTATCCGGAAATGCCCGCTAATGAATACCTCACTATGTGTATTGCTGAAGCTTATGGAATCAATGTTGTACCGTCGAGTCTTATTCGATTGAAAAGCGGGGAATTGTCTTATATCACTAAGCGCATTGATCGTACGCCTAAAGGGGAAAAAACCCATATGCTCGATATGTTTCAAATCACGGAGGCTTTTGATAAATACAGGAGTTCGATGGAAAAAGTTGGTAAAGCTATTGGGGAGTATTCGCATAACACTTTGTTGGATAAGCTTTACTTTTTTGAACTAGCGCTTTTTAGTTTCCTGACTGGAAATAATGATATGCATTTAAAGAATTTTTCTATGATCGCCACTCCTCGGGGTTGGATGCTTTCTCCAGCTTATGATTTGCTTAATGTCACCATTCTTAACCCGGATGATCAAGAAGAGCTAGCTTTAACCCTTGACGGTAAAAAAAGGAAGCTCAACTTATCTCATTTTGAAAAGTTGGCTAATGAATTGGGGTTGACCAAGCGACAGGTTGCGGGTGTGTTTCGACGATTTAAAAATCATTTACCAAAGGCTTTACAATGGATTGATCGTTCTTTTTTATCTGAGGAGATGAAGGTGGCTTATAAGGGTGTTTTGGAGAGTCGGTATGAGCGGTTGTTTTAGGGGTTTTATTTGAGTTTTTAACTTGATTGACGAGGTTACATCACGCCAACTTCTTGTGATTCTTAATGATAAACTTTTTAATTTGGTTTTAGAGAACGCAGTGCAATCGCGCACTAGATGTCCAATATAGATTTATATTTTGAAGTAAAACTAAGGATAACGGAGTTTTGAAGAGAGTTTACAAGACAACAGTTATAATTTCTAATAGCGGTTTGAAAATTTAATTTCGTATATATTCAAAGTTATTGTGCACAATCCCCATTAATGATATCTTGTTCAGTTGGGTTATAGGCATTTTCGTAGACAGAATAATAACCTGCAATTCCTCCAGATACTACAATATTTGTTAGACCACAAAGATTAGTAAGATTTATGTTTTCTCTAATTCTTAAATAATCACCTGCTACACTCTCTAATCCGGAAAAAGCATCAATATTCTGTAACTGGTCATTACCCCGGGCATAAATATACCCCCCCACAGTAGCTAGGTTTTCTAATCCATCAAAATTATATAAATTCAAATTCTTATTAAAGAAAACTCCTCCAATAACTACATTTAAATCAACATTAGTTAAACCATTTAAACCTTCAAAATTAGGAAGACTCTGAAAACGACGTAGTGTTAAATAACCAACCGAAGTTATATTATTCAATCCCTGAAGGCTACTACAGCTTTCACAGCCAAAATATAACTCTCCTTGAATTTCTGTTAACGAACTTAAACTATTTAAATCTAAGTCCACACCACTAGGGGCGGCAATCCCTAAGTCACCTGTTATTATTGAATAATTATTTGCTCCAAAATTATCAACCTCTTGTTGATCAAAAAGAAATACATCACCATTAAAAACGCCACCACTACTTGAAGTAGTTGTTGTAAATGTCCAAATGGGTGAAGTAGCCAAAATATTACCATTATTATCAAGTGTTTCTACAATCCAATAATATTCAGTATTCTCTATTAAGTTTGAATAGGAGAGGGTTGTGGTTCCTTGAGGTAAATTATAAGCTGTTGAAGGGTTGGAATTTGTATCAAAATATAGCATAAATGTAGCATCAGTTGGTGTGTTATCTCCTTCTGTAAAACTTAGACTTCCATTCAACGATACATTAGTTGCATTATCTAATGGATTTGGGCTATGAGGTGGCAAAGTAATGCCTGTAGTAGTTCCAGTAGCTGTTAATTCGATTACTGTTGTAGGAATGATATTGCCATTCCCATCTTTGGTATAGATCGAGGCAATTTGCGTTCCAACAGTTGAACCTAATGTCCAATTATTAATTACTTGTCCATCATCATCTGTTACAAAAAAATCATGATCAAAAAAACCACTATTATTTTGAGTTTCAAAAAAAACAGTTATTCCTTCAACACCATTTCCAAATTTATCGTTGATTTTTATTTTAATTGGATTTGGTAGTTGGGTATTTATAATTGCAGTTTGATTGTTACCCTGAGTTATATCTGAATTATCTGGAATTCTGTATAAATTTTCTTCAAATATATTGTTTTCTAAAAGTGTTGCGATTGGTTGGATGCCAATTTCAGAATTTTCAATCCACGAATTATTACCCAAAACATTTATATCTAATACCAGTTTACTATCAATACCATAATTAATTTGTGCATCCCAGGTTATTGTATTTGTACTTCCATCCAATTGTGCACCTGCATTTAAATCGAAATAAGGGATTAACTCTGCCGTTGGCCCCACTAAACCATATAAATATACACTCGCTTTTGGAACAAATTCTAATTTTATGCCCGCATCAACATTATAGGTGTCATTAACAGTTGCTGTATTTTCTAAATTTTCAAATTCAAATTCAAAAGTTGGTACACTACCTAAACCCTCATAACTTGAAATACCTACAAAATCATTTTTATTTTTAAAATTTGGAGTTAATGTGAATTCGGTAGATAAACTTGCAGTTGCTCGAATAAAAACATCCAGTTCAAGTTCTATAAAGGCACAACATCCAACAGGAACAACTATTATGTGATTTGTCAATGGCAACGTTTCATTAAACTCAATTAAATCTAACTCCCCGCCAAAGGTAACATCAAAATCAGCAGATAAATAAACCGCTGATTTAAAATCCTTAATTGAGCCAACTTGCATTGTCAATGGATTCGAACCTCCCAAAATAGTTTCAATGGGGTTAAATCTCATTTCCGTATCTACTGCTCCTTTTAAAGTAGCTGTGCCTTCGGTAATTTGTAAGCTACTACCATTTAAGTTTAGTATATTGAAATTGCTAAATTCTATAATTACATTTCCATCCTCGTCAGTTGAGAGCGATGCGCCATCAGAAATTTCTATAGTATTTGAGCTAACATTATTTTGATTTATTTGCCATAAGAAATCTTGATTATATGCTTTTAATGTAACCTGGTTTGAAGGAAGCTTATATGGATAATCTGAATTCTCTTTTGCTCTATTCTCATTAAATGAAGCTTGAACAATCGCATTTTGAAACAAATTTCCTAATAACCCGGGAAACGCATTTACTCTTATTTGACCACCTGAATTTTCAAGTATTTCTGTAACAACCCACAACCTCCCATCTTTATTGTCAATAATTGTTGTTCCTTTTTTAACTCCTGAAAAACTTCCTCCTTCTAAATTTAACTCATAAATATTTGAAATATCAATATCATCTTCATTTGCATTTACAATCTCAATATTCATATTCTCATTTCGCATTATAGTATCATTTACAATTGGAGGCGCGCCTACATATAAACCATCCTCGGTGATTTCAATTTGATCCCCTCCATTAATATTATCGTCGTCTTTTTTACAACTTAAAACAGTTGATAGAATTATGGCAAATAATAAAATCTTTTTCATTGTTCTTAAGTTTAATTAAAGTCTACTGAAATTTTATTAGTAAAAAGTCGTATGATGGTTAATTTCAAATGATTGAATCACATAAAAATTATAAACTGATTTACACTTGGATAAGCTACATCTTAAAGGACTATAGCTTTTAGGTTTGTTAAACTACTATTTAGAAACAAAGCACTTTACCTGTTCATTAATTTTTTTGCCGGGACGTTTAGAAACATTACCAGTTAATGTTTCAAATTCTTCGGGAACTACCTGATACATTATGATAGTATTATTGGCCAAAGTTTCAAGTTGCTCATTGTTTATTTCGGCTGATAATGAAAATATATTATTTGTGTACTGTGCAAGTTTTCTCTTTACATTTTGTGATTTTTCAGCAGTAAATTCAATAATCTCATTATTATCAGTTTTTACCATAAATTTTGTCCCTTTAGGAAGATCTACTTTATTTACAGACGCATCATTTTCTTTCTGCATATAGAGAATCTGCATATAGGCCGTATTTTTACCGTCAATATCAGCAACATAAAAATCAAATGTTACTGATGTACCGGATAACATATCTCTGGCAGTATTTAATTTACCACCCCATAATTCATAATTTTTTCCTGCAAAATCATCTTTTATTTTTTCAGCAGCTTTGCACTTCTGTCCGTAAACCATTGTTGATGATAAAACCAAAAGGGTCATTAATAAGAATGTTTTTTTCATAATTGTTGTTTTTATGGTTATTATTTAGTTAATATCTTTTCAAAAATCTTTCATCAAGCAATACCGTGCAACTCTTAATGAGTATTTGATTATGGGCAATGAAAATAGGGGTTTATCCAATGAAAATCTTTAAAGCTGCAAAGCCGTCCTAAGAATAAAAACAACACCGCCCTTTTTCATTTTTTTACCTTTTAATTATGTAGCCTTTCCTTTTCGGCTTGTTCCCAATAGTTAATTCAAGTCAGATTTAATAGGCCTTCATTAATTATATATTTAGTCATCTATGAAGTCACTTTCAGATATCCTTTCTCCTAATTCAAAACCATCAGCAGCCCTTACTTTTTTCTCCTCTCCAGTATCAACGTGCTCAACCCAATAAATATAATCTTTCATACCTAAAGCTCCATAAGCACCAAGTGAAGCAATATTCATAATACCATCGCCTAATACATCTCTACTTTTATGTGTTACTTTCCACTTACTCATAATTTTATATAAGTCCTGTAAGGCCAGGGGTTGTCTTTATCATCACATGAATAATTCAATGTTTTGCCATCATCAGATATTTTTAATTTAATGTAATATCTTTCCCTAAAATTGAAATCAGTATTGCCATAGCTCTCTCTTGCTTTTATTTCTTTAAGTTGATAACTTACTTGATCGATATTTAAGAAATTGGATTGTTCTACATCCATCATATAAAAATTATCTGTTCCATAACTAATTGTAAATGATTTATTTTCTACATCTTCACTAATTATTAATTCATCACAGCCTATGCAATCTTCTGTTTTCCATTTCCCTATATATTTTCGGTAATCTGAATTTTCATATCTGATATATTCTTTACCGGCCATTATCAAATTGTCATTGAGGTCAATAGTAGCCTTAATCGGTAATTCCGTGTTAATTTCTAATAATCCATCTTGTATTTGAGCAGGATATTTTTTACCCCTAACTTCAACAATGTAGTTGTCACCGTTCTTTTTAATAATTATTTTGTCCTTTTCATGTTCTTTATCAATCCAAATCCCATTAAAATCTGTGTGATCTACACCACATGAAGTGAATAAAATAACCATAATACCAATAAAAGTATATTTCATATTTTTCTTTTTAAGTATGCACCTACTCCAAAATTTAATTGACTTTTCGGTTTGTTCCCAACAGTATGTCATTCACATACAATGGTTTGATTTGATAATCAATACTCGTAAATATTTAGTTGTTGACCAAGAGTAAATGAAAACCGGTTGCATTTGTATGAAAATATGTTGTTTTTGCTGTCTATAAGTGATTAGAAGGTCAATAATGGCGTTGTTTTTTTATCTGCTCAATACGACAAATCAACTTTTTTGTATCCAAAATACCTGTCAATTTAATTACACACCCTAGGGGCTTTTATCATTGAATAATGAAAACTTGATGGATAAAGATGACTATTGATTATAGTTAAATGAAAATTATATATTATGGAGTAGGTAGGATTGATTTTTTGTTTTATTAAAAAAATGTTAAATTTAAACCAGCTTAGTTGAAAATTATGAAAAGATTCGTGCTTTTTATTGGGGTGTTGTGTACTGTAAATGCTGCTTTTGGGCAACAGGGTAAAATTGATAGTTTGAAAATTGCTTTGAAAGAAACGAGTACAATGAAAGAAAAACTTTCAGTCCTGGAATCATTGAACAATATTTTATTGGGTGAGCACTCCTTAGAAGCATCACTTCCTTATTTTTTTGAAATGGCAACTATAGCTAAAGAATTAAATAATACTAAGCTGGAAACCCAAGCATATAGAAATATATCAGAGGCTTACATGAAACAAATGGATTCTACAAAATCTATTGCGTTTGCTAAAAAGGCATTGGCGATTAATGATGAGAATAATATTAAAATTGACTATTTACTGGATTTTAATCAATTGGGACGTGTATATCATCACTTTCAGTATTATAAAAAAGCGATTGAAACATACAATAAGGGAATTAGTAAGTATAACAGACTAAATGATGAAGAATCTTTGAGTATTCTTTCTCTTATATATTCTAACTCCTCTAGCTCCTATCAAAAATTAGGAAACACCGAGGAAAGCATAAATGCCATATTAAAAGGGATAGAAATTGCTGAAATTAGTAATGATACAAAGCAAAAATGCTATGGAATGTATGCGCTTGCCTATAAGTATATGGATTTGAAAAACTATAAGAAAGCAGAAGAATACTTTTTAAAATCACTTACAATTTCAGACAGTGTTTCTTTTGATAATTACAAATATATGAACCATCATGGTTTAGGCATCAACTATTCAAAATGGGGTAAATTTGACAAAGCATTGTATCATAATAGCCTGGCCTTAGACTATTTTAGAAGACAGGGAGACAAATTATATGAATTTGATGTACTCAATAATACGGCCGTTTTATACCAAAGAATGGATGAACCTGACAGTATTATTAAATATGGAAAAAAGGCATTAAAAATTGCAAAAGAAATTAAACATAAATTAGCTATTAATGGGGCAAATCTCACTTTGTCCAGGGCTTATATAAGACTCAACCAATTTAATAAAGCCGAAGAGACCCTTCTTGAGGTAGCTAAGGATACTATAAACCCAAAAGTAATTGACAGAAACTCTAAAGCTTCTATTTATTTAAGCTTATCTGAAGTTTATGAAGGTCAAAAAAAGTTTGGACAGAGTCTGGCATTTCATAAAAAATACAGTAAACTCAGCGATTCTATTGAAAAAGAAGCGCTGGATTCAAAACTTTTGGAAGTTGAATCCAAATACCAAAACGAGCAAAAAGAAAAAGAAAACCTACAATTAAAATCCGAAAAAGCCGAACAAGAAAAATTATTGGCATACCACACCAAACGCAACTGGCAGTTGGGGGGTGGGCTGGCTACCACTGTTGCCGGGTTAGGCATCTTTTTTATAGCTTACAGGAAAAACCAGAAACAAAAAAAGGAGATTGAGCTCCAAAAAAACAAAGTAGAGCTCCTTCAAAAAGAATTGCACCACAGGCTTAAAAACAACCTCGCTTTCATTGATGTCTTTATCTCCCTTGCCAAAGGAAAATATACTGACCCGTCCTACCGGGAAAGACTAAACGAACTCCAAAACAGGATCAAAAGCATGTTTGAAATTCATGAGCAGCTCTTTCGTAAAGAGGATATTACAAGTGTGAATGCTAAAAATTACATTTCAAAATTGGCAGAAAATGTAAAATCAGCCTATGCCAACCCAAATATTTCGATAGAGCACCATATCGATGCAAGTGCTGAACTCGACTCTCAAACTTCCTTCCCCATGGGAATCATCATCAATGAGTTTGTCACCAATTCCTATAAATACGCGTTTAACCCAGACCAGCAAGGCCTCATTAAAATTGAACTGAACGGTCCTCCTGAACACTATCGACTCAAATTGAGCGATAATGGGAAAGGATTTTCTACAAATTTTGATATGAATAGCAGTAATACCTTTGGGTTAGACTCGATCAAACTCCTTACCCAGGAATACAACGGTACTTTTTCACTATCAGGAGACCAAGGTGTTACTTTAGAAGTTACATTACCAAAACCAGCCACCCTATGAAACCCAAAGCCCACATTTTAGTAGTAGAAGACAAGGCCATTTTGTACAAACGTATGGCGATGTTTCTAAAAGAAAACAACTATAGCGTTGCAGACTTTTCGCCTTCCTATGAAGATGCATTGGCGGCCATCCATAAAAATATACCTGACATAGCCCTTTTGGATATAGAACTCAAGGGCAATAAAACAGGGATTGACCTGGGGGAAAAACTCTCTGGCGAGTATGACATCCCGTTTATTTATGTAACAGACTATAATGACGACGAAACCTTTTACAAAAGCCTTGCCACCAAACATGATCAATTCCTGGTAAAAACAAAGCCCCATTTGGACACCAAAGAACTGCTAAGAGCCATACAAACGGTGCTGGTCAAAAGGAGCAACCAAGAACCCCAAGTGCCAAAAAAATCAATCTTGTGCTATACCGGTTATATCAACAACCTGAAACAGTTAGCCAAGGATTCGGTTTCTCAAGTCCCGGTGCCCTATCAGGAAATCACAATCATAACTACAAAAGATGCTGAAGGGGAAAAACTAAAAACCAATTATGTTCGGATAGAGACCCACAACAAACAGTCTTATTTCCTGCCTGTTTCCCTGGCAGAAATCTCAGGGAAACTACCGCTCCATTTTTCCCGCATCAATGAAAGTGAAATTGTTAACCTAAGTGAAGACATATTGGACGGCCGCATTAACGGGTCGCGTATTAAAATTGGCAAAACCGTGCACCACATCTCCAAAACTTACAAGACAGAGGTAGAAAATCGATTTGAGCTGCTCTATCAAAAAATCAGGTAGATTTTCATTTTAATAGGTAAGATTTTCATTTTTAATTTTTTTATAAATACCATTTGATGATTTTTAGGTCGTAATAACCATAATGTGATTCAAATGAAAGGTAATTATAGTTTAGCTTACATTTTTTTTGCGGATAGTATTTTCGGACAGGGTTATACTTCATCAAATTTTAAACACAAAAGGGGTACACAATCAAAAAATTTATTAAACAATAAGTAATAAATAAAGTTCTTTTTGTATCCCACGCAACATCTATTGGGGATTAGATGATCTGTGTGGGATTATTTTTAAGTCCTCAAATACACCCACGTTAGATAAGATAAATTAAGGAATAATATATTACTATTTCGGAGTGTGACACTGGAGTGTGAATCTGCAGTGTGATTTTGTAGAAAAATGTGTGTTTTTTGCCTTTAAATGCCCTTGAAAATCAAATAGTTACGACCAATTTTCGGACTTAAAATCCTGTGGGCATCTGCCCGTGCGGGTTCAAGTCCCGCCTCGAGTACTTGATAAAACCGTAACTACATTGTATTTCAATTAGTTACGGTTTTTTTTATTTCTTATTCTGCCGAAATCTTTTTGAATTTATAAAGAAGATTTACATATTCTCTTTAGCATAGAAGTTAAACAACAACAAGACCTCATCTTTATTTCTTACCGCTCCCCATCCGGCGCTGTAGGGCTCGATGCCATAATCACTTTGCAGAAAACGGAATTCGCCCTTCATCTTTAGTACATTCTCTTCAAGGTTAATGGTAACGGGAACAGCAATTTCTTTTGTGGTTCCGTGCAGGGTGAAGTCTCCGGTAATAGTGTATTTATCTTTGCCGGTTTTTTGAAGTCCGGAACCGCTGAAGCTGATTTTTGGGTATTTCTCCACGTGCATTTGCTTGCTGCTTTTCATGGTTTCATTGATTTCCTTGCGGTCATCATCTTCCAGGCTGCCCAGGTTGTATTTTTCACGGTCTTTTCTGTTGTCTGCTATTAAGGATGAGGTGGGAACTTCAACGTTCATTTTAAAGAGGTCCGGTTGGTCTTTATTGAATTCGATCCAACCCGAGAAATCACCGGCACGAACTACGTGATCGTGGGCGAAAGTTGAAGCGATACCGGCTTTGAAAAGTCGTACCATCAAATGGCTATTATTTTTGTCAATTGTGTAAACCGGATCTTCTAAGGCAGAAGCCGGGATTTTATTCACATCTTCAGCCTTCTCAAAAGAGGATTCTACTGCTTGTGCCTGGTAATTGTTTAAAATACCGTTTTCCCCGAATGTAAAATAGCCAACTGCTAGCAGGCCTGAGGTGATAAATGCAATTAATAAGCGGTTTATAAAAGTCATATTAGAGGAGATTGTAAATTTTATTGCCGGCAAAATACTAATTCTGTCGGACTGTACTTACAAATCTAACCCTTATTCTCTTATATATCAAAACTTTGTATTTTGTTTAACCG
>JAGXIP010000266.1 GCA_024635585.1 Saccharicrinis sp. | reverse complement strand
GGAATGAATTATTGGCCTATGATGTAAATCAAATGGATACCATTATTGGTATTGCGGCATCCGGCACCACACCTTACGTTATAGGCGGCATAAAACATGGTCGCAAAAATGGTTTGCTAACTGGTTGTATAACCTGCAACCCCAACAGCGAAGTTGCCGCCGTCACCGAATTTCCCATTGAGGCTATCGTTGGACCCGAATTTGTTACTGGTAGCACTCGACTAAAAGCAGGCACCGCCCAAAAAATGATTTTAAACATGATAACTACTTCCATCATGATTAAATTGGGAAGGGTAAAAGGCAATAAAATGGTTAACATGCAACTCACCAATAAAAAGCTGGTGGACAGGGGAGCGCGCATGATAATGGAGGAAATAAAACTCACCCACGCCGAAGCCAAACGCCTGTTGCTACTGCACGGATCAGTAAAGAGAGCCATTGACGCATATAGAAAGTAAAAAGTACAAAGTTGAAAGTATTGAGCTAAGAATTTTGATAGACGCAGCAATAGTCTACAAAAATACAATAATAACTTCTGCAATTATGAGGGGCAGGTAATACCAAACTAATTTTTGGGAGTCTGCCCTTATTTTATGGGGAATCTATGTCAAGACTCCCCTTTCTGTCTTTTGTACGATATGGAAAAAATTAAAATCCAGCCATTGGTCTAAAGACTTATCAACCTATTTTTTAATACACGCCTTTAAAATACTTATCGTAAACAGTCATGTTCCGCTCCAAAAGTTCCACGGCATATTTATAAGAGTTCTCCTCGTCCTTCTTAACTATAGCTTTATAAATCTCTTTTTGCAAACGTAAAGTGTATTCTTTTTCTCCCTCAATATTAGCATAAATCATGTTGCGCATGCGAGGCAATAAGGAGTAAATGGGTTCCATCGAAACAATCACAATAGGGTTTCCGGTGGCTTTGGACAAATTCATGTGAAACCTATTAATTAAATCTACCTCCAATTGTGTATTATCTGGATCGCAATTGCTTAGTTCTTTCAAGCATTCCTGCAATAGCAGTAAATCATCCTCAGTCCTGTTTCGTGCAGCCAGTTTACTAATTTCCGGCTCAAAGATTCTACGCACCTCAATTATTTGCCTTATTAGGCTGGAATCGAATTTTAAGTCGTAATACAAGTTTAACGACTCGATGGCATCTTCGATTTTAATTTCGGAAACATACATTCCACTTCCTTTTTTAATCACCACCAATCCACGCGCACTCAATCTACGCAAAGCCTCGCGTAATGCTGTTCGGCTAACTGCAAAACTGGCACACAATTCCTTTTCGGAAGGTAATTTGGTTCCGGATATCAGTTTCCTGGAACGAATCGCCTCTTCAATCTTCCTTTCTATTTTCTGACTGAGTGTTTGTGTTGTCCCAATTTTTTGAAAAATATTATCCATTTATTTAGCATTTCTTAACATATCATACAAATATATCAACTTTTCATTAGATAACGTCAACTTCATCCATTCAAGTTGAAAAAATTTAATTCCCAGAAAAAAGTATCACATTAATATGATACGCTCTTTTAATAATCATAGAACTAGGAATTTTTGGAAAATTTACTCATTAATTCTGCTTAATCAAACCTTATTATTTAAACTACAATCTAAAAATGAATGACTTATGTGGGAAAAATCACTTGATTTTTTTTGTTTTATCACTATCTTAAATAGCATCTCATTCTCAATAAATTTTTTTCAATAAATTTTTGTTCATCGTTTTTGAACATTAGTTAAACGCTCATTGTTTCTTCTTCATTATCTTAATCTTTAAATTTTAATTATTATGAAATCCTTTTACTTTTTTTTGCAAACCATAATTAAACGTTTGTTGATTATTGTATTATGTATGGGGCTTTCTACTTCATTATTTAGTCAACAACCACAAAAAAATGTTCCCGAACCTGAAGTTGTTCAGAAGCAACAATTTTATTATTTCTTTGATACGCATTACACTATCGTTAACAATTTAATTAATGATATTCTTAAAGAAGCTCCTTTAACGGTTTTTATTCCTTCAATAAAAGCTTTTGATAATTTAACCTCGGAGCAAAAGAAATTCTATTTTAAGCACCCTTATCTTGACCTCATCGATTTATTGAAAGGTCATATCGTAAAAGGCAAATACAAATCATCCCAACTTTCTGACGGTATGGAACTTACCGCATTAAATGGTGACTTGCTCAATATTACCGTTAATGGTAACGCAGTGGGTGTAAATGATGCCAAGGTTAACAGAGCCAATTTTTATATTGGTTCTTCTGTGATTCACGTTATCGACAAGGTAATTATCCCTAATATCCCTGTTAAGCCTGCAACTGTTTTTGATATAATTGAAAATAGTGCAAGTCATAATATTCTTGAAGCAGCCATTAATGCAGCTCAGCTCGACGAAGCACTCAAGGGAGAAGGACCATTCACCTTGTTCGCACCAACTGATGCAGCGTTTAGCGCACTACCTGACGGAACCATAGCCGCATTATTGGAAGACCCAACAGGAGATTTGGCTCAAATATTATTGTATCACGTGGTTAACGCCAAAGCCATGAGCACCGACCTAAGCGACGGACAGATGATCGTAACCTTGCAAGGCAAAGAAGTGAAAGTGACTATCATGGATGGCAAAGTGTACATCAACGATGCCATGGTTAGCATGGCCAACATTGAAGCTGACAACGGTGTGGTACATGTGATTGATGCCGTTTTGATGCCACCTGTTGATGTGAACCTTTCAACAAATGATACCTACGGAGATATATTGGTAGATGCAAACGGCAAAACCCTCTATTTCTTTTCCATGGCTGCCGACGGAAACGCTATGTGTATAGATGGCTGCCTGAACAACTGGCCAATATTTTATGCACACAACCTTGCCTTGGGAGAAGGACTGGATGAAGACGACTTTGCAAGCATTGATAGGGGAAATGGTGTGATGCAAACAACCTATAAAGGTTGGCCACTCTATTACTTTGCTGGAGATAAAAATCCAGGCGAAACCAAAGGTGAAGGTGTTATCAATAAATGGTTTGTAGCAAAGCCCAATTACACCATCATGCTGGTTGACAATCAACTAACTGGATTGAATAACGTAAATTATAAAGGCGATTATACACCAGGAGACGAAATTATACAATATTTTACCGACGATAAAGGAAACACGATTTACACTCGGGTTAACGACAGTAAGAATAAGAATAATTTCACTAAGGAAGATTTTTCCAACAATGCAGCTTGGCCCATATACGAAGAAGATGATTTTGTAGTTCCTTCAAAGCTAGACAAACAATTGTTCGGAACAATTGATGTATTCGGAAAAACACAAATGACCTACAAAGGATGGCCTTTGTACTTCTTTGGCAGAGATGAGATGAGAGGCGACAACAAAGGCGTAAGTATACCTAATCCGGGTATCTGGCCTGTAGCTCAAGCAGCTATGATGGCTGCCACAAACACTGTTTACGATGTAATTAAAAACAGTGACGATCATAACACCCTGGAGGCAGCCATTAACGCAGCCGAACTTGACGGAGCATTAATGGGTGACGGACCTTTTACCGTATTCGCTCCTACTGATGCAGCCTTTAACGCACTGTCTGAGGGAACTGTAGCCGCATTGTTGGAAGACCCAACTGGTGATTTAGCTCAGATTCTGCTTTACCACGTAGTTGGTTCAAAAGCCATGAGTACAGACCTAAGTGATGGAGAAATGATTGTCACCCTGCAAGGTGAAAGTGTAACTATATCCATAATGAAAGGTGAAGTAAAAATTAATAATGCGTTAGTTACCATAGCCGATATTGCTGCAGAAAACGGTGTGGTACATGTGATTGATGCAGTATTATTGCCACCGTCAGTTACTTCTGTCGATGAGGAGTTTAAAGCAGCATTTTTTAGCTTGAGTCCAAATCCGGCATCACATTTCGCAAAAATTGTTTTTGATAACGGATATGCAGAAAAAGTAAATTTATCAGTTTACAATGCCTCTGGAACGTTACAAATTTCAAAAATTCTGAATAGTTCAGAAATCGATATGGATGTAAGCAACTTGTCAAAAGGACTATATTTTGTTGTTTTGGAATTTAATGGAGTTAAAAAATCCCAAAAATTAATTGTTAAATAAATAGTAAAAGAGGTGTAGAGTAAGGCCTGTTCTGATGGAACAGGCCTTTTTTATGTTGTAAATTTTAAATTTTTTATTGGAATAAATAGTGGGCTATAGTTAATGATGCGAAATAGGTTATAAATGTCATTCAATATAATAGACCCAATAATTCAATGGTTTTAAGTTTTCACTTTTGTTCATTCATATTGAACAAAAGTGAAACTGTTCATGTTATTAATGTATTAGTTTAACAAAAATTATAAAACCATGAAATCTATTTACTTTTTATTAAAGAAGACATTTAAGCAATTGCTTTTTGTCATGTTGGGTTTAGGTTTATCCTTTTCCCTTTATTCTCAAAATACTGTTTTTGACATTATTAAAGACAGTGAATCACACAATACGCTAGAAGCAGCCATTGTTGCTGCGGAACTTGATGGAGCTCTTAAAGGAGCGGGTCCTTTCACTGTATTCGCTCCTACCGATGCAGCCTTTAACGCACTGCCCGAGGGAACTGTAGCGGCATTATTAGAAGACCCAACTGGTGACCTGGCTCAGATTCTGCTTTACCACGTAGTGGGTTCAAAAGCAATGAGCACAGACCTTAGTGATGGAGAAATGATTGTAACCTTGCAGGGTAAAGAAGTGACTGTTACCATCGTTGACCATAACGTATATATCAACGGCGCTATGGTATCCGCAGCTGACATTGAGGCTGACAATGGCGTGGTGCATGTTATTGATGCCGTATTGATTCCACCTACAAATACTGTTTACGATGTAATTAAAAACAGCGAAGTACACAATACTTTGGAAGCAGCCATTAACGCAGCCGAACTAGACGCAGCATTAATGGGTGACGGACCTTTCACCGTATTCGCTCCTACCGATGCAGCCTTTAACGCACTTCCCGAGGGAACTGTAGCCGCATTATTGGAAGACCCAACAGGTGACCTGGCTCAGATTCTGCTTTACCACGTAGTTGGTTCAAAAGCAATGAGCACAGACCTAAGTGATGGAGAAATGATTGCTACCCTACAAGGTAAAGAGGTAAAAATAACCATCATGGATGATAAGGTTTATATCAATGATGCTATGGTAACCGCAGCCG
>JAGXIP010000265.1 GCA_024635585.1 Saccharicrinis sp. | reverse complement strand
TACTTTTTTTTAACTAGGCACGGCATTCATGCCGTGCAACTTTACGTAGCGTAAATCGGTTTTAACCGAAACATAAATTTTGGATACGCTGAATTTAGCCCAAAACTTTAAAACGCTTAATACATTAAATATCCTCCCTCCCCATTATCCATTACGCAATAACCAAAGATAGGAATCTTCAAGGCTTGAAATAGCAGGCACAGCATCTTCTACCGGTTTTTTGTTGGATAATACGCGCACCCTTACAGTGGAACCTGTTCCGATATGATGCACCACTTGGTACTGCTTGTTCACTTCTTCAAACTCGATTGCGGGCACTTCAAAAGTCCATACTTTATCCTTGGTAATTTTTGACAAGGCTGCTGGCACTCCCCAGTATTTCAGTTCTCCACGTTTCATAACCGCTACTTGGTTACACGAGCTGGATATATCTTCGATGATATGGGTGGAGAAAATCACAATTCTATCACGACTTAACTCTACCAAGAGATTACGAAAACGAATTCGCTCCCGTGGGTCGAGGCCCGCTGTTGGTTCGTCCACCACCAGTATGCGGGGTAGGTGGAGCATAATTTGGGCTATCCCAATACGCTGTTTCATACCGCCCGAAAAGGAACCAATGGGATTATCTTTCCTGTCCCACATGTGAACCGCTTTTAAAACATACTCCACTCTTTGGTAACGTAAGTCCTTATTTTTAAGTCCTTTGAGGATGGCCATATAATCCAAAAATTCAAAGGAAGTCATATTTTCGTAGGAGCCGAACTCTTGTGGCAGATAACCTATCAAACCTTGCAGTTCTTCGCGGTATTCTAACGAATCTAGCCCGTTGACGAATATCTTGCCATAGCTTTGATCCAAGATGCCGCAAATAATGCGCATGAGTGTAGTTTTACCTGCACCGTTGGGACCCAGCAAACCCACCATACCAGTTTGCATAGTAAGTGAAACACCTTTTACAGCTTTAAACGGTTGCTTCTGTTTTCCGATAAGCGGGATGGATCGCACCAAAAGATACCAGGTACGACGCATGCCCGAAAAGCGGCCTTTCAGCCTTTCTACATTTATATTTTCGGTCAATAATTTTTTGCCCGTCATAAAAATATATATTCCTAAATACCATAAGGCTGCAAATATAATAGCCGATGCCTTTGTGTCGAATTGTATGGCAAACAGCGCTAAAGCAATGGCCGGATATGACCAAAGTACTATTTTAAAGAGGACACTTTGCGAAGAAAATAAACGTTTGCTCCTCCCCTTTTTATCGGGCCACTGAGCCAGATAGCGAATATACGACAGAAAAATAAAATAGCTTACAAACAAAAAGATGAAGTTCCAGAGCGAGGATTCCAGATAAAACCAAGTCATCCATACCAAAAATCCCAACATAGGCAGTTGCCATATGATACCTTCGCGATAATTTTGAACGCCCTTTTCGGCTTGTTCTATTTGGCCGTAACGCTTGGCTGTTTTCCACTCCCGCGTAAAACGACTGTCGCGGTCATAAACTTTTACCACATTTTGCAAACGGATAATGATGGGCTCATCTGGTTTTATGAGCTCGGCCTTGGCCTGGCGCAGACTTGTGAGCACAAAATAAAGGAGTGCCGGAACGCCCACGATACAAGCAAAATACTCAACGAGCATCCAAACAAACGAATGTTCGAATACAAAATGTATGAGCACTATGCCTAGAACCCATGAACCGAATACAATAATTTTATTTACAATATTTAGAGAGTGAATCCAGCGTAAAGCCGTTTCGAGCCCAAAACTAAAGGCAGGAATAAATACCAAAGTTAGTAAGGTGCTCACCAATAAGCCTCCCACCACAGTAATAGCAAAGGGAGCACCCAAGCTGCCCACGTATTCCGATTTGCCCATGGCCAACGGCAACATGGCAACAATGGTTGTGGCCGCGGTAATTAATATAGGACGTACACGCGAAATACCCGCCTGCATCAATGCCCGCGAATGCCGCATACCCTGTTTGCGTAACATATTGGCATAATCGATAAGTATAATGCCATTGTTGACTACAATACCCAGTAATATTAAGAAACCGATAAGGGTATTAAGGTTGAGCCAGGAGTTGCCGGTAAATATCAATCCCAAAAACGAACCAATGGCTGCCAGCGGGATGGAAAAAAGCATTACAAAAGGTGTAACAAACGATTCAAATACCGAGGCCAATATCATCAGGATAAGGACAAAGGCCATTCCTATCAAAAAGTAAAACTCACTAAATTGATCCTCTTGGTGAATTACCTCCAGTGCTGTTCCTGAGGGAAGATTAACTTGTGCCACCAACTCGTCCACATCGCGGCGAGCTTGCTCCAACAGCGATTTAGAATCGTTTATCTCATCATTAAAACGATACCTAACCGTTATCTCCTTTTGCTGGTTCACCCGCAGTATTTCGGCGCGTCCACCGGATAAAACAACACCAGAAAAATCGTGCAAAGCCACCAATGCCCCCGAATTGGATATGACATTAAGCTCTTGTAATTCGTCGTATGTTTTTGCAGGCATTTCTTCCTCTTGATGCAAACGACGCCCTTTCATCACGATATCGTATTCCTCGTTATCCACCCTTAACATACCACCAGAACTTATCTCGTTTTTAAAGGTAAACAGTTCGGAGGCTACATTTTGAGGTAGGACGCCATACATGCTCATCAATCCTGGATCAAACTCCAGGTGGACTTCGGGACGGGGAAATCCGGCACTTATGCCAACATATCTCATATCCTCGATGTTATCCTCCAAAATATATTTTACATCTTCGGCCAAAAGCAACATCTTGTCAAAATCCTCCCCTTTTATCACCACACTCTCCTGCTGTTGTCCAATACCGAACATCCCCATCATGTTCATCCCGGGGTTATCACCAAAGCCCGAACCGCCTCCGGAGCTAGTGCCCCCTTGCTCCAAACTGATTTCAGAACCGTCAAAACCTCTTAACCTCGACTGTATATCTGACTTTATTTCACCCAAGCTGCGGTTCGATTCTTTTTTATAATCTTCTTTCAACTGAACCGTCATACTGGCCTTTTCTTCATATACCTGGCTTATCACCTTATCGTGCTCTGTTATTTCATCTAACCTCTTTTCGAGCTCCCGCACCAACTGATCCGTTGTTTCCAGGGTAGAACCCGATGGGCGCTCGATGTTAATAACAAACTCCGGGGTTTCCACCTCTTTATTCACCTGAAAACTCACCAACAGACTGATAAACACCGTTAAAAAGAAAGCAAGTACGGCCATGTTGATGGTACGTGCAGGCAGGCGCAGTGCATTTTTAAGCAGTACCAGGTACGATTGTATCATACGGTTATGCAAGGGCAGTCGCCGCAAACGTTTTTGCACGTTGGATTTGCCATACCATAACACGCTGTGCGTCATCATGGGGATAAGCAACAAGGCCACAGCCAAGGAAATGAGAAGCGTGCCCACAATAGAAACACTAATATTTTGGGCTACCAGCTTAAAACCGATGTTAGATGAAAAAGCAAAGGGTAAAAAAACGACGATTGTGGTGAGCGTGGCTGCAAAAATGGCGCGCCAAACCTGTCGGGTGCCTATCATAACCGCCTTGTCTCTATCGGGTTCGGTGGCCGCCACCCGATATATATTTTCCAATACCACGATACTGTTGTCGATGAGCATGCCCACTGCCAAGGCCAAGCCTATAAGCGTTAGAGTATTAATGGAGATATCAAAGGCATAAAAGATATTAAAAGCCGAAAAAACGGAGATGGGAATGGATAACATCACCAAGGAAACCAAGGGAATATTTTTTAAAAATATCCAGAGGATAAATACGGCCAGTATGCTTCCTATCAATGCCAAATCAATGATGCTGGAAATATTCTCTTCCATGGTCTCGGCAGTGTTGGAGGTGATGGCAATCTCCACCCCTTCCGATGCCAGTTCTTGGTTCAGGCTGGCCACTTGTTCCTTAACCTTGGCCGAAAGTTCAATCTGGTTCACAGTTGACTCACGCGTCATGCGTATAGTAACGGCTTCTTTGGCGTTCACCCTGCTATACGAGGTTTGTTCCTTAACACCAAAAACAATTTGGGCAACGTCCTTTAGCAACACCGGCCCATTGGCCGAGATAACCACATTCTCCAAATCCCGGATAGTATTGTATTCGGCCTGCACATTTACAAACAGGTACTGACCTTGATCCACCACCCTACCGGCAAATGCTTTTTGACCTTCGCTGCTTTGTATTTTCCGGCGTACCTCGGCTGTAGTTATATTCAATGCTTCCAGTGCATCCTCATTCAAGGTTATCTCCACGGTTTTTTCTCGTCCACCATAAATCTGAATACCTGCGATGCCATCAATACTTTCCAATTTGTTGGCAATACGTTCATCTGTTACGGCACGTACCCTGTCCACATCGCCTTCGCCCAGCACCTGAAGCTGCATAAACTGGCTGGTCATTTGCTGCATGTCCACCTTTGTTACAGTGGCCCTGTACCCTTCCGGGATAAGGCTTTGCGAGGCATTTATCTTCTCGACTAGTTTGAGATAGGCGTATTTAAAATCAACTTCCTTACTTAAGTACACGATGATAGAAGCTCGTCCTGAATTTACACGCGACTCCATTTTCTCGATACCTTCCAAGGTACCTATCACGCCTTCCAATGGAATAACAGCTTCCTGCTCCACGTAACGTGGATCTGATTCAGTGTCTGCTGTTACCACTACATAAAGCACAGGTAGCTCCATATCAGGATAAAGCTCTACTGATAAGTGCTTGTACGATACCACCCCCAATAAAGTGAGCGCCACAAACAACATGCTTATCAGTACTTTTCGATGTATTATAAAGTTCATTATTTAAGTATCAAGATTTTAGTATCAAGTATCAAGACAATAATAATTCAATGTTTCATTTCGTCGCAAAGTTCGTATGTTCATTGTTTGAACTGTATCGTGCAACGATTTTGTTATTCTTATAATCATAAGGCGTTGCCCTATGCTATTACAATACGCCCTTTCAGGTCTTGATTTTACAGCTTTATTTTACCCCAATCTTCCCACACGACTGCAGGACAAGCTCTAAAGGGGAGTTGATTTACAGCTTTTCCACCAACCACGTAGTGGTTACCTATAAATAGTCCCGGGTTTTAACCCGGACAATACCATCGTGCCAATCACTGCCTGTGGCAGACAGGCGACGCACCACAGATTTCGTTTAATCTACGCAATAACTTTGCGTCCCTGCCAGCCGGCAGGCTGGGGAACGAAGACAATAAATTCGTATAATTCGTGGTTTTTATAATGTTAAAAACGCAGTTGTTAACATTATCCACAAACATTTAAAGCATCCTAGTCAATATGCTTTATCCTTCGCGTCACCATTCCATCAAACATATAATATACACAAGGTATTACCACCAGTGTTAACAAGGTTGAAGTTATTAATCCACCTATTACCGCAATGGCCATTGACGAACGGAGGGCGGCACTTTCGCCGAAGCCTATGGTTAGGGGTAGCAAACCTAAAATGGTAGTGAGGCTGGTCATAAAAATGGGGCGCAGGCGACTGTTGGCCGCTGCCATGATGGCTTCTTTGAGCTCCATTCCTTCCTTTTTAAACTGGTTAATTGCATCTACCAAAATAATAGAATCGTTAACCGCTATGCCCGCCAACATTACTAAACCGATGTAAGCCATGATGTTGAGCGACATGCCCAATATTAAAAAAGCCGCCAATGCACCTACACCGGCCAATGGGATGGTGAGTAAAATGGTGAAAGGATGAATGAGTGATTCAAATTGTGATGCCATGACCATATACACCAAAATAACGGATAGCAGTAAAGCAAATGAAAGACTGCCGAATGATTCTTTGCGCATCATCTCCTCCCCTTTTAATTGATATTTATATCCTGTGGGAAATTCTATCTTATGTAACTTTTCCTCAATCCGTAAGGCCAGTTTATCTACCGGAATATTACCTCTCATGTGGGCAGTAATCCTGCCCACCCGATTTTGGTTGTCGCGGATTACTTCCTTAGGTGCCACACCTATGCTTATGCTAGCTAATTCGCTCAGGCGATATTTCTCTTGTCCGTTTTCAATGATAAAATTGTTTAGCTCCTTAAGTTGGTAATCGGGCATTTTGAGCGTGATGTCGGTCAATTCGCCGCCACTTTCGATACTACCCACATCTTTCCCCATCAAAAATTCTTGTAACTGAGTAATTATAGAAGATGCATTGATATTAAAAAGACCAGCTCGATAACGGTCAATATGAACATTAACCTCGGGAACACCATCTTGGAATGAGCTTTTTAAATTATAGAGCTCTTCCTCCTTTTGAAGCATGGCAAATATCGTATCCGTAAGTTCATTTAACATGCTCAAATCGTCGCCCAACACCTCAATCATAATAGGTGCCACATCGCTGCCCAAAATCTCGCCCAATGCGGTTTCGTCTTGGATGTATTGGACTTCCATATCGGGTATGCCCGAAAAAAGCTGGCTGAGTACCGGTATAAAATCATCGGTAGAATAAGGCGAATCCTCTTTTAGCATCACCTTGATGAAACCGGTATTTTCGCCCTCGAACACACTCTTGCCCGCACCCGATAAATCCGTTTGTGGCCCCGAATGAGAATATACATTGGCCACATGTTCGGTTAATCCCTCACTTATCATCTCCTCCATAGCTTGCATAGTGCTTGCTGTGCGTTGCAGACTTGTACCTGCGGGCAAAGTAACTTCAATAGAGAATTCTCTGGTTTTAGCTTTGGGCATAAACTCGCTACCTATAAACGGGATAGTGAAATAACTTAACGCCACCAACACCAGCGAACCAGCAATAACCAAGTATCGCCTATCTATAAGATTACTTAATAAGCGTGAATAGCGTGGATAGTTTTTTATTTGTTTTTTGATTTTATCGGGACGCTTGCCCAATAAAAGCACACTTAAAATAGGAATGATAAGAATAGCCACAAATAAAGACGATAACAACGAAAAGGCTACTGTCCAGGCTTGGTCTTTAAACAATTCGCCCGATGCGCCGTGGAGGTAAACAATGGGCAAAAACACTACGATGGTAGTTAAGGTGCTTGCCACCACAGCACCACTAACTTGCGCAGTTCCTTCTACCGCAGCCTGGCGTAAAGACTTGCCGCGTTCGAGCATACTGAAAATATTTTCGACCACTATAATGGAGTTATCCACCAACATACCAGCGCCTAGCGCTAATCCTCCCAACGTCATGATGTTTAGGGTAAGTCCGTTGAAATACATGAGGTTAAACGTGGCAATAATAGAAATAGGAATGGCAGCACTTACCACCAAAGTAGTACCTATGCGACGCAGGAAAACGAAGAGAATCAAAACGGCAAAAACGATTCCTATCAGGGCACTGTCCTTTACCTCACCAATGGCCTCCGAGATGAATTTTCCCTGATTTTTAATGATGGTGATTTCATATCCAGGCAAGGCTTTTCTAATCTTTTCAAAACCTTCGTTAAGGGCATCAACTGCGGCCACCGTGTTGTACTTTGTTTCTTTATAAATAGACAGCCCAATACAACGTTGTCCATTCAGGCGGACAATATTAACAGGTTCCTGATTTTTGTATGAAACACTGGCCACATCGCGCAAGAGTAAGGGTACTTCTTTTTTCTGACCATTTTCATCTTCCTGTAAAGTACGGCCAATTACCAGCTTGCCCAAATCCTGGGGCGATTGGTAGATACTGAGCCCTTTGATAATATATTTTTGTCCCAGCTCTTCGATAGAACCACCGGAAACGTTACGGTTAAAATTCTGAATTTTGGATACGATAGTAGAAGAAGTGATGCCATGCGATTCTAAATTGTAAGGATCGGTTTCTATCACTATCTCCTTTGTCTGCTCACCCGAAAGTCGCACATCGGCAATCCCGTCCACCCTTATCAGTTCGTTGCGGATATAATTTTGCGCCACCTTACGTAGCTCGTCCATATCGCTTATTCCGGGGTTTGAGATGGCTGCCAACATTACAGGCGATGCATTGGGATCGTTACGATAAATGTTTAGTTCCTCCACATCCTCATTCTGACTGTATGCGGTAAGTGCTTTTTGCAGATCGAGGAAGGCTTCGTCCATGTCCTGGTCCCAATTGTATTCCACGATAATTTGTGCCGAACCCACTTTACTGATGGATCTCACATTCACCACGCCCCTTTGACGGATAATAGCCCCTTCCATGGGCTCTACAAACTGTTTTTCTATTTCCTCGGGAGGTCGCTCGCCCGAACGTATTTCTACCACGATGCGGGGATTGTTCAGGTCAGGGAACAAATCGGTGCCCAAACGCGAAAAAGATATAAAACCCAGCAACACGATGCCCAAAATAATCATGGCCACCGTAACAGGATAATCAACAGAAAACTGTGCAAGTTTTTTCATTAAACAGATGTTAGATTCTTAGATCGTTAGGTTATTAGGTCGTTAGGTAATTAAATAATAAATTATTCAACTATTCTTATTTAGTACATCTAAGAAAACTCTCGTTTTTTTTTAACACCTTCGTGATTACCCCTAACCCCTAAAGGGGAATTAGCTCTCTCCGGGGGGCTGGTTCTCCCTTTAGGGAGTTAGAGGGTGTTGATGGACAAAACGACCCGTTTTCTTATAGCCACTATTTATTTAGCACTTTTATTTTTGAACGATCTTTTAAGGTTTCAAAGCCTTTGATGATCAGTCGCTCTTCCGGCTCGAGGCCTTCGGTAACTTCTACCATACCGTTATTTTCCATACCTGTGCTTATTTTGCGTTCCTGTGCTGTTTGATCCCTTGCCACCATAACTGCTTTGCCATATGAGCGCACCAATATCACGTCTTTAGGGATAACCACAACACTGTCTTTTTTATCCACAATAATATCAGCTTTTACAAACATCCCAGGGCGTAGTTTGGCCTCTTGATTGTCGATGGCAAGGCGGCCTTTAAACGTTCTTGACTCTATGTCGATAGCTGGCGACATTTGATTTAGCTTTCCCGCAAGCGTATCATCGGGGATAGCGTAATTGGTTATCCATGCTTTTTGGTTCAAGGAAATTTTTGTTATCTGGCTCTCGGGCAGCATCAGGTCCATCACCATTTCCTTATAGCTCATAACTTGTAGCACTTCCTTATTTTGTTCTATTTTAACGCCTTGCGAAAAATGAGGCAAGTCGGTTATTACCCCATCAAAAGGAACCGTTACCCTCATTTTTGCCAATTGCAAAAGAGCATTCTCATGATTTTTCTGTGCACTTACCCATTGCTTTTCTCCGTTCACTTTTTCGCGCAGCGTAACACCTCCTTTTTCGTACAGGGCTGTCTGCTTTTCATATTCCATCTTAGAGATATCCAAATCTATTTTAGCACCGTTGATGTTCACGTTGTTTTCGTATTCACGGTCTTCTATTTTTATGATGATATCGCCTGTTTTTACCTGATCGCCCATCTTATATTTTTTACCCGTGCGTGGGTTGGTCTGCAAGTAATATTCGCCCGAGGCCTGGGAGCTCAGCGTACTCTCGTATTCCGAAACGATGGTTCCTGTTGCAGTAAATACCTCTTGAATATTACCCAGTTTAACCTCTTGGATAGTAACCGGGATGGCAATATCAGCCGAAAACCTGTTTTGTTGGTTTTTGCAAGCGGCCAGCGAAAGCGTTAACAATGCAATGGAAATATATTTTTTAAACATAGTGTAGAATTTATTTATTTTTAAACTGAGGAGTTACCGATACCTTGTTTTCAAAATCGTACATACTTTGTATTTTCATATTCAACAACTCTAACTTATAGCTGATAATGGAGTTGGTAAGTTGATTTTTTTTCGAGGTCAACTGGTTTTGTACCAGGTTAAGATCCATACTGGTGAGATCGCCATTTTTGTATTTCTCCAAATTAATCTCATAGGTTAGTTCTGCATTCTCCAAGTTTTTGCGGGCAATTTCTATTTGCCGCAGCAAATTGGCCAAACTGCGAAAAACCTGACGTATGGTGAGTTTAATATCGACTTCCTCGTCCCTGAGATCGTTCATAGACATATCTAAGGATGCCTGCGCTGCTTTAAGGCGTGCTTTCTTTTCGCCCCAGTCCCAAAGCGGGATGGTAAAACCAACAGAAACATTTTTGCTATTGGTCACATCCTGAAACACGTTCTGCAATTCTTCGTTTTCGCCAAATAAACCCAACTTTAGGGTCAAATCACCTTTAAACTCATTTTGAGCATTTGTCCTAATCAAATCGAACTGCCCGTTTTCGATGGCTATCTCGCGTTGCCTAAGCTCCATCCTATTACCCAGGCCTTGTTGCATGGCGGTGTTTAAATCCACATCTACCGGAAATACGGATATATCCGCCAATACCATAATCTCCTCTTCCAGCGCTATACCCAGCATCTGCTTAAAATTATCTTTGTCATTCTCAAAAGTCACCTCCCTGTCCTTCATCGACGCTTCGCTGCTCATCAAATCAAGCTCGGCCTGGTAAAACTCCTCTCTGGCCGTTAAGCCGCCTTCTACCTTATTTTTGATTATTTCGTAACTCTGTTTGCGGTTCTGGTATTCCTCGCGCGAAGTGTTCAACGACATCTGCGATTGATAAACCCTATAAAAAGATTGCGTAACCATATTCTCCACGCTAAGCTCTTGCAACGCATAACTTAAAGCCGTATTCTCGTAACTCAGCTCCAACTCTTTTAACTGCAACTTAGTTTTATTGTAGGTAAACAAAGGTTGCTGAAGGGTCAAGTCCAGACTATTGCTAAAACCTTTAAGACCTTTGCCTGAAGCAGCCGAACTAGTACTGGTATTGTCGCGATAGTTAAGGGTGTTGTTGAGCGACAATACCCCGTCGGTCCACAATATGGGTTGGGCAACCCTAAGATTGGCGAGGCTGCTGTAGCTCTCCACGTTATACCATTCCGAAAGTTGGTTACTAAACCTCCGCTCATTGGAGTAATCCAAGGGATTCACGTTAAGGCTAAAATTAGATTTTAAAGCCGTACGTTGTGCCTTTAGATTTTCTTCACTCCGGATTAACGACAAGCGCGAGTTTTGTATGCGGGGGCTCGTTTTCATGGCCTGCTCAATTGCCTGCTGCAAGGATAGAATACGCTGGGCATAGGTATCGGAAAATACCAGCAGGGTGCATATGAGCAAGCTAAGTTTAATTTTACTGAGATGCATAGGTTTATGATGTTTATTTATTGGTCTTATTTTCTACTTCTATTGTTTCACCGTCCTTTAATTCTACAATTGGCACATTAAAAATATCCTTGTATTTATCTCTTTCGAATGTATGAATTGGAACTATATGTTTCGGTTTAATCGCTTCAACCATTTTTTTAAAAGTCTTAGTATCAGCGTGTCCGCTTGTATGTATTTTATGCAATGTAAACCCTCTATTTGTCAGATAATCAACAAATTTAATCGTTCCAGTCTTTTGCAAATAACCTTCCCACATTGAGTAAATAAAATTTCCACCTTCAATTCTGTCTATATTTTCTAAATCTTTTTGCATTGAAGGTCTTACAGTCATTACAATCTTTTCTGCCTGATTACCGATTTCTTCTTTTGTTATTTTGTATTTCTTAAATTCATACAGTATCTTTTCACTGCCTTCATTTTTCAATCTGCAACTTATGAAAAATGGAAATATTACTTTCAAGTTTTCAAAATTTTCCGATGGATAAGGAATCTTAGCATATTTGGATAATTCTTTTAACACTTTGGCTATATAAACATCAACAACAAGTATTTTTCCGGTTCGTTTACAAGCTCTATAAATTGATATTAATCTGTCTATATTTTGACCAGAACTATAAATTAAGTTGATTTTTCCGTGTTGCTTAAAAACTTCAATTAATTCATTTTCAATTTCCTCCTCTGTTTTAAATGGCTTGATGCTCCTACTAATTGTTGTCCCTTCAAGAAGTAGGTAATCAACGTTTTGCGGTGCATTATGAGTGAACCAATAAAACGCTTTTGCCTTTCTACCGTGAGAGCGAAAGTCGCCGGAATAAAATAGACTTTTCCCGTTTGTTTCAACTAAAAATGAATAAGCATCAAACGCCGAATGGTCTGCCCAATATGCTGTGATTGAGATATCTCCTATTTTAAAAGTCGTTTCTTTTTCAAAATAGTTAGCGCTTTTGAGATTTGTTTTTTGAGATGTAAATATATTATTGAGTTCAATAATTTCATGAGATGCTTCGCCCAAATAAAACGGAACATTATCATTTATAAAATTTGCTAATCCGTAATGGTCTTGATGTGGATGAGAAATGATTACGCCTTGTATTAAGTTTTTCGAATTATCATAAAGTCCTTCAATTTGTGGCAAAATTCCTTTTTCAACCAAATCACTTGGTTTTAAAGTTTTATATTTGCCAAAGTCAAATTCTAAGCCATCCTTTTCTACCAGTGGCATACCAAAATCAAGCAAAATCCTTGTGTTATCTGTCCATACTTCAACACACGACCCGCCTATTTCCTTTGTTCCTCTATGAATTTTAAATTTCATAATCTACCATTTGTGCAATCCCTTTCCCTCAATATAATTATACATCCTAATATTGCTCAAAAAATTCGGACTGATTTGTTTTTTTGAAAAACGTAAAATTTCGTCAAATTTAGCTTTTGCAGAACTTTTGTAATTATATTCCGAAATACTTAAAACAGGTATTATATCTTTTATTTTCTTAGGCTTCACCCAATTTGGACAAATCAAACCTATTTTTTGCTTTTGTGTTAACATCTCACATACCGCTTTTTCTAAATCTTCTATCGGTAAACTTGTGAAAATATCATAATACATTCCTATCTGGATAGGACTAAGATATATTCCAGAAGTATTGGTTCCGTGTTTAAACTCAATTAACAAAATATTACCTTTTTTATCTAATGCCAAAAAATCAAGTTCATTTCCAACTGCTTTTTTGGCAATATCCACCCCGTATCGTTTACTGTTTAAAGCTGAAATATCGTCTTGAAGTTCCTTATATTTCGTTTGAATATTTTTAAACGAAGTATCCTTTTCAGCCAGATTTGTATAACCTACAACTGCTTCTTTATCAATAATTACAAAGTCATCCTCTTTATTACCCAAAATGCCATACTTTCGCGAGAATAAATTCTGATAATATCCTTCTTTCTTATTATTATAGTAACTATTAAATATCGAATTCACTTCAACTGCATTCAAAATATTTTCTATTTCAGTTTTGAAATTATTAGAAATATCTTTTTCGCCATATAATGTAGTTGAAAGTATTTTATAAGCATTTGCCCCGTCAATTTTAATAATATTAGGGGTTCCTGTTTTTGTAATAGTTAATATTCTTGAAAGTCCACGATATATTGAAATCCATTCTTTAGAATTGTTTTTTCCAATCAAAAAATCTAAATCTTCTCGGTTCTTCACAAAGTCAAATAACCATCTCAATTTGCCATCTTGTTCGATAAGTACAGCGAAAGAATCTGATATTTTTCTGTTATAATACATAGTTTATTGCTTTGTTTTTCTGTTTTTTCATGTGTACTACAACAACTTTATAAAATCATTAGTTTCCTTTTCTAGAATTTTGATTGAATGGTAATTATCCAAACACCATTTTATAATTTCACCCATTTAACGGCATCGGCTATTACTATATTTTTTGTTGATTTATCAGATAACTCCACTATGGCTTCACCGTTGGAAAAATAAAACTCACCCAAAAATGCCCATTCCCACTCCTCTTTATCCAAAGGTACTATTACCTCCTGTTCGCCATCGTCATGATAAACAGAAAAGCTGTAATTTCCTTCCTCTTGATTGTTTCTGTTTCTACCAAAATTACCAAAGTTCATTGGTGGTATCATGGCATACAGATTATACCTTCCTGTTTCGGTCAGTTGAGCCGTAAACCTTGCTTTGGCATTCCCTTCGCCCGGTTTTTTATAATATACCGATTTGGTATATAAGCCAAAAGCCATTGAATTTAGCACAGGTGTCCATCGGGGTGCGGGACGCCAAAAAGAAAGTGTTTTATATTCTGAGCCATCCATCTCACTCTCCTCATCGCGACTGCTTAGGATATATTCTTTCAATGTTTTTTTTCCTGCTGTATTCACCACCGAAAAGCCTGGATCTTCGTTATCTACAACTACTTCATTAGCAGCCACCCATGTTATTTCCTTATCCAAAAAGGTAAGCCCTTCTTGTACTTTGAAGCCAGCTGGAGCTTCTTCAAAATCGGCCAAGGGAAAACGGACGTCTGAAGGCACATTTTTAGAAAGATAGGTATGAACCTGCATCATGCGTGGTGCATTATTAATAACAATACCCACTTGTACATTTGCTCCTTTGGGTATCAGGTAAATCTCCTCAAAACTCGACGACATTCCACGGGAACCTCCACCGCCTCCGCCACCACCAGCACCTCTTCCTCCTCCACCCCCGCCACCGCGGCCTCCTCTTCCTCCTCCTCCGCCTCCGCCCATAAGCGATGCTTTAACAATACCGTCCACATCGCCCGTGTTGGCAATTTCTACACTTACAAAATATTTTTTCCGTTTTTCATCGGCAAACTCATATATCTTGTGTTGACCGAATAAAAAAGAAGGCAATTGTATATTGGTATCGGTATTAATACCACTTTCCTTCTGTTTGTCACCAGTAATTAGTTCGTTAAAAACATCCTGGTTTATCACCTTCAACTTATTTGTTTTCAGAACACTATCCACATGCGTACCAAATTTTTGCGTTCCAATTCTGGATTGTGCCAAAGCAAATTGATTGTTACCCACGGTTACAATAATATCAGCAATACTTATTTCTAAGTTGTCTTTATCTACCATTTCTGTTAGGCTGCCTTTGTTTTTACTCAAAAACAAAATAGATTTATCCGTTGAACTCAACCTACCAAAACGACCGCCCCCTTCTGTGTTAACCCGATTAAGCATATACGATTCTAGGCACATATTTAAAAAAGGCAAATTGTCTTCATCAATAGTATAAACATAATTGTAGAAGAGCGGAAAAACAGAATAGGCACTCCAATTGGGAATTGTGCGTCCAACATCTTGGTTTCTTCCAAAGAACCTACTACCCTGCACAGGTTGAGCAAAAGTATTGCCCACCAAACTCATAAAAACGTCGGCCTCCCTTTCTTTAGGAAGCTTCTCCTGATTTTCTCTTTTTTCTTCACGCTTTTCTCTATCGAACCTGCTGGCCAAATTGAACTCCCTTAAACCGGCACCAGCCTCGGGTACAAAAATTATTTCGGGTTGGGTATTGTCGTTGCTGATAGACCAAGGTCTAAAGTGGGCGTAATAATGCAATGGAACTTCTACAAAAGTTAGTCTTTTATAAGGATAACGAACACCCAATTTACGTTCGTAATCTCTTTTAATATCACGAACCAATACAGGTAAGGTATCACCCAAATTCTGAAAATACTTTTCAAAGAAGAAACCATTATCTCCTGCACTTACTGTGTATTGTAAGCTGTCCACATCAATAGACTTGCTTTTAAAATTTCCGCCAATCAAACTTATTTTAGGATAAGGAACATCGCCCTTAAAGTAATTCCAATCATCTTGGTTTGTTTTGCTTCCTTGTGCAATAAATTGCAAATTGTTGGAGGACTTCACCTTCATATCGTAGGTGAAAAACTTTTGAATCCTAAATGTATTACGTTCGGCCACCGCGGGGTACCAAAAGCTTTCTTTAGTTAGCAACAAATAATTGTCGGTAACAAAACAACTTTTTTTATCAGCCAGTAAAGGATCGTAACGATGTGCAGCTCCTCGTTCTTCGGCGCTTAAATCAAAATAAGCCAATTTATCGTTGGGGGTTCCTTTAAAGGTAAATTGTACCTCAAGCGAATCGGCATCGCTGATGGTGTTATTAATAGTCAGCATATTAAGATACTGGCTAAAATTACTATTTTCTTGGTTGATGCTAAGTTGCTCAATTTTAAGTCCGTTGTTATAAAAAAACTTTAATTGAGATGGAAACTTTTCTTCCTTGTTTTTAACAACAAATTTAATATTACCCCTAATATTATCATCTTCATGTTCAAGTTGTATCTGATAATTGGATATTTTGTACCCTGCATCCATGGGCAACTCCTTTTCTAATTGAGCCTGTTGCGCTATTAATTTTTCGGTATGGTTATGTTGGAGTAGATAATAGGCCATACCACTTAATGCCAGTAAAAGGGAAAGTATTGCAGGAAGTAGAATAATTTTTTGCCCGTATTTGGTTTGCGATAAACGTGGAAGTTTATAAACGGTAAACAAAATAAAAGCAAACCCCAATAAAAAGTATCCTCCACGAATGCAAAGTAGTTGCGTTATGTTGGTAAACCCAACGTAGGATGAATAGGCCAAAGGCGTATTAAAAGTGATAAAATCCCATACGCCAAAATGTTGACCTTTTAAATAAAATACAGTGATGGCGATATATCCCAACACCAAAATAAAAGTAACGGCTTGGTTACGCACCAATTGCATTACAAAAAACGACAAACCAAGCACAAATACCAAGGTTGGAATTGATATGAGCAAAGGATACATAAAGTAGGTTAGCAAGCTAAAGCCAGCATCGGGACTTATAAAATTAATGACAAAGGTAAAAGCGAGTACAATTAGATTTAAACCTCCAAACACCGTTAATATGCCCAGGGTTTTACCCATAACATACTGAAAATTAGACATACTACGAACATAAACCACTTCGGTAGTATCGAGTTTTTTATCGCGGCTCAAAAAATCAGATGAAAGGAAAACGGCTATTATAGCCTGAACAATACTCAATATCCAAAGGTTCATATAGGGCAAACCACCGATGAACATGCGATCAGGCCAGTTGGAACGGCCTATTTCGGTGGCAGCAACCAGATTAAAAAAGACAATGAAAATGAGCGCCACAAGTGCAAATATCCTAAAAAACCAACTGCGTAACAGGGTTTTTATCTCGAAGCGGGCTACGATAAGGAGGGGATTATGCAATAGGGAGTTATACATAGTTTTCAATCGTTTTTTTTGCTTCGTACTCTATAAAATAAACATAGGCGTGCTCTAAATTTGGTTCTATGGCTTCGCCATCAAAATCATTGGCATGGGGTGCTATTAATTCTATCTCATAACCCGTTGCATCGGGTATGGTGGTTATTACAGGATATTTTTGGTTGAACGCTGCCATCTGGTCAAAACGCACATGGGTACGCCATACTTTACCTTGGCACAATTGCAGAAAATCACTTGGACTACCCGTAAACCCAATCTTGCCCTCATTGAGCAGTGCCATTTGCGTGCAAGTGCTGGATATATCGCCTACAATATGAGTAGATAGAATGATGGTGACATCGCGCTGGCTTAAATCGGCCAGAATATTTCGAAAACGGATACGTTCTTCGGGATCCAAACCAGTGGTTGGCTCATCCACAATTACAATTTTTGGCTCACCCACAATGGCCTGTGCTATGCCCAATCGTCGTTTCATACCGCCCGATAGCTTATTGGCATAGCGGTTGCGCACTTCAAAAAGGCCAACTTGTTCAAGCAAGCGCTCTACCTCCTCTTTTCGTTGCTTTCGGTTACTTATACCGGCTAGTGCAGCTGCGTAGTCCAAAAACTCATAAGTCTTTAACTTGGAAAAAAAACGGAAATCCTGTGGCAGGTAGCCAATCATGGATCGCACCTCCTTACGGTGCTTGCTTAATGGCATGTTATTTACCATTATTTCGCCACCCGAAGGTTCGAGCAAAGTCACCAGAATTTTCATCAGCGTTGACTTGCCCGCACCATTGGGGCCCAGTAAACCAAACATACCTGAGCCAATATTAAGATTGACATCGCTGAGTGCCTGATAATTATTTTTATATATCTTGCTAAGATTACGAATGGAAATATCCAATGGAGTAAGGTTATTAGATTAGAAGTTAGAAGTCAGAGGTTAGAGATTAAAAGATTAAGACCTGCCATTCAGCAGATTGGGATTATAAATTATTACCGAAAACAAATATAAATAAATTACTTGAAAATAATATTTTTATTTATAGTAGATAAAGTTTTCATCAAATGACGATTCCAAAATGAATTCGTAACCCCAAAATAAATGTTGGGGTTACGAATTATATCAATAACTATATAAACATTGAATTACATGGTGGCATTGTTAAGCCCTCTACCCTGACGCCCTTGGCCTTGACCTCTGTTGTTCTTATCAAAATTACCCTTACGTCCTTTACGACCCTCGTGCATTCCTTTACCTTGTTTAGCTCCACGCATGCCTTGTGCACAACGTGCATCAAACATTACTTTTTGCTCATCCGACAATAAACTACGTACTTTTTGCTTGTTAGTAAATTGTTTTTTTGCCATGGTAGTTCTCATCGCACCTATGTCATCCATCAATTTGTTCACGGCTTTAGTATCCACATTGTCTCCTGCCGAAGCAGCTTTAAGCTCTGCCATTTTAATACCCATATTATTTCTCATGGGTGTCAACTCTTTCATAAAGTCCACTTTCATGGCTTTTATCTGCTCTTTCTGGGTGTCTGTCAAATCCAGACCTCTCATGGATTGAAACTCACCATTACCAGCCTTGGCTCTTGGGCCTTGTCCGTCGCCATATCCCCAGGCGCTACCAATAATCAACACGCCCATTAAGGCAATCACTGTCGTTACTCTATATAAACTATTCTTTTTCATCTCATTTATTTTTTAAAATTATTACTCAATCTACTTTATCCATGCGCTTATTTTCCCGGGTTTAATTAGCACATGCATATTTTACTGTTGTGTTGTTGCTATTAATTAGTATCTATAAGAAAACGCAAACATTAAAGTTTCTTTAAATGCACTAGTTATTCGATTTTCTTCGCTCCTTTCCTTGGCCATGTCTATGCTTCTCTTGCGACCTCCCACTTTCTTTAAACATGGGGCTGTGATCCAACATGCGAACCATAATGGTATCGAACACTGGCTTTTGCTCCTCATTGCAAATACGTCGCATACTATTAAAATGCTCAATCGTAAGCCGTTCAATTTTAAGCTTGTGCTTGGCCATTTTACCAAAAAGTTCGTTCCTGTTTTCTTCGTCCATCTGGTTGCCTATGCTGCCCACCAGGTTTTTGCGTACCAGGTTCATACTATCTTTAACCATTTCCACCTCTGAAAAATAGGACTGTTTTAATTTCGAGAACTCTTTTTTTTGTTGAGATGTAAGCTTAAGCCTTTGCTCAAAAAAGTTAATTCCTCCTCCTTCCCCACGAGGACCTCTATCCCGTTCAACTTGCTCAGGAGCTAATACCTGCGTACGTTGGGGAGTTCCCCACCAAATGCGCCACGAAAAAATATTCAGAACCACCAGTAGGGCAATTATTATGATATAGTGTTTACTTTTCATGTGTTTATATTTTTTTTTGCCACATAGCCTGCCCCGAACTTGATTCGGGGGAACTCGTCATTACAATCATTCCCCCTTTGTGTGAGGACACTCTCATAGCCTGCCCCGACCCTTCGGGGGCTCGTTTTTTTTGAATAATATTAATTAGCCGCCATAAGGTCGTCGGTTAAAATAAAATCATTGTTCCAAGCAGCATAATCGTTCACTGCCAACTCTATGGATACCTTGTTGTCAACTTGTGAATTGGAAGGGCTGCTGTAAATATAAAAGTTAACGATATTTACAATGAACAATAAAGCTAAAACGGGTCTCAATACTAGTTGTAATTTTGGAAACCATACTACATTATCTTCCAATTGCTCTACCTTGCCCATTACCCTTGTGGTAAAAAATGGCGATGTACTTACCCTCTCCTTATTCGAAGCACTTTGCAGTATCCTGTCAATTTCGTGTTCGATATGATTATTAGATGGCTTCATTTTATCTTTCCTTTTGTTACTGTTTCAATTAATTAGACGTCAAGGATTAAAATAACCCTCATTATTTTATAAATACTCTTTTATTTGTTTCGTAAGTATGGATTTTAGCTTTGTACGCCCCCTCGTAACCAGTGCCTCCACACCCTTTACGGTGGTTTCCATTATTTGACTTACCGCCTGCTGATCCATACCTTCTATCTGCGTGAGCACAAAAGCTTCCTTTTGACGTTGTGGCAACTTCGACAATCCGTAATACAACCATTCTTTTCGTTGGCTTTGTATCATTTCGTTGTCGGGAACATCATTATTTCCACCTGACCAATCATTATTTTTGAAATCCTCGATATACGATGTGAGCCCGGCACCACGCTTTATCCTTTTTTGTTTACGAATGTGGTCTAAAGATTTGCTGGAGGCTATTTTAAATATCCAGGTAGACAAGGCAGAATCGCCCTTAAATTTTTGCAGCGATTTATACAGCTCAATAAATACTTCTTGCGAAACATCTTCAGCATCCGCCAAATTATTGGTGTAGGAAAAGCAAATATTGATTACCCGCTCCTTAAAATCGTTTACCAACGATTCAAAAGCACGCATATCACCCGCTATAATCCTATCTACAATATCTTGCTCGTTTTGCTGAACCATTAGGTTTTTAATGCTGTTTGCTTGTTTAGACGATAACCTGGAGAAAATCCCTCACTGAAATAAGAAAAATTATTTCCAAACAAATATCCTATATTTTTCGTATCTGTAATAAGTAATGTAAGCTTTTTTCTATCTTTAAAAACTAAAGTACTTCAATATAAAGCGCATGAGGCTAGTTTTTTTCTTCATTATTTATCTCACAACCTTTGTTGTAACGCAGGCTCGCAACAGATATGACAAAAATATCCTTTTGCTCAATTCCTATCATGTAGGATTCCAATGGACCGATGATTTAACCATTGGTGTTAAAGATGCCTTTGGGTCGCATAGCAAAAATAGCTTGTTTGTAGAATTTTTAGACTCTAAACGTTTTGAGGAAAGTGAATATTTTTTGGATTTAGTAAAACTTTATAAGTACAAATATAGCAAAATGAGCATCGACGGTATTATATGTGCCGATGATTACGCATTTGAGTTTTTTTTGAACCATGGCAATAGTATTTGGGATAAAACTATTCCGGTAACTTTTTGTGGTATTAATAACATTGACAATTTTAAGTACGATACAAAAAGGATCAAGGGTATAAAGGAAAACATTGACGTGGAGCGCACATTGTCCTTGATAAATTCAATACAACCAAATGTGGATACGCTCATCCTTATTAGTGATTTTACCTTTTCGGGATTTGCTTTTTTAACCAGCTTTTGGGAAGAATGGCGCATTTACGAGCCCCAAATACCCTACAAAATTATTGACGGAAGCAATTACAAGGAACTCAGGAGCTGTTTGGAAAGCATATCGCCCACAAACAAAGCCATTATACTTTTAAGCCTTTATTTGCAAAAGGACAACGTTCCTGTTGAATTGCAAACTATTAGTCACGAACTTTTTAAAGACATTAACATACCTATTTATAGTTTCTGGGATTTTTTGATAGACGATTTCATTATTGGTGGAAGTGTTTTGAGCGGTTACGAGCAAGGTTTCAATGCAGCTCAAATATTACAGCAACAAATTAACGATCCGCATCGTCAATTCTCCGATATTATGGCTCCAACCTACCATGCTACCATTGACAATAATATGCTAAAAAAGTATGGATTAAACCCCGATTTATTACCGGATGAAACCAAATTCGTGAACAAAGAAACACCTTTTTACATTCGTTATAAAAAGCAATTATTATACTTTGTAAGTGCAGTAACTATTTTAATTGCTATTATATTTATTTTGATATCAAATATTGCTAGTAGGAAAACCTTTGAACGAAAACTTCTGGAAAGCGAGGAACGCCTGGAACTTGCCTTGAGCGCAGCCGACGAGGGAATGTGGGACATAGATTTTCAACTACAAAAATTAATTTACAGCGATAATTTTGCCAAACTGTTAGGATACCATTCCAGGCAAGAGTTGAATATAAATGTATCCAACTGGCAAAAACTTTTTAGAATTGAAGATATGCCTCTGTTAAATCAAACCTTTCATCAGCATTTAATTGGCGTTGCACCCATATTTAGTATAGAGGTACCTATGTACAAATATGGTAATAGTCTACAATATTTTGCTATCACCGGTAAAATTACCGAACGAAACATAAATGATGTTCCAATGCGCGTTACCGGTGTTATAAAGGACATATCATCGCAAAAGGAATTTGAGAGGCAGTTGAAAGTTGCTAAAGAAAAGGCCGAAGAAAGCGACCGCTTGAAATCCTCCTTTCTGGCCAACATGAGCCACGAAATACGTACTCCCATGAATGCTATTCTGGGCTTCTCCGACATTTTGATGAGTCACGATTTAAACGACTCCGAATCAAAAGAATATCTATCTCAGATAAAAAATAGCGGCGAAAATTTGCTAAACATTATTAACGACATCGTTGACTTTTCAAAAATAGAATCCGGACAGTTAACCATCCGAAAAGAACGATTCGATCTAAACACCCTACTTCTAAATGTTATGCATGCAGGCAAAGCATTGATTAATGCCCGCGATAAATGTATTACCCTAAATATGGACAAGCAAACCACAAATGGTGCAGCCTACATTAATTCCGATCCTTTTAGGCTGGAGCAAATACTGTTAAATCTAATTTCTAACGCAGTAAAATTCACCAACGAAGGTGGTATCGTTTTAAAATATAAAGCTGGGCCAAATACTTTGCTCACCTTTATGGTTTCGGATACCGGCCAAGGTATTTCACCTCAAGACCAACAAATTATTTTTGAACGTTTTAGGCAAGCAGATAATTCATCGGATATATTGCACTCAGGTACTGGTCTTGGCTTATCAATAACCCGCAGCTTGGTTCAAATGCTGGGCGGAACAATTTGGGTGGAGTCGGAACTCCACAAAGGTTCTACTTTTAGTTTTACAATTGAAGCTTAAGCAATAGGAGATCAAAAAATAGCTTTGTATATTATATGATGAACAGGGATCGATCAAAAGTTGATAGCAGCTGCAAATAGACCCTAAGACTTTGTTATAACAGATGCTACCATTTCCACAAATCAATTATATTTGTACATCTAAAAAAAAGTTAAGATGCACCTTTTTTACGAACCCGAGTTTTTAACGAATGGAAATATTTTGTCGCCCGACGAATCGAAACACTGTGTACGTGTATTGCGACACAAGCAAGGCGATACAATTAGCGTGATGAATGGTAAAGGGGCGATTTGCAGCGCCGAAATAGTGGAAGCCAACCCAAAAAAATGTGTTTTGAACATTAGAGAAACCAATTTATCGAAACCCCGTCCATTTACTATTCACATGGCGGTGGCACCCACAAAAAATAACGACCGCTTCGAGTGGTTCCTGGAAAAGGCCACCGAAATAGGGATAGACGAAATTACGCCCATCCTATGCGAGCATTCCGAAAGAAAAGTAATTAAAACAGAAAGGTTAGAAAAGGTTATTGTGGCAGCGGCTAAGCAATCACTAAAAGCTTTTATGCCTAAATTAAATGACGCCAAAAGTTTCAAAGAATTTATAGCCTTGGCAAACAAACCTACAAGTTGTTTTATTGCACATTGCGAGGAGACACCAAAAGAACTGTTAAAAAAGGCCTACAAACTTAATAGCGACACCCTTATATTGATTGGTCCCGAGGGTGATTTTTCAGGCGAAGAGATAAAGATGGCTCAAGAAAATGGATGCTTAGCCATAAGTCTTGGTAAGGAGCGTTTACGGACCGAAACAGCCGCACTTATGGCGTGTGCAACCATCAATTTAATCAATCAGCAGGATTAAAAAGGATAACAGCCCAGGTTCTTTTGGGGAATATATAATAACTGTAATTATTTGGTTTGTTGCAGTATAGTTGAAAAAAAATAATATTAAAGCATCGGTAATCTTATCTAAGGGATTTATGTTATTTTTAGCAAGATATTAAGTCTACTACATAGTCTAGATACTTGATAATCTATACTTTCCTGTTTAGATGTAATCCGCCAAGGTTTGTCGTCCCAAAAAATCTTTAAACTCACAAGCCAAAGCCGATGCCAAATCGCCCATAATACATTTATTAAAGGGGCACTTTTCCTTACTACTGGGACATCCTTGCACTTCTACCGGTCCTTCAATCACCTCATAAAGCTCAAGCAAAGTAATATCTTTGGCCTCTTTTTTCATCACAAAACCTCCGTTAGGACCTCGATTTGAAGCTACAAAATTTTCCTTGGCTAAACGCTGAAACACCTTGGCCACATGATGTCTGGAACTTCCAATGGTTTCAGATATTTGATTTACGTTAAGTTTTTTATCCGTTTTTGCTATTAAAACCATGCCATGCAACGCTATGGAAGCAGCTTCGGATAAAGTGATAATTTTAGACATTAGCAATTTGTTTTATTAAATACCGAAATACGGAATACCAAATAATGTACAAATAAAACAAATACAATTGATAAAAAAAACCCGCATGGTTTAGATGCGGGTTTTTTTATGATTTATTCAATTTTTTATATTATCAGCAGGCAAAAAAAATCCATGCCGATATTTAAAACTTATTTACTTTCTTCAACCAAGGTTTTTGTGGGCATATCGCACACCTCGCTGGGTCCAAAATACTGAATAGGTCCAGGATAAACGTACATCGTTCTTTCAGCCCAATCGTCGCGTTGCCTTTTAAGTGCGTTAAATGGAGCTCCATCTAATAATACCAATGCCTTTTGTATTACCGGTTTCATTGCCCCATGGCGACGTTCCATATTCATCATCATGGTAATAGGTACACCACCGGCAATCCATTTATCGGCAGGCAAAGTTAGGTTGCACACCGACGACATGTAGCCTGATTTTCCTTCGGCAATCAGCACAGAGGCTGTATATCCCAATGAATAACAATAATCGGCATCAAAGTTTGAGGGAGCAGCGCAACGTCCTTCGTATCCAAAAAAGTGACCTTGGGCGGCAAACTTACCTTTATACTCACCTGACTTTTTCATTGTTTTTAGCTTGGCTTTCACCATATCTATCAACAGTTTTTCTGTTTCAATCATCGATACCTGAACGTTTCCGTGCGGATCGCGATCCAACATCAACTGATTGGCAAAGGTATTAGGCAGGCTCGCAAAAACTTCGGACATATCTGCCGAAAGCTTGGTAACCACAAATTCTCTTCTTTCCTTATTGCTTTCCATGGTGCTCACCGCCACCTCGTGATGAGCCAGGATATCATTAAGTTCAGAAATTAATTTTTTCATGGTAGGCATAAATTCTACCAATCCCTCTGGTATCAGCACTGTTCCAAAGTTATCGCCTTTAGCAGCACGCATTACAATAACATCTGTTACCTGGTCAATAACCTCTGCCAGTGTCATATTATTGGCCTCTACCTCTTCCGAAATAATAGTTACATTAGGTTGCGTTTGCAAAGCACACTCCAAAGCAATGTGCGAAGCAGAGCGTCCCATAAGTTTAATAAAATGCCAATATTTTTTTGCCGAGTTGGCATCGCGCTGAATGTTACCAATCAACTCGCTATATACTTTACACGCTGTATCAAAACCAAAGGAGGTTTCTATCATTTCGTTTTTAAGGTCGCCATCAATGGTTTTAGGAACACCGATAACCTGCACGCCAGATTTTTTTTGTAGAAAATACTCGGCAAGCACACAAGCGTTGGTGTTTGAATCGTCTCCACCAATAACAACAAGTGCAGAGATACCCAATGCCTTGCAATTTTCGAGTCCCTTATCAAACTGCGCTTCTTCTTCCAATTTTGTTCTGCCCGAACCTATTATATCAAATCCTCCAGTATTTCTGTAATGATTGATAATATCATCCGTTAGTTCGCTGTATTCATTGTTAACCAAACCTCCTGGACCACCCAAGAAACCATATACTTTATTGGCAGGGTTCAATTTTTTAAGTCCGTCGTAAATACCCGAAATAACGTTGTGACCACCCGGAGCCTGACCTCCAGACAATATTACGCCAACACTGATGGGTTTAAGTGTAGCCGTAGATTCTCCTGCCTCAAAACTCAAAACAGGCATTCCATAGGTATTGGGGAATAGCCTTTTTATATCATCCTGATCGGCGACGGATTGGGTTTTTTCTCCTTCAACAATTTTTACCGATCCTTTTAGGGCAGCCGGTAATTTAGGTGAATAGCTCTCGCGAGCAATCTGAAGTGGACTTTTAATCATCATATCCTTATAGAATTTTTAGAATTTTTTTAAATACCACTTAAAAAACAGGATTAGAATACAATATTATAGCACTGTTTTTTTTAAGCGGGTGCAAAATTGCCTATATTTTTTTCAAATTAAAAATATTTACCTCTCATTATTTACAATTTAACACTTATTTAAACTCTTATATTTTAGAAAGATAAAAAACACTGTTTTAAAACATTATATAAGATATCGTTGTTATTAATGTGAATATCAATTGCCTGATATTGATGGCAACTATAGATATGCTAACTATTATAAATTGTTTAACAGAAATTAAAAAGAAAAATTATGAAGAAGATCATATTATTATTTGCGGCTTCGGCCTTAATGGTAGCTACATCTACCCACGCACAAACCTATCAGGTAAATTCCGACAATACTATTGTAAAATGGCACGGTGAAAAAGTAACTGGCGAGCACAATGGTAAAATACAATTAAAAGAGGGTTCCTTTACTGTTAAGGACAATAAAATAACAGCAGGAAATTTTGTTATTGATATGAGCACCATTACCAACGAGGATATCGAGGACAAGGAGTACAGAGAGAAGCTAATTGGCCATTTTAAATCTGATGATTTTTTTGGCGTAGCAAAATATCCCACAGCCAAGCTAAAAATAACTGGTAGCACTGCCTTTATAAACGATGTAGCAACGGTAAGTGGTAATTTAACCATTAAGGAAAGTACACATCCTGTTGAGTTTGAAGTAAGCAGAGATGAAAGCACTTATTCTGCCGAACTCACTATTGATCGTTCGAAATATGATGTGAGATATGGATCTAAATCATTTTTTGACGGACTTGGTGACAAAATGATATATGACGATTTTGACCTTAACATTAGCGTAGCGGTAGATTAAATATACAGCATTGCGCAAGCATTAAAAAATCCTCTATTCTTTTTCTGAAAGATTAGAGGATTTTTTGTGTCGTAGATATTAGTAGCCTTAAATAGTTTATACAATATATAAATATGTTACTTTTGTACTTCTAAACAAAAACAAATACTTTATCATGAAAAAAGTACATTTTTTTGCCGCAATGCTTATAGCAGTAGTCTTAGTAAGCAGCTGCAACACATCCAACAAAACGGAAAAATCAAAAAACAGCCATACTGAACAAACGGTAAACGATGCTCCCAATACTAAACTAGAAACAGATCAAATTATGGAAGCCGCCTTAGAGGGCAAACTCAACATCGTTGAAAATGCCTTAAATAAGGGTTTCGATATAAATAGCACCGACGCCAATAAACGTACTGCATTGATGCTAGCTGCCTATAATGGTCATAAGGAAATAGTAGAATTACTGATTGCTAAAGGTGCCGATATAAACCAACGCGATACGATAAACAGAACTGCCCTCATGTTTGCATCTACCGGACCGTTTGTGGCCACCGTGCAGGCTTTGCTGCAATCCGGTGCCGAACCCAACCTAACAGATAACCAGGAAAATTGGACCGCTGCCATGATGGCCGCCGCCGAAGGACAGCTCGAAGTGCTCAAGGTATTGGTAACTAGTGGAGCCAACCTAAAAATGCTTGATGTTGATGGCGAATCATCCTTAGATTTTGCCAAAGCAAACGGACACACAGAAGTGGCCAAGTATATTGAATCGCAGACAAAGTAAAATTTAAATGTAAATCATTAAATGTGCCTCCTAACCTGCCTTATACTAATCAGGTTTCAAGTATTTCATTCCTCATACTCAATCATATTTTTGTTCATTTGATCAATAATAAAACTCCAGAATAGCTTTCATAATAGATACATGTAGTATGCTAATTTAGAATCATTACAAACATAAAAATTTCTATCTTAGCCCAGACTAATTAAATTATCTGTTTAAAAACTACATTATGAGGCTACTTAAATCATTTATTAGCTTGGCACTATTGTTTACCTGTGCAGTCAACATCCTTGCCGAACGCGACCAAATGAAATTTGGAAAAATTGAACAATCAGAAATTGAAATGACCGTATGTCCCATTGATAGCAATGCAGGTGCTGTGGTACTTGGGGCTATTGGATATACCGAGTTTAAAATTACTGAGAAAGATATAATGATAGATTTTAACCGTCATGTACGTATAAAAATTTTCAATAAAGAATCTTTCGACAAAGGTAATTTTAACATTTATCTGTACAAAAGTCTTACTGGAAACGAAGAAAAACTTCAGGGAATAAAAGGTGCTGTATATAATATAAAAAATGGTAAGCTTGAAAAAACAAAATTAAAAAACGACAATATTTTTAGAGACGAACTGGACAACACCCATAACGTGGTGAAAATAGCCATGCCAGACATTCAAGAAGGCTCGATAGTTGAGTTGAGCTATACGATCCAAAGCCCTTTTATTTTTAATTTACAAAATTGGTATTTCCAGGATGACATACCCACACTACATTCGGAATATACAGTGGATATTATTGAATGGTACCAATACAAAAACTGGATGCAAGGTTATGTGCACATAGAGAAAACGGAAAGCGCAAAACAACAAAAATTCAGCTTTAGAACGGAGGCTAAGATAAATCCAGGTATGAGCAGCAACTCAGGGAGAGTTCCTGCACAAACAGTTGACTTTAATGCCGAAGTAAAGCGAATGACTTATACTGCAACTAACGTTCCTGCCTTTAAAAACGAGCCTTTTATCACTACACCCCGGGATTACCTTTCATCTATTCAGTTTGAGTTGCAATCCACACGCTATCCTTGGTCTGTTTATGAAAATTTTAGCACAGACTGGCAAACCCTTAACAAAAAATTGATGGATGACCCTAATTTTGGGTTAACTCTAAACAATGACGGTCATCTTAAAGATATTGCAGAAAGCATTGCCTCCCAATCCATCAGTCCCGAGCAGAAGGCCTGCAAGGCATATAACCACATCAATAAAAAAATGGGATGGGATGGCAACTATAGAACTCAGGCGGCCAACTCTATACGAAAAGCCTATAATGACAACAAAGGAAATTCATCCGATATAAACCTGAACCTGATTGCTCTTTGCAGGAGGATTGGTTTGCAAGCAGAACCGGTTTTGGTAAGCACAAGAGATCATGGTATGATAAGGCCTGGACTCATAAGTTTAACGCAGTTTAACCATGTTATTGCGGCAGTTAAAATAGATGACCATTACCTGTTGATGGATGCCACCGATTTAAACTGTCCGTATAATCTACTACCAACCAATACCTTAAACGGACAAGGAAGACTAGTTAACCAATACGCCGGCGAATGGGTTGATTTATATACGCAAACACCAAAAAAAGAAACCTATACGGCCAACCTGATTATGGATGAAGCGTTTAATCTATCAGGCTCTTTAACTTACAAGGCCGACGATTATGCGGCTGTTCAGTTTCGTAAAAGATATAATTCAAAGGACAACGAGGAGGCATTTATCACTTCATTAGAAACAGAACTCATAGATGCTGAGTTTACTGAATTTAAATTGGAAAATATTGATAGTCTTAGCCAACCAGTAGTTTTTAAAACTAATATCAGTTTAAAAAATAGGATAAACGCGGCAGGCGACATGGTGTTTTTAAACCCAAAGGTGATCAATAAAGCGGTTGAGAATGTTTTTAAACGCGAAGAAAGAACCTACCCAGTTGATTATAATTATCCAATACAAAAACAGTTTATTATTCGGATAACAGTTCCCGAAGGTTACGAGGTGGATGAATTGCCCGAAAAAATGGCGGTTGCTTTACCCAACTCAGCAGCAAAATACATTTTCTCGATTGATTCGCAGGGACAAACTATTCAGCTGGTCAATAATTATAATATATACCAAACCATATTTCCGGGCAATGAATATGGGGTTTTAAAAAAATTTAATGAAATGATAGTTACCAAAGAAGCTGAGCAAGTGGTGATAAAGAAGATTTAATAGCATTTGGCGGCGATCAGTTAACAGTTATCAGTTAACAGTAATCAGTTAATAGTTATCAGTTAATAGTTATCAGTATTCAGTATTCAGTGCAAAACTCTAAACTCAGAACTCTAAACTTTTAAACTCTATTTAAAAATAAGCTATGCAAAAATACTGTACCTTATTCTTGATTATAATAATAAGCTTAGGCGCACAAGCCAAGGATTTAAAATACATTGCTTTTTCGATTCCTGATTCGTTAACGAAAGATGCCTGTGCGGTGATACGCAACGAACACATAGAAGTAAATATTATTTCTCAAACAAAAAGCCGTGTAACCCTTACAAAAGCCATAACGATACTCAACAGTAAAGGCAAGACTAAGGCTTGGGAGGCTTTTTCGTACGATAAAAACAAAAAAATTGTGTCCATATTGGTACGTATGTACAATGCAATGGGGCAGGAAGTTGAGAAATGGAACAAAAGCAAATTGGAGGATGTGAGCTACGATCCTTATGGCACTATCTATTCCGACAGCCGGATGTTGATATGCAAACCCATAAAAAACAGCTATCCGTACACCATAGAATATAGTGTTACTTATGAGCGCGATAACACCTATATAATAGATGGATGGTATCCCATTTGGGAAGATAACCTGTCCATCGAAAAAAGCACCTATGTGCTCAATTACCCATCCGATTTCAAAATAAAATCCAAATTATACAACCAAAACAAATACATAACAGATCAAAGCAGCCAGCAAACTATCAAATGGGAAATGACAAATTTGCCGGCCTATAAAAGTGAACCGTATCGACCTTCGAAAAAAGATTTCTTACCCCACTTAAGTGTTAATGCTAGTTATTTCACCTATGAGGGTTATAGTGGTAAGTCGGACACTTGGAAAGACTTTGGAACATTTGTGGCCGAACTTAACGAAGGACGCAGTTTATTACCCGAGGATAGAACAAAGGAAATAGATGTGCTACTGGATACCTGCACCAACGATGCATCAAAAGTAAACGCATTATACAAATACATGCAATCGCATACGCGCTACGTAAATATATCGATAGGTATTGGTGGCATACAAACCTTTCCGGCAAACACAGTATCGGAAAATGGCTATGGCGATTGCAAGGCGCTTACCAACTACATGTATGCCATGTTAAAACACGCTGGCATCAATTCCTACTTTACACTGGTAAATGCAGGAACACAAAACTATAGTTTCGATGTGGATTACGTTGGTCATCAGTTTAATCATGCTATACTATGCGTACCTCTCCCCAACGATACTATCTGGTTAGAGTGCACCAGCCAAACTATGCCATGTGGTTTTTTGGGCGATTTTACCGATAACCGTCAGGTTTTGTTAATTACCGAGGATGGTGGTGTGCTAACAAAAACACCCAAATATGGAAAAGAACAAAACATCCTCTCCCGAAAAGCTGATGTAGAGATAATGGAATCGGGCGATTGCACGGCTTCACTAGTGTCCTCTTACACAGGCTTAGAGTACAATGTAAAACACCGTTTAACAGTAAAAGATAAGGAAGAACAGAAAAAAATTTTATACAAAGATTTCAACATTCCCAATTTCACCATCGATAGCTTTGAATTAAATTGTACCGAAAACAGTACCCCAAACCTTGTGGAGGAAGTAAACTTTAATCTGCCCAAATACGCATCAATAAGCGGATCGAGATTATTTTTACCCTTAAACATGGTCAGTAAGTGGAACGATGTGCCGCGTAAAATAGAAGACCGCACTTTGGACATTCATATATATTCCGAATTTTTAAATACTGACACCATCCAATATACCATTCCCGAAAACTTTGTATTAGAAGTTCTCCCTGAGAATTTTATCATAGAAAATAAATATGGAAATTATAAATCCGAAATTATTGCAAAGGATAATACGCTCATTTATATACGCCAAATTGAACTAAATAGCGGAATTTACAGTCCCGAGGAGTACTCTGCTTTCTCGAATTTTTTTGAAGAGATACGTAAAAACGATAGTGCTTTGGCTGTACTAAAAAGAGCAGAATAAGGCTTGATATTAAATAGCAAAAGCATCCAAACTTTGTCCGGATGCTTTTACTATTTTACTATAACTATTTCAAAACAGTTAGGTGAAATCTTATTTTAGTCCAGTTTTATCTGAAAGAATCTGCTGCGTTTAATTTTTCCATCAGTTTGTTTCTTTCTCTCCTCACCAAAATAATTCCTATAAAAACAACAACAATACCAAATAAACTCATAAGTCACATTTTTAAAATTAGACATATTGATTACTTGGACAAATGTATTAAATTTTACGTACAAATGTAAAAAAATGTAATTTTTTTAATGTTTTATTTTTTGAGTCTCGAACCGAGGGCTTCGCTTAAAGCGAAACCTTCAGTTCATCCATTAGCTTTTCTTCACGAATTGTGTAAGGAGTACGATCTGCTGACCGTTAACCTTGCCCTCAATATGCTCAGGATTATCGTGCACCAGGCTTATACCTCTAACGGCAGTTCCGCGTTTGGCAGTAAAACCACCGCCTTTCACATTCAGGTCTTTAATTAGTACCACAGTGTCGCCTGCCTGCAGCTGAACGCCATTGCTATCAATATGCTTTATAGTATCTTCTGGATCTACATAGTCTGCCTTAGCCCAAGCTAACGTTTCCTCGTCGAGGTACATCATATCTAGTAAGTCTTGCGGCCAGCCTTCTGCTTTTAAGCGTGTGAGCATGCGCCAAGCCATCACCTGCACTGCAGGTACTGTACTCCACATACTGTCGTTAAGACGGCGCCAATGATTTGGATCTATCTTGCCCTGATCTTCGATTTGATCTTTACAAGTGGCACAAACATACACGCTCTCTCCTGCCCCATTTGACGCCGATTCCGGCACTTCATAAACCGACAGTTCATCTTTTGCACTGCACAACTCACATGCCAGGCCACTGCGTGCAATCAATTCTTTTTCTACACTCATATTATTATTTTGTTTTTTCTGAATAGGGCGGCAAAGCTAAACAAAATGGATGATATTTATCCATCTACATTAAATACCATTCTTTATTCACCTATTTATCGGCCATTTGATACATCTGTTTTCCTGCCATTAAAAAAGCACCTGTAGCATACACATGCCATTGATCCTTTGTAAAGGGATAAGGATCGCCAGCCACTTGCTGCACATATCCCAGTCGGCCTTCTTCATTCACATTTTTGCACAATGCTGTCCAGGCCTGTTCTATGCGGGGACGATACTTCATGTCCACCAATCCGTTATTTAAGCCCCATGCCAGTGCATAAGTAAATAAGGCACTTCCGCTCGATTCGCCCATATCCAGAAACTTGGGATCGAGAAGACTCACACGCCACAATCCATCTTTACCCTGAATTGAAAGTAATTTTGCGGCCATCTCTTTATATTGCTGTTCAAACTTTGGGCGTTCTGCAAAATCCTGAGGTAACAAAGTAAGTACTTTTGCCAAACCTGCTATGACCCAACCATTGCCGCGCCCCCAAAAAATCTTTTTATCATTAGCGCTAAGTTTGTCAAAATAACGATCATCTCTATAATATAGCGAATCGTCTTTTGAATAAAGATAATCCGAGGTCTTCCACCATTGCTCGTTCATGTAATCGAGATATTTGGTTTCACCGGTAACTTTCCACATCTCTGCAAAAGCGGGCGGTGCCATAAAAAGTGCATCGCACCACGACCACCACTCGTGAAACAACGGGTTATTCTTAAAACTAACATTGGTATGCTTGTGATAATCTCTGCCCAGATGAATGTCTAATGCCCATTGCGATTTATCAATTATCTTTTCCTCTTTTTCGATGCCGTAAAGCCAAGCCCAAGTATCAACTACAGTAAGTCTATCGGCATTGTATATCTGATCCATAGGCTGCCAATCGTGGGCCTGTCCAATGTTCATCAGCTCGTCTTTATAACGATTCTCACCCGTTAACTCATAAAGAGCCCTAACACCCGAAAAATAGACGCCATAATGCCAGTTGAGCAAAGGTGCACGTTTATCGGTGGTAGGATTGGCGAATTGCCAGTCGGCGGTTTGGCGCATCACGTTTAGTATATCACCTTTATCCAAGGGATTGGTTATCGTGGGTGATAACCTGTCCATTTTTATTGAGGTAAGAAAACGGTCTTCAAACGCTCCTCCCATGGCCTTATATCTTCTTCCATAGGCAAAATGGGGATAACGGGTGTTCTGCATCCACAGCACTTGAACTGGGTTTCCGGTCTTAGCATCCCTCACTGCAAATGGACGTATGTTGTCTTTTGTAGAGCCGTCGGTTATCTTCTGCACCTTCCATGATTTTCCTTGGTTGGGGCTTGTCCATTTTTCTATTTCGAAAACATTTTTTCTTTTTATCGACAAATAAAGTGTGTTAGGCGATTCGTGATCGATGGACATACCGCCCGAATAATTGGGTTCAGGTTCTTCTTGTCCTTCGATGGTTTCGGGAAACCAGCCTCCAGAGTTAATCAAATCGTAACTGTTCCATTTTTTGTTATGGAAGTTGGCATAAGCGTAAATATGGGTGCTGTCGTTGGGGAATTTGGCATAGGCAATAACCGGGCTACCATCGTCCTTTTGTGCTATGTCCCAGTTCCATGCTTTTGCACCACCTTGTTTGGCGTTATAAACCAAATCGGCTTCGGTGGGCAATATGGGCAAATCTTCAACTCGCTTTATTAAAGTGCCGTCGGCCTTATAAAAAGCACCTTTTTGGTAACAGATGTAGTAGATATTATTCTCCGCTTCGTTACGGGGATGGCCATCAGTTACCGTAATATGAATTTTATCTGCACCATCGGAATATATTTTGGTGTAAGGACGGCGGAACGCATAGATAGCTTCGGGCATGAAGAATATTTTTCCTTCGGCCCAATTCTCTCCATCATCGTCGGAAAAAGAATAGGAAGGCTTTCCATCGGCTCCTCTCCAAAAAATATAAATACGTCCGTTCTCTCCCGAGAGCCTGACTGGGTTGGTATAGGTGTGGTGCATGTTCCTGTGCCCATCGTCTGATTTGGCGTTAAGATACAGCTCTTTAACCGGGCTCCAACTACTTATGCTTTCGGGCTGGGTTGATTTAACCATGTACAAAGGTCGAGCACCTAAGGTATGCGTATTAAAGAAAACCAGTAAGCGTCCTTCCCTATCTATAAGGATGGAGGGGTTGTCATGGTCGTCAATTTCCAGATCGTCGTAGATAACTTTTGTTTCAATCTGGTGGGTATCGTGGTCGTAGGATGCCACGTGTATATCGCCAAAATTATCTACCCATCCCGAATAGGTGCGTTTGTGCTCTCCTTCGAAATAAACAGCTCGTGGGTCTGAGAACCAACACCAGGCACCATTAAAAGTCATGGAAGTATAGCTTTCGGAAGATGGTGCATTAACTTTTTGCTGTGTCTGTTTCGCAAAGTTTTGAGTCTGCGCGGTGATACAGAAAAATAAAAATAGGATTGTGGCTAAAAATAAATTTTTCATCTCATTATAATTATTGATTTATGTGGCATTCGATGGAACTCGCCAATAATGACCTCCCCTGTCTGTTAAAAAATCTCATGGCTCGTTTCATTGGATTAAATGTTTTTAAAAAAATGACTCTATATGATTAATAGTGGGTAATGTTAAGCAATGCTTGAACTGAAAAATCAGCAATACATTACAAGTCGGACTTTCAGCCCTTTATTTGCATCTATTTATCCATATAGACCTAAACGACTATGCTTTTACCGTTCGCTCCCCGCCTACCGAAAGGCAGGTTTCAGAGCTAATAAATGTATTAAAAAAAACGTCCTATCTGACTATCAATTTATTACGATGAGTAGCCGATCTGAACAAATATAAACCTGTTCCAAACCCTGATAGATCCACCACTGTTCCTTGTCCGCGAGCCACCTGCACCCCTGAAGTATAAAAAACATTCCATTTGTGGGCTTCGTTGAGATAAAAAACACCATTATGGCTGGGGTTCGGAAAAATGGAAAATGATTTCTCCGCCATCTCGTCAACAGAAGTAGCTTCATCGCTGCCAAATGAGAAGTAATTGAGGTTAAAGGGTGATTGTACTTCACTAGTGAAACTGAGGTACAAATCTCTCTTACCTTCCACCTCGTTTAGATGGCAAGATATGCTAGTGTTACCATTTAGAACATCGTCTGCCTTCACTGCTGCCGTTCCGATAAGCGATCCAGTAGGGCTATCCAGCCTGATTTCGATGGTTCCAGGACTTTTTATTTGGGTGACACGAGCCTGGAAGGTACGCCTTTTGCTTTCAAAATCAATATTTTTAAAATCCATATTGGAAAATTTAAGCCAGCTACCATTTTCGATATTAGTAATTTCAAACCCACCTTCTGCAGCATCTTGTTTGGTTAAGGCTTCTGATTTTCCATAATACCATTCGGCCTCAATTTTTGGCCAAGATGATTCGTACTGTCCTACACCTCTTGCAAAATGCTTATCCAAAAAATTCATATCGGTAACAATGTTGCCCTGGTTATCGAAATGACAATAGGTCATTATACACTCGCGATATTTAAATCCTGAACGCAAATAATAAGTCCAGATGTGATAAAACTGCCCATGGTACCAAAAAAAACTGCCGTGCGCAAATTGATCAAGCTTATGTCCGTTGCCCATGGCACCAACGCAGGTATAGGGGCCGTAAATATTTGTAGAAGTAGCATAATCGCGCCCCCAACTCAGGTAATAAGTACCCTTGTGTTTAAAAAGATAGTTTTTATCCATAAATTTGGGCGCACTTTCCCATTCCTCACCAATAATTTGGATTGGTTTAGTTGTTTCGGCCAAGGATATCATATCTTCATTTAGCCTGGCTACACGATAACCGCCCCCCGCTTTATCGCCATAAACAATATATGGAGTCTTATTTTCATCGTCGTCGATAAAAGCTGTTGGGTCGTGCATAGGCGATACCAGGGGTTTTCCTAAGGCGTCAATATAATGTCCGCCAGGCGAGTCAGCAACCATAACGCCTATACTTCTTTTTTGATCGGAAAAATAAAAATAGTATTTTCCATTTCGCGTAGCGGCATCACCAGCCCAGCAGTCCTTTGAATTGTCGGGCATATAGTTATCCTTTGTGGATATGGTTGTTTCCTGTTTCCAATTAACCAAATCGGTAGATGAAAACACCCGCCAATCTTTCATCACCCATAACTTGTCGTCGGGATGGTCGTCGTGGCCAGTAAACAGGTAAACGGTATCCTTATAAACCCGGATGTGCGGATCGGACATGCCAATGTCTTTAATAAGTGGATTACCAGCCTGTGCGGTAAATGTAATCGAAATTAAAAGTAATAATAAAGTGTGTTTCATTATGTAATTGGATAATAGATTGTTAGACACGAGATTGTTGGAATCATAGATTGATAGATCATTAGGTTAATAGATTATTAGTGTCTTATAGAAAACTCACTATTTCATTAATACCCTTTCGTGACTACCCCTAACCCCTAAAGGGGAACTTGCTCTCTTCGGAGAGTTCTGGTTCTCCCTTTAGGGAGTTAGAGCGTGACAGAAAGAGAATTGTTGCGTTTTCTTATACCCACTAATTAGATCATTAGTGTTATTTTGGCAAAATATTGAATCGTTTAAAGTTCCACTTCCAAGTTATTTATTGATGAGTTTCACAAATTCATGATCCACTCGTAGAATACACATCCCTTTATTTAAAGGAGAAAGATTTATTTCTCGTCCTCTTCCTTCCGTAACTTTAGTACCTCCGATAGAATAAACTTCCCAATTTACATGTTCCGACAGATAAAACTGACCGTCGGAACTTGGATTTGGGAATACCTTTAGGCTAGGCACTTCCACATCGTTAATTGCTGTAGCTCCTGCTTTAGTAAATATTAGCTTGTCGATGTTACATCCGCCAGTTTCAATATTTAAACGTAAAATATGACTTCCTTCGGTTAATGGTACATTTTCTTTTTTAAGGGTAGTGTAAGTATCCCAATTTTTAGTATTCGGCAGTGCCAAATCATTAAACAAGGTAATACCTTCTTCAAAAAATTCGACACCCATTTTTGCCGTATTATTAGGCCTACCCGCAGCATAAACTATATCTATATCATACACATCTGTTTGTGCAACATCAATAGTATATTCAAGCCACTCATCATTGGTAGTCCAACCAATGTTATATAAACCATCTGCGAAAGAACCAACATCCACATCATCTGTCCTATATATATTACCGGTATTACCAGCATCGGTATCATGATAACTCACCCCCTGGCCACCCTCGTCGTAGT
>JAGXIP010000022.1 GCA_024635585.1 Saccharicrinis sp. | reverse complement strand
TTAATAATGCTAAAGTAAGGAAATCCTAAACAAAAAGTGAGCGATTGTATCGGATTGCTTCTTCCTAAAAACAACAAAGCTGCCCTTTTAAAAATCCAGCTTTGTTATCTTATGCTAGTAATATACCATATTAGTTTTCTTTATATCACACGATACAATCTCCGTTGTAACGGAGCAGGCTGTGCGGCAGCGGTATAGTAATAATGTATAACCTATTCCCTTTTTGTAAAAAGTGTGTAGGTTATTGAGAAATCCAGACCTAAATCATAAACAATCCCGTAAGAGTTTGTATTATAGTCTGCAGGACGTAACTCTTCTCGACCTATACCTAAAAACGCATTGGTTCCCAGTGATAAATTAGGAGTAATTGAATAATCGATTCCACTTCCAAAGTTAATAAGGTGCGACTTTGGTTCCCACGAAGATTTATACCATTTATATGCAAGATGGCTTTGATAATGCACTTTTAGCTTTTTCGTGTTTTTATATGGATACCATTTACAACCCAACCTAATTTCATATCTTTTGATATCCATATCATCGCTTGGATCATCTATATAATAAGTAAATGTTTGGCTTCCCTCACCATAGCTTACAAACGCTATTATATGTTTATGTTTATATCCGACAATGGCTGCCAGCATTGGTGAGGCGTAAGGTAACATTTCAACTTGTGTACCTAATAATAGTCCTTTGCTTTGATTAAAGGAATTATCTTGGGCATTAGTAACGAAAACGTTGCATATTAGTATTACTATCAGTTTTAGTTTGTTCATGTTTTTTTTAAGTATTAGTAGTTTTATATCATAAATAATAGTTGTTTTAGAGCCTTCTGCACCCCTTTACTGGGCAGAGTTTGCAACTCATGTCTTCCATCACAGTCTTATAATTCGCTATTTATTCTATTCCCAAAAAATAAGAGCTGCACTTATTTCTAAATGCAGCTTTTGTTGTTTTGTATCTCTTTATCACACGATACAATTGTGCGACAGCGGGGAGGAACTAACTCTTATTTTTCTTTGTACCTGTTTTTTATATGGTATCCGAGTGCATATCCTTCTAGAATAACTTCAACTCCACGTTTTTTATGAAACCCTCGGCGATCAATATAAATTGTGTCATTTGATATAGAAATATCTTTGATATATGTATCTATATCTCTACCGATGACAGAAGTAAAATTATTATTCTTCAATTCAATCACATGAGGACTTCCGCTAGTAATATAACTGTATTGATACCAGATTACAGTTGCATTTCCTTTTGTAATGCTCTTATAGATAATTCTCTTATCTGCACAAGAACTAAGTACAATAATAGATAACCCCAATATTAACAATTTCATATTCATAATAATTACGGATTTAATGGTATATATGCCCTAGAACCAAAATAACCTCTGTGAATATTTGTTCCAGAATAAATATGTTCTCCATAATGCTGGTATCCCATATTGTATCCTCCACCATCAAAAAAATTACTTCTATTATTCTGATATTGATTATACCCCCCAACAACTGGCATTGTTAAATTATAGAATCCTTTTGGTGAAACAAAAGCCTGATCTAGTGACAAACTATTTATTGCTCTGAGATTAGCTCCAAAAATCTCATTTGACAATCCTCGAATTGTAATTATTTTACCATTCCTCATATAAGGCATATAGTATTTATCCTTTTCGTTTGCATATTTTGAATTTGTTTTTAAATCATACCTACCCGTATTCTGGGATAAAATTGCTAATAATGGCAGAGAATTCATTGAGATACCAGAAGCCAAAACAAATGATTTCCATTCCCCAGTAAATTTGGAATAAATTTCATTCCCATCCTTCATATCATTTAAAGAGAACGTTACATCCGCAAATCGTTTAGTAAATCCACCATTTACATCATCTGGGACTAAAAAAGTAAATGGATCCTTTGTATAAGCAATTCTTTCACTAGTATAAATATCCCACTCGTTATTATCATCAGCTATGTAAACACCTGTATTTTTATCATTTCTTGCTCCTACCACAGAATAAGAACCATCCTCATTTTCTTTTACTCCTGATGAGGCATACATCCCATTAGGATCAATATAATAAATTGGATTATTATGCACATAATGATACGGTGTCCAATTTTCAAACCCTTCTGTCATTGGGTCAATACATTGCCACCTCCCCAGTGCCGGGTCATACATCCTAGCGCCATAATCATACCAATCCAGTCCAGCACCTTCAAACTCGTTAGATTGAAGTTTCCCGCCTTTTGCGGGACAGGCTTTTTTCGTTATAAAGATATTTATTTAGTTGGTAAACATACCAGGTGAAAGTGGCGTTTTTTACTAATTTTGCTGGTATGTATATCGACTGCCATACCCATTGTATAAAATCGGATGCTGATATTTCGGTACTCAATTTTTATCCCGAAGAGCCAATACCTGCATTAGTAAAAGGTAGTATCCTTTCGTGCGGAATACATCCTTGGTATATAGACCCAAACAAAATACAACACGATTTACAGAGGATAGAAGAATTTTGCCAACAAAATAAAATTGCAGCAATTGGAGAGTGCGGATTGGACAAAAACACAAAGGATATGAACCTGCAAAAACGTGTTTTTGAGCAACAGATAGCCCTTTCCGAAAAATACGGCCTGCCTTTGATTATCCACGCTGTAAAAACACATCACCTCATACTCGAAAAAAAACAAACAAAAGCAAAACAAACATGGGTTATTCATGGTTACCATGGTTCTGTACAAACGGCTCAACATTTTATTGATAAGGAAATTTTTATTTCTTTTGGGGAAAATTTAATCAAGTATCCCGATAAATTTAAAAAGATTTTAAACCAGATTGATTTAAATTTTGTGTTGCTCGAAACCGACGATAGCAACCTTGGCATTAGAGAGATATACACTGAAGCAGCCAAGCTGTTAGATTTGGATTTGGATATGTTGAAGATAAAAATAGAAGAAAATTTTAAACGGATTTTTTTATAAATGGATTGGTTAGAAAGAACAGAACTACTCTTGGGCAGGGAACAATTGGAGGAGTTAACACAGAAAAATGTTTTGGTGGTTGGTTTAGGTGGTGTGGGCTCCTATGCCGCTGAGCAGATAGCACGAGCCGGCATTGGAAAAATGACTATTGTGGATGGCGACACGGTGAACAACAGCAATCGCAACCGTCAATTACCGGCGCTATGCAGCACTGTGGGTCAGCTAAAAGCTGAGGTTGTAAAAACCCGACTTTTGGATATTAACCCAAATCTACAATTAACCACCATAGCCGAATTTATTGATGAACATGCCTTTGGTGATTTATTAGAGGGAGGTTTTGATTATGTAGTGGATGCCATCGATACCCTCTCGCCCAAAGTGGCACTAATCCGCGAATCGTTAATGAAGAAAATACCCCTTATCTCGTCGATGGGAGCCGGGGGCAAGGTGGATCCTTCAAAAATAGAACTCACAGATATTGCGAATACAAAATATTGCACCTTAGCGCGTATGGTTCGTAAGCGGCTCTATACATATGGCATACGTAAGGGAGTACCCGTTATTTACTCATCGGAAATGGTACCAAAAGAGTTTGTTATTAAAACAGAAGGTGAGCGAAACAAAAAAACAACCGTAGGAACCATCTCCTTTATGCCTGCTCTTTTTGGATGTTGGGCGGCAAGTAAGGTAATCCGGGATTTAACGGGTAGGTAGATTTTTATGATTTTTGTCTTTTTGTATGTCGTAAGCAATATCTAACTATGCGCTCTTAAAAATTAAATACACACATAATATGAAGACAAAATTTTCGGCGGCCTTTTGGACAGCCAACTTTGCCGAACTGCTGGAGCGGGCCGCCTACTACGGGATATTTATTGTAATTACCCTTTACCTGTCGCGTATTCTGGCTTTTAACGATATAGAAGCGGCTGCCATTGCCGGCACATTTTCGGCATTGCTTTACTTGCTTCCCACCTTTGCCGGGGCTTATGCCGACAAAATAGGATTTAAAAAATCATTGATTGTAGCATTTGGTTTTCTAACACTGGGTTATCTTGGGTTAGGCCTTGTGCCCACCTTTATCCAAAATGCAGGATTGGCCGAATATGGAAGAGATACCATATTTCATGGCCTTGACCAAAGTAACTTTAGGTATGTGATTATTCCTGTTATGGCCTTAATTATTATTGGTGGCAGTTTTATTAAATCGGTGATAACCGGAACAGTATCCTTGGAAACAAGCCCCGAAAACAGGGCAGCAGGATTTTCTGTTTTTTATACCATAGTTAATATTGGAGCTTTTTCGGGCAAAACCGTTGTAAAACCAATGCGCGACGCCATGGGCAACGTGGGTTTAATAAACATCAGCTACTTTTCGGCCACAATGACCCTTTTGGCCTTGATAGCTGTGTTCTTCTTTTTTAAACCTGCAGTACAAAAACGCGAAGGGAAATCATTTGCCGAAATTTGGACTGCATTTGTTAAAGTGCTAGGCAACAGCCGATTAATTGTGTTGATAATTATTGTTACCGGATTTTGGTTGGTGCAACAACAACTTTATGCTACCATGCCTAAATATGTACTGCGCTTGGCTGGCGAAAGTGCCTCGCCAAGTTGGTATGCCAACGTAAATCCCTTTGTTGTTTTTACCACCGTGGGCATCATTACCTCACTGATGAAAGGCAGGTCGGCTTTATTCTCGATGACCATTGGCATGTTTATTATGCCTGTTTCGGCTTTTTGTATGGCGGCTGGTAATTTGTTCGATGGCGATACGGTTACCATGTTGGGCATGCACCCCATCGCTTTTATGATGGTTGTGGGCATCGCTTTTCAAGGATTGGCCGAATCGTTTATATCACCCCGCTTTTTAGAATACTTTTCGTTTCAGGCACCCAAAGGCGAAGAGGGACTTTATTTGGGTTTTAGCCATCTGCACTCCTTCTTGTCGAGCATTATTGGGTTTTTAATGTCGGGGGTATTATTGGATAAATACTGTCCCGACCCGCTAAAGTTTGGCGGACGGACTGCCGAGTGGGAAGCAGCCAGTGCCAACGCACACTATATTTGGTATTATTTTGGCGCCGTGGCCTTTGTATCGGCCATTGCATTAATCATTTATGGTAAGGTTTTTAAAACGAAGGACAATGTTTTGGAAGAGCAATAGCGATAAGTAAAAAACTTTCGTAGAGAACGACTTTTTTTGCATTAATTCTAGTTCGACATTTTGAACAATTTATTCTTACACATGAAATGTACCGATGTGAGATGATTATACTTTTGACAATGAACTAATTAATTGCTTTAATGTTTCACTGTTGTTTCGAATTTATCTAATTAAAATTACGATACAGCATGAAACATTACAGTTTGGTCCTTGCAATAGCTTTCCTTTTTACCATCTCAACAATAGCTCAACAAGGCGAAAGCCAACGCATACCACTGATTGGCACTCAGGCTCCTACTTTCAAAGCGCCCTCTACAAATGGTATGGTATCCTTCCCCAAAGATTTTGGCAAACAATGGAAAATTTTGTTTGCCCACCCGCGCGATTTCACCCCGGTTTGCTCATCCGAGATATTGGAGTTGGGGTTTAGACAAAAGGATTTTAAAGATTTGAATACCGCTATTGTAGTCATTTCAGTGGACAAAATGGTATCGCACCTGAGTTGGAAATCCGATTTAGAGTCCATCGAATTTAAAGGGCGGCAAAAGGTAAAAATAGACTTCCCACTGGTGGTTGACAGCTCGGCATCCATATCGTATAAATACGGTATGTTAGATTATAAATCGGAGGTAAGGAAAAACGTTCGCGGCGTATTTTTTATCGACCCAGAAAACACCATACGTGCCTTTCATTTTTATCCCATCGAGGTGGGTCGTAACATCGACGAAATTTTGCGAACCCTTAAAGCACTTCAGGAATATGACCGCATGGATGGAATTGTTTTGCCAGCCAATTGGCAGCCCGGCGACGACTATATGTTGCCCGCACTTTCTCCCGAAGACAAAAAAGAACTCGAGAAACCCGATTCCGACATATATTACATCAATTGGTACATGATTTATAAGAAGAGTAAATAGCAATCTGGGTACAACTAGAACGATACATTTTAAACTTTATAGCTCCTATTTATGAAACCAAATAAGAATATTTTAATATTTATCATTTTTACCATTCTTTGCGGTTTCAAAGTCGCTGCACAACAACAAACATCACAAATAAACGGTGTGGTATTAGATCCCGAAATGAAGCCTTCACAATTTTCGACTGTTGTTTTAACCAATAAGGATACAGTTTTTATAAAAGGTATGCTGAGCGACAATGCAGGATCTTTTAATTTTGACAATCTGGATCCCGGCAAATATTTCATCATGGTGCGTAACCTTGAATTTAACACTCATATCTCGGATATAATCGATTTGACAGTTAACCCAAATATTACACTCGAAACCATTTTGCTGAAAACAAAAGTAAACGGATTGGCCGAAATTGTTGTGAAAGGCGAAAAAGCTTTGATTGAGATAAAGCCGGACAAAATGGTTTACAATGTATCGGCCAGTGCCAATGCCTCAGGAAACAACGGGATTGAATTGTTGAGCAAAACCCCCGGTGTAATCGTAGATTTGGATAAAAACATTGTATTGCAAGGCAAAAGCGGGGTGCGCATATACATCAACGGCAGGCCTTCGCGCTTATCGGGCAGCGACCTTACTAACTTGCTCGAAGGGATGCGCTCCGACGACATTGAATCCATCGATATTATCACCAATCCATCCGCCAAATACGAAGCAGAAGGCTCGGGCGGAGTTATCGACATTAAATTGAAGCGTAATACCGCAGGTGGTTATAACGGTAACGTTATCGCCAACTATTCAAAAGGTACCTATGCTAGGTCGAGCCTTGGTACAACGCTTAATATCAATGGCGAAAAGATTAATTTCTACAGCAATATCAATTATTCCGATTTTAACTACCAGGTAGATATTGTGAAAACCACCGAAATGGAAAAGTACTTGATCGACTTAAAATCGTATAGTCAAAACTTTAGGAAGGGGATAAACTTAACCGGAGGATTGGATTATAAAATTAACTCGGAAAGCACGGTGGGTATTGATGTTAAGGCACTGATAAATAGTAGAGATGCCGAATTGGAAAGCAATACCTACATCCATGACATTAACAATGTAAACCCTACCGAACGGCTTAATTCACAGGTTGTGGATATCTCGCCAACCGATAATTATAATATGAACATGTATTATAATTTTAAACCCAATGGCAGTGCCAACTTTTCGGCCGATTTAAGCTTGGGCAGATATACCAACGATAATAACACCCGACAGCCCAACGTTTATTACGATACGAATAATAACATGCTTAGAAGTATTAACAACGAATACGATGCCAATAAGGTAATCGAAATAATGTCGGCTAAAATAGATTACGAAAAAAGGGTGAACAAATTGAGTTTTGGAGCAGGAGCCAAATACTCGTACATATCCACCGATAACTCTTTAAAATTTTACGACATAAACAATGGTCAGTCCGATTTAAACATCAATCGGAGCAACGATTTTACATACCTCGAAAAGATTGCATCGAGCTATTTAACCTTTGGCGTGCAACTTACCGACGAAATAAATTTGAACACGGGCATCCGCATCGAGAATACCTCTTCGCTGGGAGAGTTGGAAAGTTCTATCCCCACCAACAACGATGTGGTTCCGCGCAATTATACCGACTGGTTTCCAAATGTTAGTCTTTCTTACGACGACCAGAAAACCCACGCAGTAAGCATAAGTATCGGGCGACGAATAACCCGCCCCAATTATCAGGATTTGAACCCCTTTGAATCCAAGTTGAGCGAAATATCATGGTGGAGAGGAAATCCATTTTTAAAACCAAACTACATTACCAATTACCAACTGAGCTATACCTTTAAGCGTAAGTTGGTTATATCGAATAATTACAGCGTTACCCGTGACTTTTTTGCCAACCTATTTGAAAAGGTAGATGACCTTGCAACCGTGATGAACCCACGTAACATGGATAGAGTAATCAACAACGGACTCTCGGCCAGTTACTCACTGCGCGCTTTTATTTGGTGGAGTTTTACTTCTTTTGCTATCTACAATTACTTTAAATACGATGGAGATTTAGACGAGACTGTAATCGATTTGGAAGCGCATACGGCTAATTTCAGGTTGCAAAACAATTTCAGTCTGCCCAAAGATATCCGTTTTGAGGCGAGTTACTTTTACAGCAGTCCTTGGATTTGGCGTGGAAGTTTAAACGTGCAAGCCTACCACCAGATAGATTTGGGTTTAAAGCGGGAGTTCTTCAAGAACAGATTGCTTGTACAACTCACCGCCAACGATTTACTGAATACAAGCAGCGATTATGCCTACAACAGCAACTATGGCGGCATGAAGGTAGATGGTGTAATTTCCTTCGATAGCCGTCGGTATGGCATAAGTGCCACCTATAAATTTGGTAATCAGAAACTAAAAAGCAACAGACGAAAGAAATCGGCCATGGATGATGAGTTGGACAGAATTTCGGATTAGATTTTTAAGAACCTAGGAATTCCATCAAATTATCCCGGACTTCTTGGCAATCGCGATAACCCAAATCAAAAGCATCTTTAAGCTTCTCTTTGTTTTTTTCTGTCCGGCTGATGGAGAGTTTTGTCTTGGGGCGAAAAACAAAGGCAACACCTTGAGCTTCTAATGATTCTACCCTGTCCAATTGCTTATTATACAAGAGATGACGATTGATGATGGCTTCTGCTAGTCGGGGATAATTACGATACCTGGCTTTCACAATGCTTTTAAAAGGGATGGCACTTTTGCGATATTCTCTGGGCTGGGTAAGGATAACAACCAGTTTTTTGCATCCATCGGCCAAAGCTTTTTCTACAGGTATGGGGTCGGCTATACCACCATCTAACAATGATCTATTGTACAGTTTAACCATTTTTGAGGCGAAGGGCAAGCTGGTAGAGGCTTCGAGTGCTTTAAAGACATCAGAGGTATTGTTATTGGGTGCGTAATAGGCCTCACCCGTTAAACAATCGGTACAAACATAAACTAATTTTTGGGGCGATGATTCAAAAGTCTTAAAGTCGAAAGGGATTAGTGTATTGGGCACATCGTTAAAAATAAAGTCCATCCCGTACAATTCCCCTTTGGTTAGTAAACGCGTGTAACTCAGATAACGAGCATCGTTCACAAATGTATACGGAACTTGTAGGTTGCGCTTTGTCTGTTTGGCCAAATAATTGGTGGCATTACTAGCACCCATAGATACAGCTACCGTATAAGGAAATTCTATATCGTGCGCTAACATACAATCCAGAATGCCGGCCGTATATAAACCCCGAAAACCACCTCCTTCTAAAACCAGACCTATATTTTTGTCCATCGCAACAAACTATTCAATAAAATTAAAATACGTAATAATAAATCGAAATAAAATGGCTTGCACTGCCCATTAAAACAAAAACATGAAATATAGCATGATTGTAGGGTATCTTTTTAACAGCATACAAAATAGCTCCCAGTGTATAGGCTAAGCCGCCTGCCATTAACCAAATAAAACCAGCAAAATCGAGATTGATATACAAAGGTTTAATGGCAAACATAACCACCCAGCCCATGCCAACATACATAATGGTAGAGAGGATGCGATACTTACCTGTAAAGAAAAACTTTAATACGATTCCGCCTACTGCAATTGCCCAAATAATGGCCAAAATAACCCATCCCGTAGTTCCTCGAAGCGTTATTACCGCGTAAGGCGTATAAGTTCCGGCAATGAGGAAATATATAGCACATTGATCGAATATATTAAGTCTATGTCTCAACCTTTGCTTTGTAGAACTATGAAACAGGGTAGATGCCGTGTAAAGCGTAACAAGGCTTACGCCATATATCAATGCCTATAACAGATGAGCTGAACTGTGCAATGGAATTGTTTTTATCAGCATAAATATAAGAGCTAAAACAGCACCTATAAACCCTAATGCATGGGTGATTATATTTAGCTTTTCCTCGCTTTGAGGATAAGAATTTAGAGGGTATTGTTTAATAGTATGGGACATTTCGAAGTGTTTTAATGGCACAAAATATAAGCATATTTGATAAGATACTCGGTTTGCATATGTTGTATTCCTGACAGGATTTTTAATGCTATTGAATTAAGAAAAGTTAGCCCAGCGGTTTTCAATGTTGAGGGTACTTCCATTCTAAGCAAGCACGACCGGTATGAAAAGGTTATACAGAGGTATAAACGCGACCACTCGAATAATCAGAAGCTAGGGGTTTTATTATTAGAGAACGGCAGAATTTTATGGGAATCTATCAGAGAGCTTTTAGTTTGAAGATTAGCTCTCCCAAGGATTAATCAATTAAGCTCAATCTCGGTTAAATCTTATTTTCGCATAGCTTCTTTATACCTTTTAGCAAGGCTAACAGTTTTTTCTTCCTTTTTTCTTTGTGCACACGGATAAGTTTTAACGTCTCCAAATCCTGTATCAGACGAACAGCATTTTCATTAATTATGTCAATTATTAATGTTTTCATGGCATTATTATTCAGTTATTTAGAACTATTTTTTCACTGTGTTCTTTTGTGTATTCACCAACAGTCACAAAATCAAAATAATCAGGCATTTTTATCTTTCCGATTTTTCAGATACATCTCAAAAGGAATTGATTCTTCGTTTTTTGCTTTTACTTCATCGTACAGTTTGATATCTTCAAGTTCTTCAACTTGCTTTATAAGGTATCTAAAAATAGTTAACTTTGTAAAATGACAAGAATGATGCAAGACATATTAAAACTAAGCGTTCCAGAACGCATATTAATGGTAGAGGCCATTTGGGATAGTATTGCAGAAAACGATGAAAAGCTTGAATTAACTGATGAAGTAAAAGAGCTTTTAGATAATCGAATTGAAGCACATAAAAATAATCCAAGTGAAGGTTCCAGTTGGGCTGATGTAAAAGCGAGAATTAAAAATCAGTTCTAATGTATAAACTTATCATCAAGCCATTAGCCGAAGAAGATGCAAAAGATGCAGCAAATTGGTATAATGAAAAACTAGATGGTCTTGGAAATGAATTTTTACTTGCATTGGAGGCTACTTTGGATGCAATACAGCGAAATCCAAATCATTACCAGATTGTTTATAACGAACTAAAAAGAGCTTTAACTGTCCGTTTTCCGTATGGAATATTTTTTACAGTTAAAGAAGATGCCATATATATTTTGGCAATCATTCATACAAGTAGAAGTCCAAAAGTCTGGAAGAAAAGAGGCTGACGCATAATTGCTTGACTTCACACCGCCTACCCCAAACAAATTCTAAAAAATTACGCACAGGATTATCCAAAACCATAGCCATTGCTTGTTTATTATCAATGCCTCCAGACTTTAAAGGCTATGATGGTCGAAAGTTTGATTCGCATCTAAATATCTAAATATAATCGATACGTTACTGCTATTTAGCCAACATATTTATATATTTGCATTTGTTATTATTATGCTGTTATTTATGGCTATGAAGGAACATATTATGGAAATGAAAATTCAGGATTTGGATGCGGCTCAATTGGAACGTGCCGCTGGTATGCTTAAAGCTATTGCTCACCCCATGCGTATTGCTATATTAAGTTTTTTGGAGGATGGCAAAAAACTCACTGTCACCGAAATACATAAATTATTGGATATTGAACAATCCACCACTTCACATCACTTGGGGATTTTAAAAGACAAAGGGGTACTGGTTTCGCAACGCGAAGGTAAAAACACCTTTTATTCACTAAAGCATGATAGTTTACAAACCATTGTGAATTGTGTGAGCAGGTGTTCGATAAATTTATAAGTGATACAAAATATACCATTACCTTAAACTTTTCTGTATTCGGATGGGTTTAAGGTATTTTTGTGGTAAATATTTAGATGGATGCAATGGGTAAAATGATTAGGCTTACCAAGGAATTTAGATTTGAAATGGCGCATGCCCTCTGGAATTACGATGGACTGTGCAAGCATTTTCATGGTCATTCGTATATTTTAAGGGTAACCGTTATAGGCGAACCAAATGCCGACCCAACAAATCCTAAATATGGTATGGTGATGGATTTTGGTCAGCTAAAGCAAATCGTGAATCAAGAAGTTGTACACAGATTGGATCATGCGTTGGTACTCAATAAAGATTCGGAACACAAGGCTTTGTTGGCACTGCCCCAAATGGGCGAAAGAATAATACTGACCGATTACCAGCCAACCTGCGAAAATATGCTGGTGGAAATGGCCGAACGCATCGGGGGCAGATTACCGCAAAACGTAAAACTGCATAGCTTACGCCTGCACGAAACGGCCAACTCTTACGCCGAATGGTTTGCTGAGGATAACGCATGACCGGAACCACCGGGGGACGGCTCTATTTTTATTTTTTAGATATCATTTTAAACCGTTTTTGATATAATCTATGGCTTCTGCGAGTTTTCTTTCTTAAAGCTTTCTGATAATTTTGGAATCGCTGCTCCCTTCTAAGATCTCTTTCGTTTGTCATGATGCGCTTTGCTTATTTTACCACTAACTTTTTAACAATAAAACCCCCATCTGCATCCTTCATCTGTATAATATACATCCCTTTACGCAAATCACCTAAATCGATACTACTATTATTTTTATATGGGCTAATCACTTTTTGTACCAGACCTGAAACGTCAAAAATACGCACTTCGTCTATATCTACGTTAGCATCACTTACGATGGTGATTTGATTTTGTGCTGGGTTGGGATACAGGTAAACATTGCGCAGCGCATTGATATTAACCGACGAGGTGATCTCCTTACCTATTACCTTTATATCGTCTAATTGCCAGGTGCTACTTCCAATAGCCGCATTTTCAAATTTAAAGGCCACATAAATCAATTGATTGGCCCAAGACGTTAAATCAATACTACCTGAAGGTACTCTATTGTAATCGCCTGTTGAATAAGTTGCCTGAGAAGTTACGTCGGTCCAAGTAAAGCCGTTGGGGTTGGATGTCCCATCGTAGTCCGAAGAAATATGAACCGTCAGGCTGGTATTCCCACCATAAAGTTTCATCATAGAAATAAACGATAAAGTCAAATCGGAATATCCGCTTAAATCAACGGCATTGGTATTGATGAGCCAATCTTCGTTCTGAGATGTTGATGAGCCGTTATAACCACTCATCTTAGCAAACTTATCACCTTGATTATTATATGCATACCATACGGTTTCTCCAATAACATTGTAGCCCTTCATCTTACCCAACGTCTCATTTTCAAAATCTTCCTTGAACAGTTCAGTATAATCACCGCCATTGTTATTTCCGCTGCCGTCCCAAATCAGGTCAACATATTCGGGATGGTTGATAAATGGGTTGCGGTTGCCTTGAATGTTAAATATCTTTTCGTTGCGTGACAACTCCCAGCCGTCCACAGGATCGTTTTTGTGCCATTGTAACAAGGTGGATAGTTTGCCGTGATTACCCGTGGAGGAGGAATATTCGGCCAAAACCAGATCAATCATATCGCCTGGCTCGCAACGTACGTCCATGTAAAACATCATGCGGGCCACATCACCTTTAACGGCATCACGCGGTTCCCAACTGTCGCCATCGTAAAAGCAATTCGTAACTCCACTGCCACCTCCATAAACAGATGCATCGGTAAAAGGGTTGCCGCCATTGTCGAAATACAAATTGCCACGGGCTCCGTTAACAGTAACATCGGTAGGCCGTAAATGATGAATATCGGTACCAGGACCTGCATCTGTGCCAAAATCGCCCATGGACTTTGCCCATGTATGTTCGCGGTTCCATTCCGTATTGCTGCCTCCATTGTTATCTTTTGGATAAGACCAGCCTGAATACAATAGAATTACATTATTAGAGTTATTGGGATCCTCATCCGTAATTTTGAGGGCATCCCACACACCAGGAGTATAGCTTAATTTTATGTTGGTACTTATGATATTGTGAAGCGCGTTACGTAGCTCGCTTCCGGTTTTCCCTTGTGCAGGTGCATAATATTCCTCAACGGTTTGTGAGTTAAGGTTTAAACCCAATAATAAGAATACAAAAATTAGTAGGTAGATGTTTTTCATATTTTATAATTTATAGTTTAAGTAAGGTACTACTATCGAAGGCTTTGCTTCTCTAAACCCATTCTTCAAAACTCTCATCCTCAAAACATCTTCAAAAAGCAATTTATCATCTCCGTTTTCTGCCATATTTTTAAATACTTCTTCCCAGCCTTGTCGAGGCTGAGGTGTCGGTTTTACAATAAATTGTTGTTTTCTCAAGAACAGTTTTACTTTATCACTGAAATTACATTTTGTCATGATGATTAGTAAATTAAAATGCATCCCAATTTAACGTTTTATCCCGAATAATTTAATGATATTTCAGGTTAAGCAATAAAACAAATGTAAATTAGCCCAATAATTTTATTATGGAGATAAAAGAAGCGCAGAAAAAAGTAGATGAATGGATAAAAACCTACGGGGTTCGTTACTTTAACGAACTCACTAATATGGCTATTCTAAGCGAAGAGGTGGGAGAATTGGCACGCGTGATAGCTCGCAAATATGGCGAACAATCTTTCAAAGCTGGCGAAAACGATAACATGGCCGACGAAATGGCCGATGTGCTATGGGTTTTAATTTGCCTGGCCAACCAAACGGGTGTTAACCTGGATGAGGCACTACAAAAAAATATCAGCAAAAAAACCAAACGTGATAAGGACAGACATACAAACAATAAAAAACTACAATAATGATGGAATCAGAAAATATACTGGACGAGTACAAATTAAATTTTAAAACGAACGACATCAGTTCCGAGATTGAACGGATTACATTAGCTAATCAACACCTGGCAAGCGATACCGAAGTGCTTAAAAAAATATTTAGCTGTATCGACTTAACCACTTTAAAAGAAACTGATTCGGCCGATTCGGTGACTGGCTTTGTGCAAAAGGTAAATGAATTTAAGGAAAAGTATCCCAATATGCCATCTGTTGGTGCAGTTTGCGTTTTTCCGGTATTCGCGCCCATAATTAATCAATATTTAAAAGTACCCGAAGTACAGAAGGCGGTTGTGGCCGGGGGTTTTCCTTCGTCTCAAACCTTTTCGGACATAAAAGTGCTGGAAACCAAAAAAGCCGTAAGCTATGGGGCCAACGAAATTGATGTGGTTATTTCGGTAGGAGAGTTTTTAGAGGGTAACTACGAATTTGTTTACGAGGAGATACGCCAACTCAAAGATGCTTGTGGTGAGGCTCACCTGAAAGTAATATTAGAAACTGGTGCCATCGCGGATGCACAACTTATTTGGAATGCCTCAATTATTGCCATGGATGCCGGAGCCGACTTTATTAAAACAAGCACGGGTAAAATACCCACAGCTGCAACGCTTGATGCAGCATATGTAATGTGTAAAGCCATAAAAGCGTATCATACCAAAACTGGTAAAAAAGTAGGTTTTAAACCTGCAGGCGGAATTTCCGAAACCGTGGAGGCGATTAATTATTATGCAGTGGTAAGCGACGTGCTGGGCAAGAAGTGGTTAAACAACAAGCTGTTCAGGATAGGTGCCAGCAGGTTGGCCAATAATTTATTGAGTGATGTATTAAGCTTGGATAATAACTCAACCGATAAGGTCAGTTTTTTTTAATATTTGCTACTAACATCGAAGTCTCTCTTTTTCGATCACAATGATCACAAAGAATGCGCTATGCGCAGATTACTCTAACCCATAAAAAAGCACCGTTATACAATGGTACAACGGTGCTTATTATTTAAAGGTGCTTATGGTTATTTCTTAATTACTTTTTGAGTTTTCTCATTACCATTTATGTCCCTTATTTTAACTAAGTAAATACCTTTAGTCAGTTCGCCTGTGGGGACTTTGACTCTATTTATATTATTTGCTTCAGTTTGCAGCATTACTTGACCTGCTAAATTTACAAGTTCTACTGATGTAATTTCTAAACCGTTAATATTTAAATCCGTGGAAAATGGATTTGGATAAACAGAAAATGAATTTACTTTTCGTTGCTCAACTTCGGTAGCTTCATCTTCAATTACACTAAAATCATCCCAATACGTGAAAGCTCCGCTATAGGTGCGAACCTCAAGATATAGAAATGCTGCATTTGCAGGAGCTGCAACTGTTGTGCGATATTCTGCCCACTGACCAAATATAGGCAAATAACCATTGTCTGGTCCTTGCAGCTGACTTTCCGTTGCAGCGTCGGCAATATAGGTCTTTTCACTATCCGCCCATTTAGCCCAGATCCTTGAATCTGTTTCATCGGCCTGAACGGTGTAATACCAAATACTTATTGTGTATGATTTTCCGCCTACTAATGGAACAAATTGCCCCAAATCTTTAGTGCCTCCGGTATGCTTGGCGCTATATGTTCCAGTATGCACTATGGAAGTCTCCTGTGTCACATTTTCCACGTGTGTCCAGCTTGTGGGTGTAGTTTCGTCATCCCAGGTCTCAAAACCGCCATTGTTAACAAGGTTTTGCCCAAATGAACCGGCAGATAAAAATAATGCTGCAATAAAAAGTAATGTTTGTTTCATGATACTTGGTTTTAGTTATTAATAAAAGAGAGGCATAAAATAAGGAACTATTTAAATATTATGTGTTCTAAATTTACAAATAAATTTTTTAAAATAAAACCCTAATTGCTATTTTGATGTAAAATACATTTTAATTCTTAGTTTAATTGGTTTGTGATTTAACCAATGAATAGCAATATATTAGATGTTTTTATTCAATGTTTAATCATTAATATAGATTTAACGTAAGTGCTAGTTACCGTTAACCTAAAGATAGAAATAGAAAAACTCCCTGTTTAACTGATACATGTGAATTAAGGATGGATAGTGCTAACTAAACAAGCCATTGCTCATCTGCCATAATTTTTGCATTTTTGCATCTTGTTTTACAAAGAAAGATTTGTTGAGATGGCTGATATATTAAACTTAGAAGAACTGCATTTTTTAGGAATTAAAGTGGTGTATAAGGATTTGGTGGACAAGGGTTATGAAGTGCTTAATGTGCGAAAGGAACTAAATGTTAATCCACAAATACTGGCAAAAAAGGATGATAAGTTTCAAATGATAGTGGTTAAAACGGCTTATTATCCCGACATGGGCAGCATACGTCCCGAAACCATTCTGCAAGTAAGTAAGCTGGCAACAAAACACCAGGCCACTTGTTGGTATGCAAGCGTGGGCATTGCCAATGCTAATGGGCAAACAGACGAAGAGATGTCGCGCCCTGTTAAAGATGGCGAATATTACATCAACTTTAAAGGATTAATGCCCTTCCCAAAAAATAATAACATCAATTGAGCATGAACAGACGAATAGCAGATTTATTTTCTTTTATAAAGGCAAACCGCATAATAATTTACGTTTTGCTGGGGTCGGCTCTCATGCTTCAGATATGCAGCAAAGGTGCTCAGCAACCCACACGGTCGGCCGATTCGCAATACGAGGAAATGACACAACCTAGTTCCGAAGAGGTAGAAACACCAAACGAAGATACCGACATTGACCAAACACCCCAACCTGCCAATGACATGAATACCTTGCTCATTATGCTGGTGCTCATATTGGCTTTTTTTGTTGCAAAGCGCTATGGATGGCTTGATAAACTGTATCCGAAAGTGGTTATTTTTAAAGTAAACCATTACAAAAGCAAAACCAACGGAAACCTGATTTTAAAAGTCTTTTTAATCAACAAAACCAATACTTCCATTTCGTTTAATAATCCTACACTTTGCTTTTTTAACGGGAGCAGCAAGCGAGAGTTTATCATTAAAAACATTGGTGGGCAAAACTATTTTCCCATCACACTTACGCCGGGCACAGGTCATAAATTTAATATCGATGCCCAAAAGTTTTACGATAATGTGGATGGACTCAATAAATACAGAACATTACGAATGGAAATAAACAGTACCACGGGCACTAACTATAAAAGTATGAAGTGGCCTGCTTGGTTAACCTTCAGAAAAACAATTTCATGAATAATTTTTTAAAAACACAGTGGAATAAATACAAAGCGCGTAAAACCAAAGCTGGGATCATTCTGGATTTTTTGTTTTTGGTGTTGTTTATTGCCATGATAAATCCGCCAACACGCAAAACCATTAGTTCGTTTGTTATTCGTTATACCATGAGCTCGCCCAAGGAAAGCAACAAAGGAATAAGGTTAACAGATGAGGATTATCAATGGCGATATTTGGATAGAGAAGGCCAAACAAAAAAATTTGCCGATTTAAAGGGCAAAGTAATATTTTTAAATCTCTGGGCAACATGGTGTGGACCTTGTGTTGCCGAATTTCCGGCGATAAACGAGTTATATAAGGCATACGGCGATAAAGTTGAATTTGTGCTACTCAGCAACGAAGATTTGGCAACAACACAGAGTTTTTTAGAAAAAAAAGGATATGAAGTGCCCTCGTATCGTTACCTGGACGAGATACCTGAACTTTTATATTCACAGAGCATACCTACCACGTACATTATTTCGAAAAGCGGAGAGTTGGTGGTTCAGAAAAAGGGAGCTGCCAAATGGAACAGCGCATCTTTTAAAGAATTATTGGATAAGTTAATAGCGGAATAGTGAAGATAGAAAATATAGCGCTGAGGAAACACCCGCTTTTACTGGCACCTATGGAAGATGTTACAGATCCCTCATTCAGGCTTTTGTGCAAAAAATATGGTGCCGACCTAATGTACACCGAGTTTGTTTCGGCGGATGCGCTTATTAGAAGCATAGAGAGTACCCAACGCAAACTTACCATATTTGACGAAGAACGCCCGGTTGGTATTCAGCTTTATGGAAAAGATGTGGAGGCCATGGTAGAAGCCGCTAAAATAGCTGCAGAAAGCGGGCCAGAGCTCATCGACATTAACTTCGGCTGTCCGGTAAAAAAAATAGCCAATAAAGGCGCCGGATCCGGTATGTTAAGGGATATCCCAAAAATGTTAGAGATGACCCGCAAGATTGTGGAAGCCGTTAAGCTGCCTGTTACGGTTAAAACGCGATTGGGATGGGACGAAGATTCTAAGATTATCGTTGAGCTGGCCGAGCAACTTCAGGACACCGGCATTAAAGCACTCACCATTCATGGACGCACCCGCGCACAAATGTACACCGGCGAGGCCGACTGGACCCTCATTGGCGAAGTTAAAAACAACCCCCGGATGCATATTCCCATTATTGGCAATGGCGATTTAACAAGCCCCCAAAAGGCAAAATTGTATTTGGATAGATATGGTGTTGACGCACTCATGATAGGACGCCCCTCTATTGGTCGTCCGTGGATATTTAAAGAAGTGCGTCATTACTTGGATACAGGCGAGTTGTTGACCCCCCCGATGATTCCTGAGCATGTAGATATGATTAACGAGCAATTAGACAAGAATATAGCATGGCTGGGCGAACGGCGAGGCATTTTACACATGCGCCGTCACTTAGCCGTTACCTTTAAAGGTTTGCACGATTTTAGAGACCTTAAGATTAAAATGCTACGTGCCAGCACTGCGAATGAAGTTCATATTTGTTTAAACCAAATTAAAGATAGATATGCCGATTGCGCTTCATTAGTAGATGCTTAATAAACACCATTACAAATAAAATAAATCTCTTTCGTATTAAAGTTTTATTATTTATCCGTCATATTCTATTACCATAGACCGTTAGATTCTAGATAATAGACATTAGACTTATTTACAAACGCTGCATTATCAAGGGGTTAGCTAAAATCGCTTACCTCAGCAAAAACTCTAACAATCAGATAGTTACAAAAATATAACGAAGTGTTGCTATTAGGGACACCAGCTAAAGAATAACTCTAAAAAAGGATTTATTACTTCCACCTTCTTTCCTCCCCATTTCAACCCATTAAAGCAAACATAAATAATTATCTATTTGATATAGAATTGTTTAGCAGAAAATTAGTTACAAAAAGACATAACCATTTTTAAAAGTTTCCGTATCTTAGATAGCGATGAAAAATGGATTCAGTTTTTAAAAACATTAAATATTGTTTTTAGAATTTCTCTATTTCCAGCTACCCAGTGTTTACTGCGTTTAATTATTAGCCCCTTACCTACCCCATTACAATAACATTACAAATCAATAAACTTAATGCAATGATTACCCTGAAAAATATAAAAATAGGCTATCGTCTAAATCTGGTATTGATTACAACTATGCTTTTCATTTTTGTAAGCTTAGGTATTTATTTGATTAAGGTGCAACAAAAAAGCAATATTAAACAAACAGATCAAAATATGGAATCATCTATAAATGATTTGGAGCTTCTTATATTACAGCAAATAAAAGCTAACGAGGAAAAGGTTTCAATTGGTCTAAATGCAGCTGAACAATACATGAAAACGCTGGGTGAGATACTAATCGACAAACAGCACTCAGATGTGTATACGATTACAAATCAACAAACCCAGGAATCAAAAACGGTAAAACTACCAGCATGGAAAATTAAGGGCATGGTGGTTCAAAATAGCGAACATATTGTAGATCAAATACAGAAACTCACACATGGAACTGCAACCCTATTTCAAAAAATGGATGATGGATTCTTACGGATATCTACCAATGTATTAAACAAAAATAACGAAAGAGCTGTAGGAACTTACATTCCGAATAATTCCCCGGTTATACAAACTATTTTGACCGATAAATCATATTTTGGCCGTGCATTTGTGGTTAATGATTGGTATCGAACAGCCTACAGTCCAATTTATATAGAAGGTAAAATAGAAGGGATATTATATGTAGGCATTAAAGAAAAAGATTTAAAGCAGTTAAAAGAAATATTTAACGAAAAGAAATATTTTGACACGGGTTATCCTTTTATTGTGGACAATGAAGGCTATTTTATTTTACACCCCGAGAGTGAAGGTCAAAACGTTTCAAAGGAAGATTTCTATGCACAGATGGATACCGCAGCAAATGGGACACTTAAATTAAAATACTTCTGGAATGGGCAAAACAAATTTCTATATTATAAATACATTGATGAAATT